>AXCX01000073.1 GCA_000767215.1 Actinotalea fermentans ATCC 43279 = JCM 9966 = DSM 3133
AGCGGACCGCCACGGAGCCCGCCAGCGCCTCCGCGAACTCGGTGGCGGCCCGCCAGGCGAGCTCGCGACGCAGGTCGACCAGGCCGTCGACGTGCTTGTACAGGCTCGGCACCGCGACGCCGGCGCGCGCGGCGACGGCCGCGAGCGTGAGCCCGTCGAACCCGCCCGGGCCGGCCTCGTCGGCGACGGCCTGGGCGAGGTCGACCACCGCGGCCCGGTTGAGCCCTGCCCTAGGCACGGACCTGGGCCAGGTGGGCGAGGAGGGCGGGCACGACGACGTCGGGCCGCTGGGCGTGCGGGTAGTGGCCCGCCTCCGGGACGAGCAGCCCCTCGACCGACGCGGCGCGGGCCTGGAGGCGGCTGACCGCGGTCGCGAGCTCGGCCGCCGGGTCCGTGAACTCGGGGTCGAGCGCGCCGTGCAGCACGAGCGTCGGGGCGACGACCTCCTCCAGCGGCACCGGGTGGTGGCTGGTGACCAGGGCGCGGGCGAGCCGGCCGAAGGAGACCAGGTGGGCGCCGTCGCGCAGCGAGGCCCGCACGGCGCGGACGTGCTCGTCGAACCAGTCCGCGCGCCGGCCCTTGTGCAGCGACCGGTAGTACGCCGTCCAGAAGCCGGCGCCGATCGGGCGGCGGATGGCCTGGGTCATGATCCGGGCGATCAGCGTCGCGACGCTCCCGCCGCCGGTCAGGTGCGGGCTGACGAGGACGAGGGAGCGGACCAGCTCCGGGCGGCGGGCCGCGACGACCGCCGCGGCGCCCGCGCTGACGGAGTGGCCCAGGAGCACGACGGGCACCCCGAGGTGCTGGACGAGGGCTTCGAGGTCGCGCGCGATGGCCAGCACGTCGTAGCTCTCGAACGTGGTGTCCGACTCGCCGTGCCCGCGCAGGTCGGCCGTCACCACGCGGGCGCCGCTCGCCCGCAGCGGCCCGACGACGTCACGGAACACCCCGCGGAGGTCACCCATGCCGGGGGAGAGGACCACGGTCGGCGCGTCCGTGGGAGCGCCCGCCGGCTCGAGGACGGTGTAGGCGATGCGACCGGTGCGGCGGTCGAGGTACTGGATCTCGGTGGTCATGACACCTAGGCTAATGCCATTAGCCACCGTGTCAAGCCTGGGAAACCGGTGCCGTGCTGAGCTGCCGCGGCGCTCGTCCGCAGCGGCACGCAGCGGGCGCCCGGCGGCGCACGGTTCGTCAGGTGCCCGACCACCCGGCAGGATGGGGGAGGCCCGCGAGGGTCCCGCGGCGCGGCGCCTCGCCCGTCGCGTGAGTCGACCGAGAGGTGTCTCATGCTCCCCACGGCGTCCGGTTCCTTCGGGGACAAGCCCGTCATCACGTTCCCCGACACGCCGGCCCCGGCGGACCTCGGCGTCGAGCCCCTGGTCCTCGGCGAGGGCGACGTCGTCGAGGCGGGCGACGAGATCGAGGTGAACTACCTCGGCCAGGTCTGGGGCGGCCGGGTGTTCGACAACTCCTACGACCGCGGGGCGCCCGTGCGCTTCCCGATCGGCGTGGGCGCGGTCATCCAGGGCTGGGACGAGGCGCTCGTCGGCGCCAGCGTCGGCAGCCGCGTGCTCATCTCGATCCCGCCGGACCTCGGCTACGGCCCGGCGGGCATGCCGCGCGCGGGCATCGGCGGCACCGACACGCTCGTCTTCGTGGTCGACGTCCTGGGCACGCACCGCCGCTGACCCGCGCTCGAGCTCGGCACACGCACGAGCTCGGCACACGCACGAGGGCCGTGGGTGGTGGCACCACCCACGGCCCTCGGTGCTCGTCCGTCAGGGCTCGATCGTGACGATCTCGCCGTCCGCGGTGTAGTCCAGCGGTGCCACCTTCACCGACCGCATGTGGTGCACCCCGCCCGACGCGAGGGCGTCGTGGTAGAAGAGCCACCAGCGGCCGGCCGCCTCCACGATGGAGTGCTGCGTCGTCCACCCCACGACGGGCGTCAGCACGACGCCGCGGTAGGTGTAGGGGCCGTAGAGGTCGTCGGCGGTCCCGTAGCAGATGAGGTGGCTGTCGCCGGTCGACCAGGACAGGTAGTAACGGCCGTCGTACTTGTGCACCCAGCAGCCCTCGAAGAAGCGGCGCGGGTCACCCTCCGTGAGCGGCTCACCGTCCTCGTCGACGATGACGACCTCGCGCGAGGGCTCGGCGAGGGCGGTGAGCTCCGGCGTCAGCCGCGCGACGCGCGGGCCGAGTGCGGGCTCGCCGACCGCCGGGACGCCGTTCGCCGGGTCGGCGACGTCGTCGCGGTAACGCTGGAGCTGGCCGCCCCAGAGCCCGCCCCAGAACAGGTAGTGGGTGCCGTCGTCGTCGGCGAACGCCGTCGGGTCCATCGAGTACGTCCCGGCGATGGGCTCGGGCTCGGCGACGAACGGACCCTCCGGGTGGTCGGCGATCGCGACGCCGATGCGGAAGACCCCGTCGGGGTCCTTCGCCGGGAAGAACAGGTAGTACTTGCCGTTCGCGGCTGCGGCGTCGGGTGCCCACATGTGACCGGCGGCCCACGGGACGTCGTCGACGTGCAGCAGCGGCCCCAGGTCACGAGCCGCGCCGTCGGGCGCGTCCCAGGTCAGCAGGTGGTAGTCGACCATGCCACCGAAGTGGCCGCCCTCGTCGTCGAAGGGCAGGCCGGCGTCCTGGTCGTGGGACACGTAGACGTACAGGCGCCCGTCGAAGACGTGGGCAGAGGGGTCGGCCGCGAACAGGTCGGGGACGAGGGGCTCGCGAACGCTGCTCGTTCCCTCGGCGGTCGGCAGCGCACCGCCCTCGGGCGTGGAGATGTCGGACATGATTCACCTTGATCGGCTCGGACGGTGCGGTGGCGCTCGTACCGCGGGGCCGCCCCCAAGGATAGGGGGATGCCGGGCACGGGGGCCGGGACCCGTGCCGGGGCGCGCAGACGTCAGTGCAGCCCGGACGTCAGTGCAGCGCAGACGTCAGTGCAGCCCGGGGCCGACGAGACCGGCCTGGTAGCACAGGACGACCGCCTGGACGCGGTCGCGCACCCCGAGCTTGGCCAGGATGCGGCCGACGTGGGTCTTGACCGTGGCCTCCGACAGGAACATCCGCTCGGCGATCTCGGCGTTCGACAGCCCCTCGGCGACCGCGCCGAGCACCTCGCGCTCGCGCGCGGTGAGCTCGGCGAGCCGCGGGTCCACACCGCCCGCCTCGGCGTCCGCACCCGCGGCGTCGGCGGGCAGCCGGTCCGCGAACATCTCGAGCATGCGCCGCGTGACGCGCGGGGAGACGACGGCGTCGCCCGAGGCGACCGAGCGGATGGCCGCCACGAGCTCGGCGGGCTTGGCGTCCTTGAGCAGGAAGCCGCTCGCGCCCGCGCGCAGCGCCGCGAACGCGTACTCGTCCAGGTCGAACGTCGTGAGGATGAGGACACGCGTGCCGGGGTGCTCGGCGACGATGCGCTCGGTCGCGTCGATGCCGTTCATCCCGGGCATCCGGACGTCCATGAGCACCACGTCCGGCCGCAGCGCGACCACCTGGTCCAGCGCGCTGCGCCCGTCTGCCGCCTCGCCGACCACCTCCAGGTCGGTCTCGCCCTCGAGCACGAGCCGGAAGCCCATGCGCAGCAGGGCCTGGTCGTCGACGAGCAGGACTGTCGTGGTCATGACGCCTCCTGGGGCCAGGGGATCGATGCGTGCACGCGCCAGCCGCCCGCGGCGGGACCCGCCTCGACGGTGCCGCCGTAGAGGGCCGCGCGCTCGCGCATGCCGATGAGACCGCGGCCGGTTCCCGGCGACGGCGGGACGGCGAGGGTTGCGCCGTGGTCGAGCACCGTCACCTCGACGGCGGCCGGGTGCCGGTGCACGCCGACCTCCACCGCCTGGGTGCCGGGCGCGTGCCGCAGGGTGTTGGTCAGCGCCTCCTGCACGATCCGGTAGACGGCCAGCCGCAGGTTGGCGTCCTCGGGCAGGCGCGCGTCGAGGACCGCGCGCACGGGCAGCCCGGCCGTACGGAACCGCTCGACGAGCTCGTCCAGGTCGGACCCCGGCTGCGGGACGAGGGGCGCGGCGTCGGCCGCGTCGGCGTCGGGGTCGGTGTCGAGCACCCCGAGGACGCGGCGCATGTCGGCCAGGGCGGCGCGCCCGGTGCCGGACAGCTCGTCGAGCGCCGCGCGTGCCCGGTCGGGGGAGCGCTCGAGGGCGACGCCGGCGCCGTCGGCCAGCGCGATCATCACGGACAGGCTGTGCGCGACGACGTCGTGCATCTCGCGCGCGATGCGCGAGCGCTCGGCCGCCCGCGCCAGCTGCGCCTGCTGGTCCCGGTCGCGGGCGAGCGCGTTGGCGCGCTCGACGAGGTCGGCGACGTGCAGGCGGCGGTTGCGCACGCTGATGCCGATGGCGAGCGCGACGAGGAAGGTGATGGCGAGGGCGACCACCGACGCGACGCGGTCGGACTCGGCGAAGGCGCTGGTGCGCCCCGCCATCGTGCCGTCGAAGGTGGGGACGAGGTAGATGGCGCCCGCGGTCGCGGCCAGCGTCGCGGCCAGCGTGCACCAGGCGACCCAGAGGGGGCGCGCGGCGGCGACGGCGTAGATCGTGAAGGCGACGGCCATCTCCGTCGTCGTGGCGCCGCCGGTGAGGAAGACGCTCGCGCAGAAGAGGAAGGTCTCGCCCGCGGCGACGAGGAGCGGGCGGCGGCGGCGCCAGAACAGCAGGGCGGTCGCCGCGACCGTGAGCGCGAGGTAGCTGGTGACGAAGCTGTCGTTCGCGGGCTGTGCGTCGGCGACCGCGCCGAGCAGCGCCGGCGCCACGAAGACGGCCATGACCAGCACGTCCATGGCGACCGGGTGCCGGACGAAGTAGCGGCGGACCGGGCCCAGGCGGCGCGCGGACAGCTCGGTGAACGGCGCGGCTTCGGGGGCGGTCGTCGGGGCGGCGGGTGCGGCGGGCGGCGGCCCCGCCTGGGCGACGGCCGGTCCGACCGTGGCGTCGGCGGCGGCACGCCCTCGCGTCGACCGTGCACTCACGGGGGTCAGCCTCTCACTCTGGCGAGATACTTAACCGTCTGGTTAAGTATCTCCATGCCGTTGGATGACACGCTCGGAGCGCTGGCCGACCCCACGCGCCGCGCCGTCGTCGAGCGGCTCGCGCGTGGTGACGCCACCGTCGGCACGCTCGCCCGGCCGTACCCCATGTCGCTGCCGGCGTTCAGCAAGCACCTGACGGTGCTGGTGGACGCGGGTCTCGTGCGGCGCAGCAAGGTCGGCCGCACCGTCGTGTGCTCGCTCGAGCCCGCAGCCCTCGACGACGTCGCCGCCTGGGTCGCGGAGACGACCGCCTTCTGGCACGCAGCCATCGACCGGCTCGAGCACGTCCTGGAGGAGGACACATGACCGGAGCCCCGACCGGAGCGCAGGCCGACCGGGCGCGCGTGCCGCAGGCACGCGTCGAGCGCACCCTGGCCGCCCCGCCCGAGCGCGTCTTCGCGGCGTGGACCGACCCGGCGGTCCTGCGCCGCTGGTTCTGCCCCAACCCGGACCTGGCGCTCGACGTCGAGGCGGAGGCCAGGGTCGGCGGGCGGTACCGCGTCGACATGGGCGAAGGTCGCTTCGTCGCCGAGGGCGAGTACACCGAGCTCGTCCCCGGCCGCGTGGTCGCCTTCACCTGGCGCTGGACGACGTCGGACGTCGTGAGCGCGGTGCGCGTCGAGCTGAGCCCGACGCCCGAGGGTGGGACCCGGCTCGTGCTGGTCCACACGGGCCTCGCGGACGCCGACGACGCCCAGGGCCACCGCGAGGGCTGGGAGCTCAGTCTCGCCCGCCTCGAGGCGCTCGACGCCTGACGCGGCGAGCGGGGCCATGGGGCTCCGGTCCGCGGCGGGACACCGGGTCGCCGGGCCCGCGGCGCCGCTCGTGGAGCGGTCGCGCGGGCCCGGCGCCCCGTGCACCGTCATGCTCAGGCGTCCCTCCTACGCAGGAGCACGGCGGCGAGCACCAGGAGGACGGCGACCCAGGTCAGCAGGACCCCGAAGCCCTGCCACGGGCCGAGGTCGACCCCGACGGAGGCCGCGTTCAGCGCGTCGACGTTCGCCTGGGTCATGACGAGCCGGCTGCCCGCGTTGGAGGGCAGCAGCGGCTCGAGGCGGTCGAAGAAGGCCAGCGGGATCGCGGCCACGACCTGCTCGACGACGAGGAGCAGACCCAGCACGATGCCGAGCGCGCCCGGCGAGCTGCGCACGAGGGCGCCGATCGCGAAGCCGAGGAGGGCGATGCCGGCGACGTAGAGCGGCATGCCGCCGAGCAGCCGCAGCGTCTCGCCGTCGGACAGGTCGAGCGTGACGCCGAGCCCGTCGTGGAACGGCATCCCGGCGATCGTGGCGGTCACGACGCCGACGAGGGTGGTGAGCGCCGCGACGACCGCGAGGACGATCGCCTTGGCCGCCAGCGCCGGGATCCGGCGCGGCACCGCGACGACGGTGGAGCGGATCTGGCCAGTGGAGTACTCGCCCGTGATGGTCAGCACGCCGAGGACGGCGAGGACCAGCTGCGCGAAGTAGCCGCCCGGGCCGATGAGCTCGGCGGCGGAGAGCTCGCCGGCCACCGGGTCGGTGCTGCCGCCCCAGGCCACGAGTGCCGTCGTGCCGGTCATCAGGACGATCGCGATGCCGAGCGACCAGACCGTGGAGCGCAGGCTCCAGGTCTTGATCCACTCCGACCGCAGGACGCCCGGGAACGTGAGGCCCCGGACGGGTCGGGCGGCGCTCCGGCCGGGCACGGCGGCGACGGAGCCGCTCGGGTCGAGCGTGGCGGCGGTCATCGGGCCGCTCCTTCCATGGGTGCGGGGGCTGCGTGGGCGGGGACACCGTTGACGGCGGGGCCTGGCAGGCCGCCGGAGTGGTACTCGACGTCGTCGGCGGTGAGCTGCAGGTAGGCGTCCTCGAGGGAGCCGGTGAGCGGGGTGAGCTCGTGCAGGACGACGCCGGCGCGGGCGGCCGCCTCGCCGATGGCGGGGGCGGTCGTCCCCGTGACCTCCAGCAGCCCTGACTCGACGGACGCGACCTCGACGTCGGGCGCGCGCAGCGCCTCGGCGAGCGCGGCGGCGTCGGGCGTGCGGACGCGCACCATCGAGCCCGCGGCCCGGCGCAGGATCTCGCTCACGGGTGCGTCCGCGATGACACGGCCGCGGCCGAGCACGATGATGTGGTCCGCCGTCTGGGCCATCTCGCTCATGAGGTGCGAGGACAGGAACACGGTGCGGCCCTGCGCGGCGAGGTAGCGGACGAGGGTGCGGATCCACAGGACGCCCTCGGGGTCGAGCCCGTTGACCGGCTCGTCGAGGATGAGGGTCTGCGGGTCGCCGAGCAGCGCCGCCGCGACGCCGAGCCGCTGGCCCATGCCGAGCGAGAAGCCGCCGACCCGCTTGTTAGCGACCGAGCCGAGCCCGGTGAGGTCGATCACCTCCTCGACGCGGGCCCGGCCGATGCCGTGCGTGGCGGCCAGCGCGCGCAGGTGGCTGCGGGCCGAGCGGCCGCGGTGGACCGCCTTGGCGTCGAGCAGGACGCCGACCTCGTGCAGAGGGGCGGCGTGCTCGGCGTAGGGCTTGCCGTTGACGGTGACGGTGCCGGCGGTGGGCCGGTCCAGGCCGACCACCATGCGCATCGTCGTGGACTTCCCGGCACCGTTCGGGCCGAGGAAGCCGGTGACCTGGCCCGGCGCGACGGTGAAGGTCGCGTGGTCCAGGGCGGTCGTCGAGCCGTACCGCTTGGTCAGGCCGATGGCCTCGATCATGGGTCTCCTCCTTCTGACGCCGACGACGCTAGGTCGCGGCGGGGGAGGAGCGGGACGCCCGCGCGGCCGATCTTCGGCGGGCGTGCGACTACGCCGGGAGGATGACCGGGTCATCCTCCCGGCGGGTCGTCAGCCGGGTTCGCGCGCGTCGTCGGCCGGGTCGTCGGCCGGGTCGTCAGGCGGTGGGCAGCGGGCAGGCGACGCCGGTGGAGTGCACCGGGCAGTAGCCGTGCGGGACCTTGTGCAGGTACTGCTGGTGGTAGGCCTCGGCGTAGTAGAACGGGCCGGCCGCGTCCGGCCCGGGCTCGCCGTCCGCCGGCCGGATCTCGGTCGTGACGGCCCCGTAGCCGTGCCGCGCGAGCTCGGCGGCGTACAGCTCACGGGTGGCGTGGGCGGCCGCCTCCTGCTCGGGCGTCGTGACGTAGATCGCCGACCGGTACTGCGTGCCGACGTCGTTGCCCTGCCGGTAGCCCTGGGTGGGGTCGTGCAGCATCCAGAACGTCGCGAGCAGCTCGGTCGTGGGCAGCACCTGGGGGTCGTAGGCGACCAGCACCGTCTCGGCGTGGCCGGTCAGGCCCGTGCAGACCTCCTCGTACGTGGGGTAGGCGGTGTAGCCGCCCTGGTAGCCGGCCGCCGTCGCGACGACGCCCGGCGTCTGCCAGAACTCCTTCTCCGCGCCCCAGAAGCAGCCGAGCGCGAGGCCGATGACCTCGGTGCCCTCGGGCCAGGGCCCGGCGAGCGGGGTGCCCAGCACGGCGTGCGTGGCGGGGACGACGAACGGGGAGGACGCGCGGCCGGTCAGGGCGCGGTCGGGGGTCACCATCTGGGTGCGGGACATGGGGCCTCCTTGGGTGGCACGCACCCCGTCCAACACCCGGTGGCGGGTGGGGTGTTCCCACGCTCGCTCCGCACCCCGGACCGCGCGCAGGCTCGGGGGGCCGCCCGGGCGCGAGTGCCTCTAGCCTGAGCGCGTGAGCGACATCCACGAGAGCCCCGGCGCGCAGGACGCGCACACCGAGCCCGCGCACATCGAGCCCGCGCTGACCGAGCACGACTGGACGGCCGCGGGCTTCGCCACGCGCGCCATCCACGTCGGCTCCGACCCGGACGCCGCGACGGGCGCCGTCGTGCCGGCCATCTACCAGGTCTCCACCTACAAGCAGGACGGCGTCGGCGGCCTGCGCGGCGGGTACGAGTACTCGCGGTCGGCGAACCCGACCCGCGCGGCCCTCGAGGAGGCGCTCGCGTCGGTCGAGGGGGGCGCCGCGGGCTTCGCGTTCGCGTCGGGGCTCGCCGCCGAGGACACCCTGCTGCGCGCGGCGCTACGACCGGGCGACCACGTCGTCGTGCCGAACGACGCCTACGGCGGCACCTACCGGCTCATCGCGCGCGTCTTCGGGCCGTGGGGGATCGAGCACACGCCCGTGGACCTGTCGGACCTGGACGCCGTCGCCGAGGCCATCCAGCCGGGCCGGACGCGGCTGGTCTGGGTCGAGACCCCGACGAACCCGCTCCTGACCGTCAGCGACATCGCGGCGATCTCCGCCCTGGCGCGCGCCGCGGGCGCCGTCCTCGCCGTGGACAACACCTTCGCGACGCCGTACCTGCAGCAGCCGCTCGCGCTCGGGGCCGACGTCGTCGTGCACTCCACGACGAAGTACGTCGGCGGGCACAGCGACGTCGTCGGCGGGGCGCTGGTGGTGGCCGACGGCGCGCAGCTGCCGGTCGGCCTGGAGGGGCCCACGGGCACGACGTCGGTGCGGGACGCCGTCGCCTTCCACCAGAACGCGTCGGGGGCGATCGCCGGGCCGTTCGACGCGTGGCTGACGCTGCGCGGCCTCAAGACCCTCGCGGTGCGGATGGACCGGCACTGCGCGAGCGCGCTCGCCGTCGCCCGGTTCCTGGAGGACCACTCCGCGGTCACCGAGGTCATCTACCCCGGCCTGCCGAGCCACCCCGGGCACGAGCTCGCCGCGCGCCAGATGCGCGGCTTCGGCGGCATGGTGGCGTTCCGGACGACGAGCGAGGAGGCCGCCCTGGCCGTCTGCGCGCGCACCCGGGTCTTCACCCTCGCCGAGTCGCTGGGCGGCGTCGAGTCGCTCATCGAGCACCCGGGGCGGATGACGCACGCGTCGGTCGCGGGCTCGGCGCTCGAGGTGCCCGCCGACCTGGTCCGGCTGTCGGTCGGGCTCGAGGACGTCGCCGACCTGGTCGCCGACCTCGGTCAGGCCCTCGCGTGAGCGGCGGGCTCCCTGGCGAGACCGGGCACCCCGTACCCGCGTCCGTGCGGGCCGCCGCGGCGTGGTCCTGGCGGGTGCTGCTCATCCTGGGCGTCATCGGCGTGGTCGTGCTGCTGCTCGCCGTGTCCAAGGTGCTGTGGGTCCCGGTGGTCGTGGCGCTGCTGCTCACCGTGCTGCTCACGCCCCTGGTCAACGCGCTGCAGCAGCGCCTGAGGTTCCCGCGCGGTGCCGCGGCGGCGACGGCCGTCGTGCTCCTCCTGGTCGTCGTGGCGGGCCTGGTGACCGTGGCCGGGCGGCAGATCATCGACGGGTTCGAGGACCTGTGGTCGCAGACCCAGGCGGGCTTCACCGAGCTGCTCGACTCGCTCGCCGACGGGCCGCTCCAGCTCGACCGCGAGGAGCTCGACGGGTACCTGACCCAGGCCGGCGACCAGCTGCGCGCGAACGGCAGCACGCTGGTCTCGGGCGCCGTGTCGGCCACGGTGACCGTGGGGCACGTGCTCGCGGGCGCGCTCGTCGCCCTGTTCACCACCCTGTTCTTCCTCAAGGACGGCGCGCTCATCTGGGCCTGGCTGGTGCGCCTGGTGCCGGCGCCGTCCCGGCTGCGCGTGCACGAGGCCGGCCGCCGCGGCCTGGTGACCCTCGCCGCCTTCACGCGGACGCAGATCCTCGTCGCGCTGATCGACGCCGTCGGCATCGGGCTGGGGGCGCTGATCCTGGGCCTGCCGCTGGCCGTCCCGCTCGCGGTGCTCGTGTTCCTCGCGAGCTTCATCCCGTTCGTGGGCGCCATCGCCACCGGCGCGATCGCGGTGCTCGTCGCCCTCGTGGACCAGGGCCCGACGACGGCGCTGATCATGCTCGCCATCGTCCTGGCCGTGCAGCAGATCGAGAGCCACGTGCTCCAGCCGCTGCTGCTGGGCCACGCCGTCTCGCTGCACCCGGTGGCCGTGCTGCTGTCGGTCACGGCCGGCTCGCTGGCCGCCGGCATCGTCGGCGCGCTCTTCGCCGTCCCGTTCGTGGCGACCCTGAACACCGTGGTGCTCCACCTGCACGGGCGCGACAAGTTCCCCCAGCTCGGCACGGATCCCGAGGGCCTGCACCGGTGGCTGCGTCACCTCGACGGCGAACCCGGTGCCACGCCTCCCGTCGTTTCGGAGGAGGAGACGGAATGAGCCGGTCCGGTCCGCGCGGCCCGGTCGGGCCGGCCGAGGTGGCCGCCGCGGCCACGGTGCTCGCCGACGTCGTCGACCGCACGCCGGTGCTCGAGTCGAGCGCACTGTCCGCGCTCGCGGGCGGCCGGGTGGTGCTCAAGTGCGAGAACCTCCAGCGGGCCGGCTCCTTCAAGATCCGCGGCGCGTACCTGCGGATGTCCCGGCTGAGCGCGGACGAGCGGGCCCGTGGTGTCGTCGCCGCCAGTGCGGGCAACCACGCCCAGGGCGTGGCGCTCGCCGCCCGCCTGCTGGGGGTGCGCGCGACCGTCTTCATGCCCGACGGCGCCTCCCTGCCCAAGATCGCCGCCACCAGCGAGTACGGGGCCGAGGTGGTGCTCGGCGGGGTGACGATCGACGACGCGCTGGTGCGTGCGCGCGCCTTCGCGGACGAGACCGGCGCCGTCCTCATCCACCCGTTCGACCACCCGGACGTGGTGGCGGGCCAGGGGACCGTGGGCCTGGAGATCCTGGCCCAGGTGCCCGACGTGCGCACGATCCTCGTCCCCGTCGGCGGCGGCGGGCTGGCCGCCGGCATCGCGGCGGCGGTCGCGGGGACCGACGTCCAGGTCATCGGGGTGCAGGCGGCCGGCGCGGCCGCGTGGCCGGCGTCGTTGGCCGCCGGGCACCCGGTGCCGGTGACGGCGATGAGCACGATGGCGGACGGCATCGCCGTCGGCTGCCCGGGTGACGTGCCGTTCGCCGTGCTCGCCGAGCGTCACGCGCCGGTCTGCACGGTGTCCGAGGAGGACCTGTCGCGCGCGCTGCTGCACGTCGCGGAGAAGTCCAAGCTGCTGGTGGAGCCGGCCGGCGCGGCCGGCGTCGCGGCGCTGATCGGCGGGCTCCAGGTGGCCACGCCCGCCGTCGTCGTGCTCTCGGGGGGCAACATCGACCCGCTGCTGCTCCTGCGGGTGGTGCGGCACGGCCTGGCGTCCGCGGGCCGCTACCTGCAGATGCGCGTCCGGATCACCGACCGGCCCGGGGCACTCGCCGGTCTCCTGGCGGAGCTCGCGGCCAGCGGCGGGAACGTCATGCACGTCTCGCACGTGCGCACGGCCATCGACCTCGGCGTGGACGAGGTCGAGATCGAGGTGCAGGTGGAGACGCGGGGCCCCGCGCACTGCACCGAGGTGGTCGCCCGGCTCACCGCGGCAGGGTTCCGCGTGCGCGAGGCCTGACTGGCGAGCTCGGCCCGCCCCGCGAGCCCGCCCGGCACGCCGGTGGAACAGCGAACCGGCCGGCCCCCGTGGGGACCGGCCGGCTCGTGGTTCGTGGCGCGCTCGTCGTCAGTGCACGAATCGATCAGTGCACGAACGGCTTCGCGTCGTGGATGACGACCTCGATGGTCGCGCCCGTGGGCGTGGTGTACGAGGTGGTCTCGCCGGCGGAGCGCCCGACGATGGCCGAGCCCAGCGGGGACTTCTCGCTGAAGACCTCCATGCCGGTGCCCTCGGCCACCTCGCGCGAGCCGACGAGGAAGGTCATGCGGTCGCCCGCGACGGTCGCGGTGACGACCATGCCGGGCTCCACGACGCCGTCGTCCGGGGGCGCCTCGCCCACGACGGCGTTGCGCAGCAGCTCCTCGAGCTGGCGGATGCGGGCCTCCTGCTTGGCCTGCTCCTCGCGGGCGGCGTGGTAGCCGCCGTTCTCCTTGAGGTCGCCCTCGGAGCGCGCCGCCTCGATGCGGTCGGCGATCTCTGCGCGGCCCTCACCCTTCAGGTGATCGAGCTCGGCGCGCAGGCGGTCGTGAGCCTCCTGCGTCAGCCAGGTGGCGGCGGTCGTCTCGGCCACGGTCTCTCCTCTCCGGCCTGCGGGTGTGTCGTCCGGCACGGGGTGTGCCGGGCGGCACGTCCTGGTGGGCGTGCCTTGGTCCTGGGTACGTCTCGCGGTACGTCTCGCGCCGGGTCGCCGCACCCGTGCGCGGCGGTTCGCGTCAGGTCGCGTCGAGCCCCGGAGTTGACGCCGCCACGAGAGCGCGCGAATCCCCAGGCCCGGCCTGCGAAACGACAATGATAGCAAACTTGCTGCTCAGAGCCACTCAGTCGGTGAGGCGGCAGGACCGGACCGTGCCCGAGACGGCGAGCTCCGACGTCCGTAGGGGCGTCGTCAGCCGCACGCGCGTCGCCTCCGACGGCGCCACGTCGACGGTCACCACGCCGACCTGGGCGTGACCCTCGTTGAGCGCCTCCACCACGCAGCTCGCCGGACGCGACGGGTCGGGCCGGGTGACGTCGAAGGTGACCTCGATGAGGTCGTCACCCTCGACACGGAACCCGACGTCGTGCCAGTCCACCGGGACCACACCCACGCGCAGGCCGAGCCACACGGCGAGCGCCAGCCCCGCGAGGCCCGCGGCCGCCAGGGCGACCACCACGAGGCGCCGCGACGGGCCCGCCGTCGTCCGCCCGTAGCGGCCCGGCGGGGGCGCGAGCGGGGCGCCGGACGGCGTGGCCGCGGGCCCGGGCGTGGGCTGGGTGGTCATGGGCGTCCTCCTGTGCCGATGCCCTGATCCTCTCGCACCGCGGCGGGTGCGCGGACCCCTGGTGGGGTCGGTGGTGGGCGTCGTCGGCGGCATCGTGCACGATGGTCCCCATGGCCCGACCGGGCCGGGGAGGAGTGCCGCGTGGTCGAGCGACCTGGGCTGCGGTTGATGGCGGTGCACGCGCACCCTGACGACGAGTCGAGCAAGGGTGCCGCGACGACGGCGCGCTACGCCGCGGAGGGCGTCGAGGTCCTCGTGGTCACGTGCACCGGCGGCGAGCGGGGCAGCGTCCTCAACCCCTCCTACCCCGACCCGCCGTCGTCCGCCGAGGCGATGGCCGAGGTGCGCCGCGGGGAGATGGCGGCCGCGGCCCGCGCGCTCGGGGTGCGCCAGCACTGGCTCGGGTTCGTGGACTCTGGCCTGCCCGAGGGCGACCCGCTGCCCCCGTTGCCCGACGGCTGCTTCGCGCTCGTCCCGCTCGAGGAGGCGGCCGCGCCGCTAGTCGCGCTGGTCCGCGAGTTCCGCCCGCACGTCATGACGACGTACGACCCGAGCGGCGGCTACCCGCACCCCGACCACGTGATGTGCCACAAGGTGGCCTACGAGGCGTTCGGTGCCGCCGGCGACCCCGACCGGTACCGCGGTCACGGGCCGGACGGCGGCACGCCGTGGCAGCCCCGCAAGCTCTACTACAACCACGACTTCTCGCTGCGGAAGATCCGCACCATCCACGAGGCGCTCCTGGACGCCGGCCTCGACTCGCCGTACGGGGACTGGGTCGAGTCGCGCGAGGCGCGCGAGATCCCCGAGCGCGAGGTCACGACGCGCGTGCAGGTGGCGCCCTGGTTCGGGGCGCGCGACGCCGCCCTGCGCGCGCACGCCACGCAGATCGACCCGGAGGGCTTCTTCTTCGCCGTGCCCCGCGACCTCGAGGCGCGCGTGTGGCCCGTCGAGGAGTTCGAGCTCGCCCACGCGCACGTACCCGTGCACCTCCCCGAGGACGACCTGTTCGCGGGCATCCACATCGAGGACGACTGATGACCACCTGGCACGCGACGGCGCTCGCCCTGGGCGCCGCGCTGGCGGCGGCGACGCCGACCCCCTCACCCGAGCCCGCCGCAGCGACCGGGCCGGGCATCGCGGGGTTCCTCGTGACCTTCGCGCTCGTGGTCGCGTGCATCCCCCTGTTCCTGTCGATGACCCGCAAGGTGCGCGGCGTCCGCTACCGGGACGCCGACGGCGGTGCCGCTGCGTCGCGCGGCGAGGCGGGCGACGGCCGGGACGAGCCCGCGTCGCGCGGCTGACC
>AXCX01000711.1 GCA_000767215.1 Actinotalea fermentans ATCC 43279 = JCM 9966 = DSM 3133
CGCGCGGAACGCCTGGACGGGCGTCACCGTGCTGCGGGCGAGCAGGGTGGCGCCCGAGGGCAGCTCGGCGGCGTCGGAGTGCCAGTGCAGCACCGTCGGCGCAGGACCGAGGGGTCGCAGCACCGGGTCGTCCGCGAGGACCTCGACGGGTGCGAAGCCGATCTCGGTGCCGTGGCCCGCGTGCACGGCCGCCCCGAGGGCGCGCGCGAGCAGCTGCATCCCCAGGCACACGCCGAGCACCGGCAGGTCGGCGTCGACCGCCCGGGCCAGCAGCGAGCGCTCGGCGGCCAGCCCGGGGTGCCGGGCGTCGTCGTCGGCACCCATGGGGCCGCCGAGGACGACCAGGCCGGCGAGGTCAGCGGGGGCCGGGAGGTCAGGAGCGGCGTGGTCGAGGACCGAGCGGGTGACCAGCTCGACGCCCGGCGCACGCGCGGCGAGGGCGCGGGCGACCAGTGCCGGTCCTTCCCAGGGCGCGTGCTGCAGCACGAGGAGCGGGCGCGCGGTCACCGGGGCAGCCTACGGGGGACCCGGGCACCGGGACGCGCGACGTCGCACCGGATCGGCCGCAACGGCGCGGGTCCTCGGGACACACTCCTGGTAGAGGGCCACGAGGGGAGCCGGCGGTGCACGGGACCAGGAACACGGCAGCGGGGCGGACGGCGCGGCCGGCGACGGCGAGGGCGGCGCTGGCCGTGGTGACGACGACGGCGGTGCTCGCCGCCGGTGGGTGCGCGGGCGGCGACAGCGACCTGCCCGCG
>AXCX01000712.1 GCA_000767215.1 Actinotalea fermentans ATCC 43279 = JCM 9966 = DSM 3133
AGGACGAGGACGAGCGCGACCGTGCCGGCCGCGCCGAGCGTGGGCACCGACATCTGCGCCGCGGCGGACCGGGCGGCGCGGGCGAAGTCGTCGAGCGCCTCGGGCAGCGCGCTCGTCACCGCGGCGCCGAACTGGATGCGCGCGGGCAGCAGCGTCTCCGCGCTGGTCTCGAGCCGGCGCAGGTCGGCCCGGACCTGGCCTGCCACCTCGTCGTCGAAGCGGGCCGGGTCCGGCACGTACCGCAGGACGGTGGTCGCCGTGCCACCGAGCGCCGCGTCCAGGGCGCCGGCCAGCTGCGGCGGCGCGAGGAGCGCCATCGCGTCCCCGCGGCCGGCGGTCCACACGCCGACGTCGTCGCTCCACACGAGGGCGTCGGGGTCGACGGCCTCGACGAGCGCCACCACCTCGACGGCGACGGTCGGCGGCTCCTCGCCGAGCGCGGCGACGCGCCGGCTCGGGAGCACCATGACGTCGCCCACCTGCACGTCCCAGGCCTCCGCCGCCGCCGCCGGGACGGCGACGCGGAAGGTGTCGGTCGCGGCCACGCGTCCCTCGCGCGGCAGCTCGCCCTCGACCACCCGCACCAGGGAGTCCGCGGGCACCCGGGAGTCGAGCAGCGTGAGGCCGACGGCCAGGTTGTCGGGGGCCGCCACCGGCTCCCCCGGGCCCGACGCGTCCGGACGCGCCACGGTGAGCACGGGCGTCGTCGCGCCCGTCAACGAGACCACGACCTCGTGGACGACCGTCCGCAGGCCCGGCGCGGCGATGTCGACGAGCAGGTCGTCGATCGCCCGCATCGCCCGGTCGGCGCGCGAGCCACCGACGGTGACCACGAGGTCGGCGTCGCGCCCGGCCGCGGCGACGGTCTCGCGCGCACCCTCGTCGAGCACGCGGGTGGCCAGCCGCGGCCC
>AXCX01000713.1 GCA_000767215.1 Actinotalea fermentans ATCC 43279 = JCM 9966 = DSM 3133
CCGCGCGGGCAGCGGCCAGGCGCGCGCACTGCTCGTCGACCGGGCGCAGCGGGTCGACGCCGTCGCGCGCGGTGCGGCCGAGCTCGAGGAGGGAGTCCTCGATGTTCGCGCCCACCGCGCCGGTGGCGAGCAGGCGCGCGACGGCGGACGCGACGTCGTCGGGCGTGGCGCCGTAGCCGCGCTCGAAGTCGGCGGTGACCGGCACGTCCACGGCGCGCGCGATGCGGCCGACGACGGCGAGGTTGTCCGCCAGGGTCATGCCCTCGCCGTCGGGCAGGCCGAGCGAGGCGGAGACGGCCCAGCTGGCGCTGGCGATCGCGCGCGCGCCGGCCGCCTCGACCACGCGCGCGCCCAGGACGTCCCAGACGTTCACGAGGACCAGCGGGTTGCCAGGGGTGTGCAGGGAGCGGAGCCGCTCGGCCTGGGCGACCTGGTCCAGGGGCGCGGCGGGGTGCTCGGCGTGGTCATGGGGTGCGCTCATGTCGCCACGGTAGGACCGCGGACGGGCGCGTGGCGGGGGTTCGGGTGAGCGGGGTGTGGAGGGGGGACGGTGGGGCGAGGGTGGGGTCGCGGGTGCGGGCCGCGGGTGCGGGCAGGCGGCGGGCAGGGTTTCGCTGTGGGCGGATTGTCGGGATTCGGCGCGTTAGGTAGCATTAGTACACCAGTGCTAAATAGTCCGTTTCGGAGGGAGGCGGCATGGACGCGATCACACTGCTGCGCGACGCCGTCGCCGCCGTGGA
>AXCX01000714.1 GCA_000767215.1 Actinotalea fermentans ATCC 43279 = JCM 9966 = DSM 3133
GCCAGCCCGACCCCGGCGGCACGGGCGAGGCGAACGCACCCCCGACGCGCGGGTGCGGCAGCAGGGCGGGACGCTCAGCCATCGGCGGGCCCGAGCGCCGGAGCCTTCGCGAACGGCGGGGGCGGCGTGCGCAGCGCCTCGCCCTCGAGGAGGGTCGGTCCGGCGCCGTCCTCGTCCCACGCGGCCCCGGGGGCGCCCTGCAGCGGGTAGACGTTCCACCGCGCGCGCCCGTCGGCGTCGGTCGCGGACACGAAGCGCCACGGCTCCGCGACGCCGGGCAGCGACCAGAGCTGCCAGCCGCCGTCGTAGGTGGTGCGCACCGGGCGTCCGCGGTCGTCGAAGATCTGCA
>AXCX01000715.1 GCA_000767215.1 Actinotalea fermentans ATCC 43279 = JCM 9966 = DSM 3133
GTCGTAGACGAACAGGTTGCTCACGAGCATGCCGCCCACGTAGACGCCGTCCTCGGGCTCCGCCGGCACCGGGACCTCGACCTCGTACGGGACGTACTGCACCGCCTCACCGGCACCGTCGACGCGGCCCCAGACGGTCGAGACGGCCCAGGGCAGCGAGACGACGGCGGCCACGCTCAGGGCGAGCGCGGCGCGGCGCGACCACGTGCCCCGCGCCAGGCGCCGGCGCCCCACCTCGAGCGAGGCGAGCATCGCCGCGCCCGCGACCAGCCAGCCGAGGGGCGAGGCGGGCACGAAGTCGCGCACGCTCACCTCGGGCGGGACGCCGCCCCAGCGCAGCACGCCCAGCACCCGCACCACGAGCACGAACCACAGCCAACCCCGGACGACCCACCACAGCGGCCGGCAGAGCTCCGCGAGGCCGACGGCGGTCCGGCCCGCAGGCGTGTCCAGCGCCGGCCGGATGCTGTCCTCGACCGCGGTGCGGACACCCCCGGCGATCCGGCGCGCACGCGCCACCGCGCGGCCCTGCAGGCGCGGGCGCCGCGACC
>AXCX01000716.1 GCA_000767215.1 Actinotalea fermentans ATCC 43279 = JCM 9966 = DSM 3133
GCGCCCGGCAAGGTCAACCTGTCCCTCGCCGTGGGGCGGCGCCAGGAGGACGGCTTCCACCCGCTCGCCACGGTCTTCCAGGCCGTCTCGCTCGTGGAGGAGCTCGTCGCGACGCCGGCCGACGACGTCACGGTCGAGGTCACGGGACCGCAGGCCGGCCTGGTGCCCACCGACGGGTCCAACCTCGCCGTCCGGGCGGCGCGCCTGCTCGCCGACGCCACGGGCGTCGAGGCCGGGGTGCACCTGGCGATCCGCAAGGACGTGCCCGTCGCCGGCGGCATGGCCGGTGGGTCGGCGGACGCCGCGGCGGCGCTCGTCGCGTGCGACGCGCTCTGGGGCACCGGACTGCCCCGCAGCGAGCTCGCCCGGCTCGCGGCCGATCTCGGCTCGGACGTGCCGTTCGCGCTGCAGGGCGGCACGGCGGTCGGCACGGGGCGCGGGCACCTGCTCAGCCCGGTGCTCAGCCGCGGCGAGTACCACTGGACCGTCGGTCTCTCGCCCCGTGGGCTGTCCACGCCGGAGGTCTTCGGCGCCTTCGACGCCCTCGTCGGCGCGGCGGTGGACCCGGACCCCGTGGTCGACGACGCGCTGCTGCGGGCGCTGCTGGCGGGCGACGCGGAGGCGGTCGGCGCCGCCCTCAGCAACGACCTGCAGCACGCGGCGCTCGAGCTGGCCCCGGAGCTCGCGGAGACGCTGGCCGTGGCCGAGGACGCCGGCGCGCTCGGCGTCGTCGTCAGCGGTTCGGGCCCGACGGTCGTCGCGCT
>AXCX01000717.1 GCA_000767215.1 Actinotalea fermentans ATCC 43279 = JCM 9966 = DSM 3133
CTCGGTGACGGTCCGCACGACCGACCGCACCTCGGCCCCGTGCCGCCACACCCGGGTGAGCACCACCTCGTCCGCGGCGAACGCGCCGAGCTCGCTGCCGGCCGGCGCGAGCGTCGCCCGCTCCACGAGCCCCGGGCTCGCGCCCCGGAACGTCTGCACGGCGGCGTCCGGGTCCGCGACGAGCACCAGCTCGGCGCCGTCGCCCGCCAGGACGTGGAGCAGCCGGGCGGTCGCCGCGGTCGACTCCTGGTGGTCGTCCACCACGACGAGGCGCCAGCGCGGCCGTGGGGCGCTGACCTCGTCCTCCCACGCGTGCAGCGCCTCGGCCGCCTCGTCGACGATGACCGCCGGGTCGTAGCGCGCCCCGGCGTCGGGCGTGCCGGACCGCAGCCGCGTCACGTCCAGGTACTCGGCGTACAGCGCCGCGGCGGCCTCCCACTCGGGCCGCCCGTGGGTGCGGCCGAGCCGGGCGAGGTCCGCGGGCCCCAGCCCGCGCTCGGCCGCGCGCATGAGCAGGTCGCGCAGCTCGTCGCGGAACGCCCGGAGCGTGCGCGCCTGCTCCGGCACGCTCGCCGGCCAGGCGATGGGCACGCCCTCGCCCTCGGCGTGCCCGGCCAGCAGGTCGGCCAGCACCAGGTCCTGCTCCGGGCCGCTGATCAGCAGCGGGGCCGGCTCGCCCAGCAGGGTCGCCCGCGCCCGCAGGACGGCGAACGCCGCCGACGACGGCGTCCGCACGACGGGGGCACCGGTGGTCCGCCGCAGCCGGGCGGAGAGCTCGTCACGCAGCCGCGCGGCCGCGCGCCTCGTCGGGGCGAGGAGCAGGACATCGTCGGTCGCCAGCTCACCGGACGTGACCCGGTCGGCGACCAGGTGCAGCGCCGTCGTCGTCTTG
>AXCX01000008.1 GCA_000767215.1 Actinotalea fermentans ATCC 43279 = JCM 9966 = DSM 3133
GGCCGACGTGCGCGCCGCCGTCGTGCGCGGGGCCGCCGCGCGCGTGGCGCCTCCGGTGCCGCCGCGACGCTCACGGATCGCCTCGACGAGATCGCTCTTGCGCATGCCCGACGTGCCCTTGAGCCCGAGCTCGCTGGCCAGGGCCTGCAGCTCCGGCAGGCGGAGCGCGCTGAGCGCGGCGGCACGGCCGGCGGCACCGCCGGTGCCCGACGCTGCGTCGATGGTGTCTGTCACGAAGGTCCTTCCCCCTCGTCGGCGGCCGGAGGACACGGGCCGCGGAAGTTCGCCGGACGTGCTCCGGCGCGTTCGCCCGCCACGGGATCGCTGAGCGATCGTGACGGTGACGGGATCCCCCTGCACCGCGGCGACGGCGCGTGCGTGGTTGCACCGTGACCGCTGGGGTTTTCCGGGGGATTGGCCCCAACGGTACCACCCGCCAGGAAGGGCTGCGGGGCCCTCCCGGGTGATCTCCCGGCACGGCCGGCGCCGACCCGCCGGGCGGGCCCCGCGTGCCTCAGAGGCGCTCGGCGAGGGCCCCGTCCGCCGCGATGCCCGGGGCGACGACGGCCCAGTCCTCCCCCGTCTCCGCGAGGACCTGCCGGCGGATCGCCGCCGACTCGTCCCCCGCGCTCGCGCGCTCGAGGACGAGCACCGACGGGCCCGCCCCCGAGACGACGGCCGCGAGACCGGCCTCGCGCAGCGAGCGGACCAGGCGCCACGTCGACGGCATCACCGGCGCGCGGTACTCCTGGTGCAGCTTCTCGGCCGTCGCGTCGAACAGCAGCTCGGGACGGTGGCACAGCGCCTGGACCAGCAGGGCGGACCGGCCCGCGGTGAAGGCGGCGTCGGCGTGCGGGACGGTGCCCGGCAGGACGCCGCGAGCGGTCCGCGTGGCCAGGCGCACCTGGGGCACCAGGGCGACCGGGACGACGTCGGGGTGCAGGGGCAGCTGCGTCGCGTGCGGGCCGTCCGGGCCGGTCCATGAGATCGTGGCGCCGCCCAGGATCGCCGGCGCCGCGTTGTCCGGGTGGCCCTCGAACTGGGTGGCGATCTTGAAGGCGGCCGTGTTGTACAGCGCCTCCGGCTCGTTGATCATCATCCGCACCGCGAGGATGCCCGCCACGACGGCGGCGGCCGACGAGCCGAGACCGCGCCCGTGCGGGATCCGGTTGTCGCACGTCAGCTCCAGGCCGACCTGCGACGCCCCGACGGCGTCGAGCGCGGCCCGGATCGCCCGGACGACCAGGTGGTCCTCGCCGTCCGGGAGCTCGCCGGCGCCCTCACCGGTGACCGAGACGCGCACGTCGGTGCTGCCGAGCGCGCGGACCTCGATGGTGTCGTAGTGGGCCAGCGCGAGACCCATGCAGTCGAACCCCGGGCCGAGGTTCGCGCTCGTCGCGGGCACCCGCACGCGCACGTGGTCGCAGACCAGTCGCATCGTCCGCTCCCTCAGCCCAGGCCGAGCGCGTCGGCGATCGACACCACGTCGGGCGTCACCCGGGTCAGCTGGACGGGCTCGCCGTCGGGCGTGCGCAGCGCCCACTGCGGGTCCTTGAGGCCGTGGCCCGTCACCGTCACGGTGATCCGGGCGCCGGCCGGCACGCGGCCCTGCTCGGCGAGCATGAGCAGGCCGGCGACGCCGGCCGCGGACGCCGGCTCGACGAAGACCCCGGCCTCGGCGGACAGGATCCGGTGCGCCGCGAGGATCTGCTCGTCCGTGACGGACTCGATGAGGCCGCCCGACGTGTCGCGCGCCTCGACGGCCTGTCGCCAGGACGCCGGGTTGCCGATCCGGATGGCGGTCGCGATCGTCTCCGGCTCGTCGACGGGGTGGCCGAGGACGATCGGCGCGGCGCCGGCGGCCTGGAAGCCCCACATCATGGGCGTCCGGGTGGCGGGGCCGTCCGTCGCGTACTCGGTGAACCCCTTCCAGTACGCCGTGATGTTCCCGGCGTTGCCCACCGGCAGCACGTGGATGTCGGGCGCGTCGCCGAGCCAGTCGACGATCTCGAACGCGGCCGTCTTCTGGCCCTCGATGCGGTCGGGGTTCACCGAGTTCACCAGCTCGACGGCGTAGCTCTCGGCGAGCTTGCGGGCCGCGACGAGGCAGTCGTCGAAGTTGCCGTCCACCTGGAGCAGGCGCGCGCCGTGCGCGACCGCCTGGCTCAGCTTGCCCATCGCGATCTTGCCGTCCGGGACGAGCACCGCGCAGGTCATCCCCGCAGCCGTGGCGTACGCGGCCGCCGACGCCGACGTGTTGCCCGTCGAGGCGCAGATCACCACGCGGACGTCGCGGGCCGCTGCCGACGAGATCGCCGTCGTCATGCCGCGGTCCTTGAAGGAGCCGGTCGGGTTCATGCCCTCGACCTTGAGGTGGACGTCCGCGCCGGTGCGCTCGGAGAGGGCGCGCGCGGCCACGAGCGGCGTGCCGCCCTCCCCCAGGGTCACCACGCGCTCGCGCACGTGGTCCGGCAGACGCTCCGCGTACTCGGCGATGACGCCGCGCCACTGGTTGGCCATCACGCCCCCTCGACCCGCAGCACCGACAGGACCGCCGACACGGCGTCGAGGCCCTCGAGCGCGCCGACGGTGGCCGCGAGCGCGGACTCCTTGGCGCGATGCGTCACCACCAGCAAATCGGCCGCCTCGCCCGTCGACCCGTCGGGGGCCACGGCCTGCCGCACGGTCTCGATCGACACGTCGTGCGCTGCGAAGGCCCCCGCGACCTGGGCGAGCACGCCCGGCCGGTCGGCGACCCGCAGCCGCACCTGGTACCGCGTGACGGCCTGCGCCATCGGCAGCACGGGGAGGTCCGCGTAGCGCGACTCCGCCGGCCCGCGGCCGCCCTGCACCCGGTGCCGCGCGATCGTCATGACGTCGCCGAGCACGGCCGAGGCGGTGGGCACGCCGCCCGCGCCCTGCCCGTAGAACATCAGCGGCCCGGCGGCCTCGGCCTCGACGAACACCGCGTTGAACGCGCCGCGCACGCCGGCGAGCGGGTGCGCGAGGGGCACCAGGGCCGGGTGCACGCGGGCGACGACTCCGGCGTCGCCGGGCAGCCGCTCGGCGACCGCGAGGAGCTTGAGCACGTGGCCGGTCTCGGCCGCCCACGCGACGTCCTCGGCGGTGACGGCGGTGATGCCCTCGCGGTGCACGTCCGCGGTCGACACGCGGGTGTGGAACGCGAGCGAGGCGAGGATCGCCGCCTTGGCCGCGGCGTCGAAGCCTTCGACGTCGGCCGTGGGGTCCGCCTCCGCGTAGCCGTGCGCCTGCGCCTGCTTGACGGCCAGGGCGAGGTCCTCGCCCGTCGTCGCCATCTGGTCCAGGACGTAGTTCGTGGTGCCGTTGACGATGCCCAGCACGCGCGTGATGCGGTCGCCGGCGAGCGACTCGCGGACCGGGCGGATCAGCGGGATCGCGCCCCCGACCGCGGCCTCGTAGTAGAGGTCGACGCCGGCGGCCTCGGCGGCGGCGTAGAGGGTCGGCCCGTCCTTGCCGAGCAGCTCCTTGTTGGCCGTGACGACCGACGCCCCGGCCGCCATCGCGCCCAGGATCATCGTGCGCGCCGGCTCGACGCCGCCGATGAGCTCGATCACCACGTCGGACCGGGCGACCAGGCCCTGCCAGTCGGTGGTCAGGAGCTCCCGCGGGATGACGGGGTCGCGCTCCGCCTCGGTCGACCGCTCGGCGATCCCGACGAGCCGGACCTCGTCGCCCACGCGGGCGGTGAGCTCGTCGGCGTTGGTCAGGAGGAGGCGGGCCACCTCGGTGCCCACCGTTCCGCACCCGATCAGAGCCACCCGGACCGTCACGCGCCTCACGCTCCCGACCTCGTCCACGCCGGGCAGGGGCCCGGGCGGCCCCAGGATACGGGTGAGCCGATCACGCGCGAGCGGCTGTCCGCGCCGATGCCACGCGCGGACCCGCCGAGGCCGGGAACCCGTCCCGGCGTCGTGTCGATCCGTCCTTCCGACGATCGTCATGAGGGTGTCAGGATCACCGAGGACGGAAGGACCGACCATGCGCTACACCCTCCTGCTCCACTACCCCGAGATGACGGCCGAGGAGCTCGGCCCCGAGGCCCTGGCCGAGGGCATGGCCGCGTTCGACGCCTACACGAAGGCGCTCGACGCCTCCGGCGTGCTGATCTCGGCCGAGGTCCTGCAGCCCGTCGCCCACACGACGACGGTCTCGCTCGCGAGCGGGACGCCGGTCGTCCAGGACGGCCCGTACGCCGACACGAAGGAACAGCTCGGCGGCACGGTGGTGATCGACGTCCCGGACCTGGACGCGGCGCTCGCCTGGGCGCAGCAGGCACCGCCCGTGCACTACGGCACGGTCGAGATCCGGCCGAGCGCGACGCATTTCGCCGACGGCGCCTGGACGGCGTTCGACTTCCAGTGAGCTCCACGGACGAGGCGCGCGCCGCGGCGACCCTGGCGGCGCGCGCCTCGTACGGACGCCTCGTGGCGATCCTCGCAGCACCCACCCGGGACATCCCGGCGGCGGAGGACGCCCTCGCCGACGCGTTCGAGCGTGCCCTGCGCAGCTGGCCCCAGGTCGGTGTGCCCGACAACCCCGAAGGGTGGCTGCTCACGGTGGCACGCAACCGGGTGCGCGACGCGCTCCGCTCGGCGGCCCACCGCACGGCCGCGCCGCTGACCGACGCGGCGACGGTCCCCGCCGACCTGCTCGAGGTGGACGTGGACGCCATCGGCGACAAGCGGCTCGAGCTGCTCTTCGCGTGCGCCCACCCGCGCGTCGACCCCCCGGTGCGCACGCCCCTGATGCTCCAGGTGGTCCTCGGGTTCGACGCGCGGGAGATCGCGCGCGCGTTCGCCGTCCCGACGGCGACCATGGCCCAGCGCCTGGTCCGCGCGAAGCGCCGGATCAAGGGCGCCGGCGTCCCCTTCGCCGTCCCGACGAGGGCGGACATGCCCGAGCGGCTGCCACCCGTGCTCGAGGCGATCTACGGCGCGTACGCGATCGACTTCCTCGGGGGTTCGCCGCTCCCGGACGAGGCCCGCTTCCTGGCCCTCACGACGGCCGTCCTGCTCGGGGACGAGCCCGAGGCCTGGGGCCTGGCGGCGCTGCTCACGCTCGCCCAGGCGCGGGCGTCCGCCAGGACCGGCGACGACTACGTCCCGCTGTCCGAGCAGGACGTCGCCACCTGGGACCGGGCGCTCGTGGCCGAGGGCGAGTCGCTGCTGCGCCGGGCCGCCGCCTTCGGCCGGCCCGGGCGTTTCCAGCTGGAGGCGGCCATCCAGTCGGTGCACTGCGACCGGGCCCGCACCGGGACGACCGACTGGGCCGCGCTGCGCCGTCTCTACGCGGCGCTCGTCGCCCTCACGCCGACGCTCGGTGCGCGCACCGCGCTCGCGGTCGCGATCGGGCGGGTCGACGGCGCCCGGGCCGGGCTCGCGGCCCTCGACGCGATCGACGACCCGGGGATCGGGCGCTTCCAGCCCGCGTGGGCGGCCCGTGCCGAGCTGTCGGGCGATCCCGCGGCGCTCGCCAAGGCGATCTCGCTCACCACCGACCCGCGCGTGCGCAGATGGCTCGAGTCGCGGGGCCTGTCGGACGACCGGTGAGTCAGCCGAGGTCGAGCGCCAGCAGGTCGTCCTCCGTCTCGCGGCGCACGATGACGCGGGCGGCGCCGTCGCGCACGGCGATCACCGGGGGCCGGGGCACGTGGTTGTAGTTGGAGGCCATCGAGCGGCCGTAGGCCCCCGTGGCCGGGACCGCGAGGAGGTCGCCGGGGGCGACGTCGTCGGGCAGGGCGACGTCGTGCACCACGATGTCGCCCGACTCGCAGTGCTTGCCGACGACGCGCGCGGCCACGGTCGTCGCGCCCCCCCGCCGCGAGGCGAGTGCCGCCGTGTACCGGGCACCGTAGAGCGCCGGGCGCAGGTTGTCGCTCATCCCGCCGTCGACCGACACGTAGGTGCGCGTGCCGCCGTCCTCCAGCGTCACGGGCTTGACGGTGCCCACGCGGTAGAGCGTGAGGGTGGTCGGCCCGACGATGGCGCGGCCCGGCTCGATCGAGATCCGCGGCAGCGGCGTGCCGAGCTCGGCGCACGCACCCTCGACGACGCCGGCGAGGTCCTTGGCGACGCGACCCGGCTCGAGCGGGACCTCCCCCGGCAGGTAGGCGATGCCGAAGCCGCCGCCGAGGTCGACCTCCGGCAGCAGGTGACCGGTCGCGGCGGCCAGCTCCGCACGCAGCTGGAGCACCCGGCGTGCGGCCGCCTCGAACCCGGAGGGGTCGAGGATCTGGGAGCCGATGTGCGAGTGCACGCCGATGAGCTCGAGCTCCGGGCGGGCCAGGATCGCGAGCAGGGCCACCATCGCCGGGCTGGCGCCCTCGCCGGCCAGCGACAGGCCGAACTTCTGGTCCTCGTGGGCCGTCGCGATGAACTCGTGCCCGCCCGCGTGGACGCCCGTCGTGAGCCGCACCATGACCGGCGCGCGCACGCCCGCACGCGCGGCGGCGTCGGCCACCCGGTCCACCTCACCGAGGGAGTCGACGACGATCCGCCCGACGCCGGCGGCGAGCGCGCGCTCGATCTCGGCGTCGGACTTGTTGTTGCCGTGCAGCCCGATGTCGGCGCCCGGGACGCCCGCGCGCAGCGCGACGGCCAGCTCGCCACCGGTCGCCGTGTCGATCCGCAGGCCCTCCTCGTGCGCCCAGCGCGCGACGGCGACCGAGAGGAACGCCTTGCCGGCGTAGTACACGTCGACGCCCGCGCCGACGGCGGCGAACGCGCGCTCGAACGCCTCGCGGAAGCCCCGGGCGCGGGCCCGGAAGTCGGCCTCGTCGAGGACGTAGGCGGGCGTCCCGTGCTCGGCCGCCAGGTCCCGCAGGTCCACGCCGGCGACGCTCAGCGCACCGTCGTCGCCCCGCCGTGCGCCGGCGGGCCAGACGTGCGGGTCGAGGCTCACATGCGCTCCGGCGCGCTCACCCCGAGCAGGCCCAGGCCGTTGGCGAGGACGGTGCGCGTCGCGTCGTTCAGCCACAGACGCGTGCGGTGGCCGTCGGAGACCTCCTCCTCGCCGAACGGGACGACGCGCCGCTGCTGGTCGTACCACTTGTGGTAGACCCCGGCGAGCTCCTCCAGGTACCGGGCGACGCGGTGCGGCTCGCGCAGCTCGGCGCCCTGCGCGACGACGCGCGGGAACTCCGCGAGCTTGCCGAGCAGCGCCGACTCGCTCGGGTGGTCGAGCAGCGACGGGTCGAACCCGTCCTCGCGGCGCACCCCGAGGTCGGCGGCGTTGCGCGCGATGTTCGCCGTGCGCGCGTGCGCGTACTGGACGTAGTAGACGGGGTTGTCGTTGCTGCGCGAGGCGAGCAGGTCGAGGTCGAGGTCGATCGCCGAGTCCGCGGACGAGCGGGCGAGCCCGTACCGGCCGGCGTCCACACCGACGGCCTCGATGAGGTCGTCGATCGTGACGACCGTGCCCGCGCGCTTGGACATCCGGACAGGCTCGCCGCCCTTGACGAGGTTGACCATCTGCCCGATGAGGATCTCGAGGTTGACCCACGGGGTGTCGCCGAACGCAGCGCACATCGCCATCATCCGGCCGATGTACCCGTGGTGGTCGGCGCCGAGCATGATGATCGCCCGGTCGAACCCGCGCTCGCGCTTGTCCAGGTAGTAGGCGAGGTCGCCGGCGATGTAGGCCGCGTCGCCGTCGGACTTGACGATGACGCGGTCCTTGTCGTCGCCGAACTCCGTGGTGCGCAGCCACGTGGCGCCCTCGGACTCGTAGACGTGGCCGAGCTCGCGCAGCCGCGCGATGGCGTGCTCCACCGCGCCCGACTCGTGCAGCGAGGCCTCGTGGTAGTAGACGTCGAAGTCGACGCCGAACGTGTGCAAGGTCGCCTTGATCTCGTCGAACATCAGCGCCACGCCGCGCGCCCGGAAGATCTCCTGCGCGGCGTCGTCGGCCAGGTGCGTCGGGTCGGGCTCGCCGGCCGCGACGGCGTCGGCGACGACGCGCGAGGCGATCTCCTCGATGTACGCGCCGCCGTAGCCGTCCTCGGGCGCCTCCTGGCCGCGGGCGCGGGCGAGCAGCGAGCGCGCGAACCGGTCGATCTGCGCGCCGTGGTCGTTGAAGTAGTACTCGCGGGTCACCTCGGCACCGCAGGCCTGCATGAGCCGGGCGAGCGAGTCGCCGACGGCGGCCCAGCGCGCGCCGCCGATGTGGATCGGCCCGGTCGGGTTCGCCGAGACGAACTCCAGGTTGATCCGCTCGCCTGCGAGCGCGTCGTTCGTGCCGTAGGCCGGGCCGGCCTCGACGATCGCCTGCGCGAGCCGCCCGGCGGCCGCCGCCTCGAGCGTGATGTTGAGGAAGCCCGGGCCTGCGACGTCGACCTTCGCGATGCCCGGCTCGGCGGCCAGGCGCGCGGCCACGAGCGCGGCGAGGTCGCGCGGAGTCATGCCGGCCTTCTTGCCCAGCTGCAGGGCGACGTTCGTCGCCCAGTCACCGTGCTCGCGCTGCCGCGGTCGCTCGACGACGATCTCCTGCGGCAGGTCCTCGGCGGACAGCGCGACGGCGCCGTGTGCGACGAGGCCGGTCAGGACGGCGTGCAGCGACTGGGCGAGCTCTGCGGGGGTCACCGGCAAAGCCTAGCGAGCCGACGCCGTCCGCCCGGTACGTGAGCTCGCCGGTGCGGCCGCGACCGCGCGTCCGCCAGGCCCGCCCCAGGTGTCCTCGAGCATCACCGGGCGGCACGCGAGGACCCCGGCGACGGCCAGCACGCCCACCATGCCCAGCAGCATCGCGATCGTGGCAGTCCAGTCCCCTGTCGCCTCCCGGAGCAGACCGGCGGCGACCGGCCCGGCCGCGGCGAGCGCGTAGCCGAGGCCCTGCACGAAGCCGGAGAGCGCCGCGGCGCCGTCGGCCGTGCGCGTGCGCAGGCCGACGAGCGTGAGGACCAGCGGGAACGAGCCGGGCGCGGTGCCCAGCAGCGTCACCCAGAGCCACAGGGGCGCCGTCGGGCTCACGAGGAGCCCGACGTACGCCACGACGTAGAGCGCCGCGAACGCCACCATGAGCCACCACGGGTTCGCCACGCGCACGGCCACGAGCGGGACGAGGAGGGCGGAGACGAGCCCGAGGGCGCTGAAGAGGGCGAGCCATCGGCCCGCGGCGACCTCCCCGACCCCGACGTCGCCGAGCAGGTCGGGGAGCCAGGCGAACACGATGTACACGTTCGCCGTGTTCATCGCGAAGGTGACCGCCATCGCCCAGGCCAGCGGGGCCCGCCAGACGTGCCCGCGCCGGTGCGGACCGGTCGCCACGTGCTCGAGCACCGGACGCAGGCGGCTGCGCGCCGCCGCGGACCGGGCCACGACGACCAGCCAGGGCACGACCGCGAGCACGCCTACCACCGACCACGCCCCGACCGCCTGCCGCCACCCGACGGCCTGCGCCGCGGGCACGGCGACCAGCGGCGGGAGCGCGGCGCTGACCGCCATGCCGACGGCGTAGGCCGCCGTCACCGCCCCGATCCGGTCCGGGAAGTAGCGCTTGACCAGCGGTGGCACCAGGACGTTGCCCATGCCCATCCCCGCGAGCGCGACGAAGGAGAAGACGAGGAACCCGGCGGGCGAGGTGGCCGCGGCCCGGGCGACCTCGCCCAGGGCGGACAACGCCATCGCGGCGACCAGGGCGGGCTCGAGGCCCCACCGGCGGCCGACCGCAGGCGCGAGCGCCCCGAACACGGCGAAGGCGAGCACGGGCGCGGCGCCCAGCAGCCCGGCGTCGGCGGTGCTCAAGGGGACGTCCCGGCGCACCAGGTCGAGGATCGGCGACACCGCGGCCACAGCCACCCGCAGGTTCAAGGAGACCAGCACGAGGCCGGCGAGGACGACGAGGCGCCCGCGCCATGGCGCGGGTGGATCGACCGGGACGAGGGACATCGCCGGAGATCCTCCCACCTTTGCCCCGGCGCCCACGCGCCCACAGCCCGGGGGAAGCGGGCGCCCACGGTGCGGCGGGGTGCGCGGGATGCCCCGACGGGTGTTGACTTCCTCTCACTGACCCCCGGGAGGTGGGATGACTCGGCGCACGAACCTCATCGACCAGGCGGTGGGGCGCTTGCGGAAGCAGATCACGTCGGGCGCGTGGCCCGTCGGCACGCGCATCCCGCCGGAGCCCGAGCTCACCGAGCTCATCGGAGTCGGCCGGAACACCGTCCGCGAGGCCGTCCAGTCGCTCGTCCACGCCGGCATGCTCGAGCGTCGCCAGGGCTCCGGCACCTACGTGATCTCGGACTCCGAGCTCGGCACCGCCATGGGCCGGCAGATCGCCGGCGCCCACCAGCGCGACGTGCTCGAGGTGCGCCGCTGCCTCGAGGTCGAGGCCGCGCGTCTGGCGGCCCAGCGCCGGTCGGACGAGCAGCTCGCCACCCTGACGGAGCTGCACGACCAGCGGGCTGCCGCCTACGCGGCCGGCGATCTCGACGCCGCGACGGTGGCCGACCTGGCCTTCCACCGCGGCATCGCCGAGGCAGCCGGGAATCCGGTCCTGCTGGCGATCTACGAGACCCTGCTCGACGCCGTCGTCGCGAACATCCGGTTCAACTTCGAGCACCCGGCCGAGGAGCACGACGTCGCCCACACCGCGCTCCTGGACGCCATCGAGACCGGGGACACGACGCGGGCCATGACGGAGATCGACGACTACCTGTCGCTGTTCATCGGCGACGACCCGGTACCCGCCTGACCGAGGTCCGCACGGCGGCTGTCCACCGGCGACCGCCGCCCCGCCCGTCCTGGTAAGGTTGCGGACCGTCCCGCCCGAGTAGCTCAGCGGATAGAGCGTCTGCCTCCGGAGCAGAAGGTCGCAGGTTCGAGTCCTGTCTCGGGCACCACGGCTGGTTCCGGAAAGTCACGTCGATGACTTCCGGAAAGTCAGCCAGCAGGACGACGAAGGAGCCCCGGACCACCAGGTCCGGGGCTCCTTCGCTTCGTCGGCGCTGGCGCTGCCGGCTTCTGCTGCCCAGCCACACCCGCCGGGTGAATCTGGTTGGTCCGCACCTTCCGTCCTCCATCCCGGCGCTAGCCTCGCGGCGACGGCTGTGTGGTCTGTGGGGGCGGATCGATGGCGGATGCGGCTGGGCTTGGCGTCGACACGGACGAGCTTCGGGCTCGGGGGTCGACCTTCGTGCGAGTTGGTGACGACGTGGTGGCCTCGGCCAACCGCGGGGTGCTGCTGGCGCACGATGGGTACGGCGACCGCGACCTGAGCGCGGCGGCGGGCCGGTTCGCCGGGCGGTTCACCTACCTGTCCAGGGGTCTGGGTGAGGATGCCGGGGACCTGGGCGTGCAGATGCGTGGGGCGGCGTTCGCGTTCGAGGAGCTCGAGGCGAGCGTGGCCGACGGTTTCCAGGCGATGCCGTACTGATGGCGCGCGTGGGCGGCTACCCCGAGCTGGGGTACACCTCTGACCCGGTGGTGCTGGTTCCGGGGTCGTTGTCGGGTCTGCGGGCGGACATCGACGACCTGACCGCGCGAGCGGAGGATCTCGCGCTGGCGGCCGAGGACCTCGCTCGCGGGTATGTGTCGTCGTGGGAGGGCGAGACGGCGGTCGCCGCGAACGAGCACCGGGCCGCCCTGGTCGACGCGCTGACGGTCAACAGCGACCTGTACCGCGTCGTGGCCACGGTCCTGGCCGGGCACGTGGACACGATCCGGTGGGCGCGGGAGCGGGCGTCGGTCGCGGTGCGCCTGTGGGAGCAGGCCAAGGCGCTCGGGGCGGTGGAGATCCGGGGCCCGGCCATGCCGTCGAGCCGGGGTGGGTGGCCGCCGCCGACCCCGAGCATCGTGGGCGATGGCCGCGGCGCAGACTTGGCCGAGGCCGCCCAGCAGATCCTGGCCGCTGCCCGCGAGGAGGTGCGCCTGTCGGCCCAGGCGGCGGCCCGGGTGATGGACCAGTTCTCCGACGGGCTGCCCGACGGGCGGTTCACCTGGATGAGTTCCTGCGTGGTATCGGGGGTTGGGTCGCCGGTCTGGCCGGCCTGGTCTGGAAGTTCAACATGGTCCGCCTGGCCGTCGACCCGGGCGGCGTGGTCGACGACGCCCTCGAGATCGGCCGGGGCGCGTGGGACACCGGCGCCTACCTGCTGGACAACCCCGACCAGGCGGTCCCGATCCTGCTGGACACCCAGACCCTGCACGACAACCCCGGCCGGTGGTGGGGAGCCCTGTTCCCCGACCTGGCCCTGACCGCGGTCGCCGGGGCGGGCGCGGTCACCCGCGGCCTGAACACCCTGCGCCGAGGCGTCGACATCGTCGATGAGCTGCCAACACGGTCCGGCCTGTCAGCCCTGGCCCAGTCCAAGATCGAGATGTACCAGCGGCTCATGGACCGCGCCGGGACCCCGGACTGGATGCGGCGCATGTTCGCCGGCTCCCAGTTCGACTGGACCCAGCAGCACCGCTACACCGCCAACCAGGTCTGGATCGACCAGCTCGACAACCAAGGCAACCTGGTCGGCAGGTTCCGCCTCGACTCCATGAACCCCGGCGAGGAGATCGTCTCCCGCAAGCTCACCGACCTCTCCGCAGTCACCGAAGCCACCGCCCGTACCTACATCGACGAGATCCTGGACAAGTACAACCCAGGGCGAGCGAACCTGGTCGTCGCAGACACACCCGCCAACCAGGCCCAGCTGGGACACGTCGACGACGTCATCGGTAGACCGATGACCGGGGGGCGCGTGCTCGAGGTCCCGGTCCAGCCCAACGGCATACCGCAGGCGGTGCTGGACTACGCCACCGAGAACCTCGTGAGGATCCGTGACGTCACGGGCCACTCCTACAATCTGACCGGCTAGAGGAGGCAGGGTGACCGAGGACGTGCTGTACACCACGCAGTGGAACGACTTCACGCGTCGGCCGGTGATGCGGCACCGGTGGCTGACCGAGGCCGAGGCGCAGGAGGCGTACCACGGCGAGGACGGCATTGAGGTCGTCGATGCGGTGAGCCGGGACGCCGACGGCAACCCGATCCCGCGGTGGGTGATCGGCGGGGGTGCCTCGGGGCGGATTCGGGTGAGGTTCTTCACGCCCGGCGGGTCGAACTGGCGCACGACCGACTACGACGTCATCGACGGGCGACTGTGGCGGTGGATCTGCTGGACGTACGTCTACCCCGACCAGGACACTCGCTACGACCTCACTCAGGCCACACGGGTCATCAGAGAGGAGTTCCGGCCCGACCGGACCGGCAGCGTGCAGTTCGACGAACGCGACGGCCTCCTGCACAAGGCCACCATCACCGACGCCCCGGTCGACGGCTTCTGGCTCGACCGCCCCGCCTTCGGCGACTGGACCAACCTCGCCAACCCCGACTACGGCGTACCCACCGACGCCGACTGGCCCACACCCTCCTGAACCACGGGCCTCTGACCTGCGGCTGTGGAGCGTCCCGCCCTTAGCCGGTGGAGCGATCACGCCCACGCGCACATCGCTCCAGGTCACCCACCTTTCCGGAACCAGCCGCCACCACACGTGGGCCCCGTCCTCTCGAGGACGGGCCCACGTGCGTCTTCAACGCCCGATCGACCCGGTCACGCGCGAAGCGAGCGAGGCGATCCGCGCACCGATCGGCCGCGCGCACAGGGCTCAGGAGAGTAGACCGGTCATGAGCGCCCCGACGTCACGGTCGGCCCCGTCGGCGACCCGAGCCGGGCGGCCGATCGAGCAGCAACGGGGGCACAGATGGACGCGCGCGACAGCATCGATCACCCGCAGCACCAGGCGCACGGCCCGGACAGGACCAGTGCACCACCTGCCGTCCGCTGGTACCGGCGCCCATGGGGCGTCGCGGTCCTCGCGGCCGCGGTCCTTCTCGTCGTCGGTGGCGTGGCCGCCGCCGTGGCGCTTGCCGGCGGCGACGACGGCGCCGATCCGGTCGTCGCCTCGCCCTCCTCCCCGGCGACGCAGACGCCGACGCCGAGCACCACACCGACGCCGACGCCCACCGCGGCCCCCTCGGTGACGCAGGAGCCCGAGGCGCCCGCCATCCCCGGGCTCGAGGCCTGCGGAACGGTCGTCCCGGCGCCTGCTGAGACCTCCCCCGACCTCTGGGTCGGCGACTACGGCGGGGGTATCGACGGCGACGTCATGGTGCCGCTGGACCTCGGCTGGTCGGCCATCACCGGCGAGGACTGGAGCGGGCAATCGGTGGCGGCGACCGTCGTCGGGCTGTGGCTCGTCTCGGAGCAGGACGTCGTCGTCGCCGTCCCCACCACGCCGCCCCCGGCGTCCGTCCCGGTGACGATGACATCGGGCTCGGAGGGTGGCGGCAGCGGGAGCGAGGGCCGGATCGAGCTCAGCACCCAGTTCGCGGCCTGCCCGGACGGCACGGGCGCCCTCCCCGCCGCGACGTACCGCGCGCGGATCGGCGTCGAGCTGAGCAACGGATCGAGCACCGAGTCCGCCTGGGGGGACATCCCGGTGTTCCTCCCGGACTACGCGACCGCCACCGCCGGGTGACCGGCACCGGCCCTTGGGCGCCCCACCCCGCCCGGGCCGGGGCGCACCACATCTGAGCCGTCGCGCACCTACGCTGGTGCGGCATCGTGCCGTGCGAGGCGGAGAGGAGCGGCGGTGCTCGCCAGCCAGCGCCAGGCGCTGATCCGTGACATGGTCCGCGCCCACGGCAGCGTCCGCGTCACCGATCTCGTGCGCGAGCTCGACGTGTCGGCGATGACGATCCGCCGCGACCTCGACCACCTCGCCCAGGAGGGCACCGTCCAGAAGGTGCACGGGGGCGCCACGCTCCCCGGCCGTTCGACGACCGACGAGCCTGGCTTCGAGTCCAAGCTGGTCCGGGACCTGGCGGAGAAGGAGGCGATCGCCGCCCTGGCGGCCACGCTGGTGCGCCCGGGCTCGGCGATCGGGCTCTCGGCGGGCACGACGACGTGGACGCTCGCGCACCGCCTGCTCGGCGTCGACGGCATCACCGTCGTGACCAACTCCGTGCGGGTCGCGGAGGTGTTCGACGGACAACCGGGAGAGCGCACGGTGGTGCTGACCGGGGGCGTCCGCACACCGTCGGACGCGCTCGTCGGGCCGGTCGCCGTCGGCAGCCTGCGGCACATCAACCTCGACGTCGTCTTCCTCGGCACCCACGGCATGGACGCCCACCGGGGGTTCACCTCGCCCAACCTGCTCGAGGCCGACATGAACCGGAGCCTCGTGGCGTCGGCACAGCGCGTGGCCGTGGTGGCGGACCACTCGAAGTGGGGACTCGTCGGGATGGGCACGTTCGCGGCGCTGGAGGACGTGGACGTCCTCGTCACGGACGACGGCCTGCCGGCAGCGGCGTTGGAGTCGCTCGAGGCGGCCGTGGACGAGGTGCTCGTCGCGACCACGCTGCCGCTGGGCGGGCAGGTCGCGGCCGCGCCCCGGCCGGCGGTGTGACCGGGGCGCGACCGCGACCAGCGGATCAGCCGTCCGCGCAGACGAGCCGGGCGTCCGCCCAGTCGGCGTGGTCGAAGTTCTTGCCGTTCGTGGCCTCGTGCGCCCGAAGCGTGAGCCGCCGCACGTCGGACACGTCGACCGCCATCGGCACGCCGCCGTCGGCACTGGTGACGACGCCCGTCTGAGCCAGGAGGGCGCCGTCGCCCCAGACCTCGAACCGCACGGACCCGCTCTGGGAGACCTCGTCGTCGATCCCGACGACGGCCTCGAACACCGTGCACGAACGCCCGAGCCACACGGTCAGCTGGCCCGTGGCGTGCATGCCGATGCCCTTCGCGTAGACGGCGCCCGCGATGGTCAGCGGACGACCGTCGCCCCGCGCCGCCTCCCCGTTGGACATGTCCCGCTCGATCGGGCCGTAGCCGTTCGACTCGCCGGTCCACTCGAGGTCGCTGACGTACGGCGTGCCGGTCGGTCCGGCGGGCTCCTCCGGGGGTTGCGGTCCCTCGGCGTCACCGCACCACACGCGGGCGTCGCCCCAGTCGGTGTGGTCGTTGTTCTTGCCGTCCCCGCCGTCGGTCGTCTGGAGCGTGAGCCGGTCCACCCCGCGGACGTCCACCACCATCTCGTACGGGTCGGAGGTCGCGCGCAGGACGGGTGACTCGGCGAGGATCCGCCCGTCGCCGAGCACACGGAAGGCCGCTGAGCTCTCCTGCGGCTTCTCGACGCCGTCGTCGGTGCCCACCACGGCACGGAATACGGAGCACTGCTCGCCCGTCCACACCGTCACGGTGCTCGGGGCGTGGGTGCCGATGCCCTTGTCGAAGACGGTGCCGCGGATGGTCAGGGGCGTGCCGGCGTTCGCCGCGTCACGCCTGTTGCTGGCCCACCCCGACGCGTCCTCGAGCCACGGCAGGTCCGACAGCCAGGCTGCCCCGGTCGGCGCGTCGGGCGCCACGAAGACGTCGATCCCCTCCGCGGCGAAGACGTCGCGCCCGCCGGACGTGAACGCCGCCCCGACGGCGACCTCGACGTCACCGCGCACGGCCTCCGGGCCGACCGTCAGCCGCCACGCGCCCTCGAGCACGTCGCCCGTGGCGATGGCGTCGCGGGTGACGGGCGCGCCGTCGAGCGTCCACCCGGCCGGCACGCGCGGCCCGAAGACCACGTCCGTGCCGCTCCCGGAGGTGACGACCGCCCGGGCGCTGACCTCGACGACGTCGCCCACCTCGAGCTCCGCCGCCGTCGGCGTGACCGTCACGTCCAGCGTCGCCGTGGGCTCCACGGGCGTCCAGCACGAGGTCCGGCCCGGGGTCGCCGGGCAGGCGACGACCACCGCTCCCCCGTTGCTCGCCGTCGTGACGCGGACCACGTCACGGGACGTCAGGGTCGCCACGTCACCCGCGAGCACGGACCCGTCGCCGCCGGCGTCGCTGATCGTGTGCACGATCCACGGCCCGTCGGCCAGCACGGCCAACGGGATCTCGAGCGACGCCGGCGCACCGGCGCGCATCGCCCCGACGAACCAGGTGTCACCCGACCTGCGCGCCAGCACGACGTGCTCGCCGGGCTCGCCCGAGACCAGCTGGGTCTCGTCCCAGACGGTCGGCAGGTTCTGCAGGAACTCCTCGGCGATCGGCTCCGCCGCGTAGCTCTCCGGCTTGTCGGACATGTGCTGCCAGGCCGACTCGTAGACGACGCTCATCGCGAGCTCGTGCGCCTTAGACGAGTTCCCGTTCCCGCGGGAGAACGTCACCGGCGTCCAGTCCATCGAGCCGACGACGCCGCGCGCGAACGGAACGGTGAGGGAGCGCGCGGACGAGATGCCGTTCTCGGCGCCGCGGACGGCCTCGTAGCTCATGATGTGCGGCCACGTGCGCTGCAGCCCGTGCGGGAGCGTCGAGCCGTGGAAGTTGATCATCAGCTCGTGGCGCGCCGTGTCGGCCAGGACGTCGTCGTACCACTGGTGCGTCGCCTGGCTGTCGGAGTCCATGAAGTCGACCTTGATCCCGGCGACCCCCCACTCCTTGACGAGCGGCAGCCAGTGGTCGCGCTGCTCCTGCGTCCACAGGTCGCGGCTGTGGAACCAGACGATCGTGTCGACGCCGCGCGCGTTCGCGTAGCGGGTGACCCTCGGCACCCAGTCGGCGCTCCACCCCTCGTCGAGCAGGACGTACTCCCACCCGTTGCGTGCCGACAGGTCCACGAAGTCGCGCTGCCGGGCTTCGTCGCGCGGGCTGCCCCAGTCGGTCATCCAGCTCCAGCTCGACACCCCCGGCTCGATCCAGCTCGTGTCGGCCAGGCGGCTCGGGTCGGCGAGGTCGTCGACGAGCGTCGACTCGACGACCGTGTCCAGCCCGCCGACGACGGCGACGCGCCACGGGGTCTCGAGCGGGCCGTCGTGCGTGACCGGCTCACCGCCGTAGAGCCCGAGGCCGTAGGCGAGCGAGCCCGCCTCGTGGACCAGGTGCGAACCGGCGTACCGACCGTCGACGGCCGCCTCGGTCAGCAGGGTGTAGGTGTCGCCCGTCTGGAAGAGGGCCGGGAACGCGAGGTCACCGGCGACGTTCCCGGCGATGCTCCGCTCCGTCCAGTCAGCCTCGTAGTTCGGCTGGTACCCGGTCTGGTTCCAGGCGGTCCCGTCCGCCGCGAACACCCAGCGCCCGGTCTCCTGGCGCACGACGTGCCGGGCGTCCTCGGGCAGCACGTACCGGTAGGCCACGCCGTCGGCGGACACGCGGACGCGCAGCTCGAGCTGCGCGCCGTCCTCCGTCGACAGGTCGAAGACCGACTCCGTCGCGCGGTACCGCCGCTCCTGGGCCTTCCCGGCGATCATGGAGTAGGTCTCGTCGACCGGGCGGGTCGTCCGCCCCTCGACGCGCAGGCCGGTGCTGAGGTCGGCGCGGTCCGTCACGAGGCCGAGCTGTTCGACGGTCATCACCTCCGAGCTGCGGCGGCGGACCTCGAGCGAGAGGTCACCCTCCTCGAGGACGAGCCGGGCACGGATCTGTCCCGGGCCGTTGACGGGCCAGCTCGCCGCACCGCCCGGCGGTTGGGCGACCGCCGCTGCGGCCGGCACGAGCGCTCCGAGGGTCAGGAGCACCGTGAGGGCGGGGGCGAGGCGTCGCATCGGCGCCGTCAGGCGCGCGGAGCGTGGTCGTGGCGTCATGGGTCCCCTTCGACTCAGGCCTGCGAGGGGGCGTCGTCGCCCGCCCCGGTACCCCGTACGCGGCCCGACAGCGCGCGATTCGCACATAATCGACCGTGACTAACGGGGTACGGCGCCACTTTCGCACAGATTCGCACAGAGTCAACCCCTCGCCCTTCCCGATGCGGCGGTGGGTCACCGTGCGGAAAGCCGGCTCGCTCGCGCCCGCCGCCCGGACAACGCACGAGCCCCCCGGGGGTCACCAGGGGGGCTCGTGGAGGTGCAGGTCCGCGCGTGCGGCCGCTGTTACCGCGTGCGCGGAAGGGGGATCAGACGTCGGTCCCGATCAGAAGTCCGTGTCGCGCGGGGCGGGGATGCCGGTGAGCAGGCTCCGGACCTCCGCCTCGCTGTAGCGACGGTGACCGCCGAGCGTGCGGATGGCCGAGAGCTTGCCGGCCTTGGCCCAGCGGGTCACGGTCTTGGGGTCCACACGGAACATGCTCGCCACCTCGGAGGGGGTGAGCAGTGCGCCAGGCGTCTCGGTGCGGTTCGCCTTGGCTGGGGTCTGAGGCGACATGTGCGCTCTCCTTTGTCGTTCGGTTCGCCCGGCCGACCTCGAGGGTCCCGTGGCTTTGCGTCCCCACCTCGCGGTGGGTTTGCCCTTTTCGCTGACATGGACAGGGTGCCACAAAACCGGACATTGACCAAGGATCGAACCCCGGCGTGGCGAAAGATCACCCGTTTGGCACAACCCGCTCACCCGTGCGGAGTAACCCCGGCCGAGCCGGGGACAACGCCCACCGGCGACCCCGCTCGACGGGCGGGTCCGCCTCCCCACACCTAGCGTGGACAGCGACCGATCGTCAATCTCTCACGCGGAGGTGGCTGACATGCCGACCGTCGAGCAGTCCATCGACGTCAACGTCCCGGTGGCCACGGCCTACAACCAGTGGACGCAGTTCGAGACCTTCCCCGAGTTCATGAGCGGCGTCGAGGAGGTCCACCAGCTCACCGACGAGATGACCCACTGGCGCACCACCGTCGGCGGCGTGGAGCGGGAGTTCGACGCCGCGATCACCGAGCAGATCCCCGAGGAGCGCGTCGCTTGGCGCAGCGTCGACGGCAAGACCCACGGGGGCGTCGTGACGTTCCACCGCCTCTCCCCCGACACCACGCGCGTCATGGTGCAGATCGACTGGGAGACCGAGTCCCTCACCGAGAAGGCGGGTGCGCTCGTCGGCGCGGACGACATGCAGGTCAAGCGGGACCTGGGTCGCTTCAAGGAGTTCATCGAGTCCCGCGGCACCGAGACCGGCGCCTGGCGCGGCGAGGTGCACTGACCCGGCACACCGGCCACCCGAGGGCCACGACGGCCGTCCGAGGCGCCTTCGGCCACCCGGCCGGGGGCGCCTCCGGTGTCCCTGGGACCCAGGGCTCCGACCGCTCCGTGCGCGACCGATACGGTGCGCCCATGAGCGACCCTCGTGACCTCCTCGACCCCGACGCCCTGCGCGCACGCGGCAGCCTCAAGTGGACCGGGATGCCGGCGGACATCGCCGCCTGGGTGGCCGAGTCTGACCTCGGCGTCGCCCCCGTGGTCCTCGAGGCGGTGCACGACGCCGTCGGCCGCGGCCTGCTCGGCTACCTGCCCCCGGCCGTGCGCGCCGCGCTCGGCGAGGCCTTCGCCTCCTGGGCCGGGCACGCCTACGACTGGCACCTCGACCCTGCGCGGGTGCGCCCCGTCGGTCACGTGACCGAGGGCCTGCGCCTGGCGATCGACCTCTTCTCCCGCCCCGGCTCGCCGGTCATCCTGCCGACGCCGGCGTACATGCCGTTCGTCACCGCCCCTGCGGTCTGGGGCCGCGAGGTGATCCAGGTCCCGATGGCGCGCGACGCCGTCGGCCGCCCGACCCTCGACCTCGACGCCGTCGACGCCGCGTTCCGGGCCGGCGGGCACCTCTTCGTGCTGGTCAACCCCCAGAACCCGACGGGCCGCGTCGCCGAGCGGGCCGAGCTCGAGGCCCTCGCCGAGGTGGTCGAACGGCACGGCGGCCGGGTGTTCGCCGACGAGATCCACGCCCCACTGGTGCACGGGTCGGGCCGGCACGTCCCCTACGCCTCGGTCTCGCCCGCGACCGCCGCGCACACCGTCACCGGGGTGTCCGCGTCGAAGGCCTGGAACATCCCCGGCCTGAAGTGCGCGCAGGTCGTGCTCACCAACGACGCCGACCTCGAGACGTGGCGCCGGCACGACGACCTGCTCACCGAGGGCGCGTCGACCGTCGGCGCGGTGGCCAACACGGCCGCCTACACGCATGGTCGCGCGTGGCTCGCCGACACGCTCAGCTACCTCGACGGCAACCGCCATGCCCTGGCCGAGGGCCTCGCCGTCGACCCGCGCATCGGGTACCGGATGCCCGAGGGGACCTATCTCGCCTGGCTCGACCTGCGCGAGGCCCTCGCGGCCCTCCCCACGGGCGCCGGTCCGGGGGCCGAGCCGCTGGGCACCTGGCTGCGGCGCACGACGGGCGTCGCGCTGACCGACGGCGCCCTGTGCGGCGAGGCGGGCGCCGGGCACGTCCGGGTGAACCTCGCGATGCCGCGCCCGCTCGTGGTCGAGGCAGGACGGCGCATCGCCGCCTGCCTCGACCGGTGAGCGACGCCCGGCGTCAGCTGCCGGAGACCTCCGCGCGGGGCTGGTCGCCCGCATGGATCGCGGTGGCCTCGTGCGCGCGCCGCACCTCGATGCGCCGTGGCTTGGCCTCCTCGGCGACCGGGATGGTCAGCGTGAGCACGCCGTCGGCGTAGCTGGCCGTGATGCGGTCCAGCGCCAGGCCGCGACCGAGCGTGAGCTGACGGACGTAGGTGCCCGTGGGGCGCTCCCGCGCCAGCCACTGCAGGTCGGTCTCGGTGCGGGCGGTCCGCTCGGCGCGGATCGTCAGGGTGCGGTCCTCCACGTTCACGTCCACGCTGCCCGGGTCGGCGCCCGGAAGGTCGACGTGCAGCACGTAGTGGTCGCCGGCACGGTAGAGATCGACGGGCATCGCCGCCGCGTTCAGGGCCGACGACTCGCGCACCGCGCCCATCATCTGGTCCATCCACCGAGCCGTCTCGGCGAACGGGTCGAAGCGCGTAGCCACGCTCACCACCTCCTCCGGATGCGTCCCGGACCGTCCGGGACGTCGCGTGGACCCGGGCCGTGAGCGGCGGCTGAGCGCCGGGCTCCGACCCGGGCGGCTACGCCTCCATTGTTAGCACTCTCCCTCGCTGAGTGCCAGTGGTGGGATGACCTCCGGGCAGCACCGTGAAAATCGCCCGTCTGCGCCGGGACTTTGGGCACAAGGAAAGTCATCCCAGGTCGCCTAGCGTCGATCTCGGGTCAAGGGCGATCCACTCCGACAGAGCAGACCGGCCCGGGAGGATCCCCGTGAGCAACCGCAAGAACGGCGGCGACGCCGCAGTCCCCGTCCAGCGACCGGCCACCGGGAGCGCGATCGACACGCTCGTCGCGGGCGCCGCCAAGGCACTCGCCGCGTACGCGTCGTTCACGCAGGAGGACGTCGACCACATCGTCAAGAAGGCCTCCGTCGCCGCCCTGAACAAGCACGGTGAGCTGGCCAAGCTCGCGGTCGAGGAGACCCGGCGCGGCGTCTTCGAGGACAAGGCCGTCAAGAACATCTTCGCGTGCGAGCACGTGACGCACTCGATGGCCGAGCTCAAGACGGTCGGCATCGTCGGCCGCGACGACCTGCACGGCATCGTCGAGATCGCCGAGCCCGTGGGCGTGATCTGCGGCGTCACCCCGGTCACCAACCCGACCTCCACGGCGATCTTCAAGTCGCTCATCGCGCTGAAGACCCGCAACCCGATCATCTTCGCGTTCCACCCGTCGGCTCAGGCCAGCTCCGTCGAGGCCGCCAAGGTGGTCCGCGACGCCGCGGTCGCCGCCGGCGCTCCCGAGCACTGCATCCAGTGGGTCGAGCAGCCGTCCATCGACGCCACCAACGAGCTCATGAACCACCCGGGCGTCTCGCTCATCCTGGCCACCGGCGGGAACGCGATGGTCAAGGCCGCCTACTCGTGCGGCAAGCCCGCCCTGGGCGTCGGCGCGGGCAACGTCCCCGCGTACGTCGAGAAGTCGGCCAAGCTCAAGCGCGCGATCAACGACATCGTGATGAGCAAGTGCTTCGACAACGGCATGGTCTGCGCGTCCGAGCAGGCCGCGATCCTCGACGCCGACATCTACGACGCCGCGATGGCCGAGTTCGCCCGGCTGCACGCCTACCGCTGCAACGCGGAGGAGAAGGCCAAGCTCGAGCAGCTTATCTTCGGGGTCACCGCCGCGGACGCGAACTGCGCCGGCGCCAAGCTCAACGCCGCCGTCGTCGGTCAGTCCCCGGTCCGGATCGCCGAGATGGCCGGCTTCACCGTGCCGGAGGACACCTCGATCCTGGTCGCCGAGGTCTCCCAGGTCGGCCCGGGCGAGCCGCTGACCCGCGAGAAGCTCTGCCCCGTGCTGGCGGTCCTGCGGGCCGAGACGCGCGAGCAGGGCCTGCTCATGGCCGAGGCGATGGTGGAGTTCGACGGCCTCGGCCACTCCGCCGCGATCCACACCGAGGACGCGCAGCTCGCCGAGGAGTTCGGCCGCCGGGTCAAGGCCGTCCGCGTGATCTGGAACTCGCCGTCGTCCCAGGGCGGCATCGGCGACATCTACAACTCCTTCATCCCCTCGCTGACGCTCGGCTGCGGCTCGTACGGCGCGAACTCGGTGTCCAACAACGTCTCGGCGGTGAACCTCATCAACATCAAGCGGATCGGCCGGCGCAACAACAACCTGCAGTGGTTCAAGGTGCCGGCGAAGACCTACTTCGAGCCGAACGCCATCCGGTACCTCGAGGACATGTACGGCGTGGACCGCGTGACGATCGTCACCGACGCCACGATGACCAAGCTCGGCTTCGTCGACCGGATCATCGACGTCCTCAACCGCCGCCCGGGCAAGGTGGCGCTGCAGATCATCGACAACATCGAGCCCGAGCCGACCATCGCGTCGGTGAACCGCAACACGGAGCTCATGCGCGAGTTCGGCCCGGACACGATCATCGCCCTCGGCGGTGGTTCGCCGATGGACGCCGCCAAGGTCATGTGGCTGCGGTACGAGCACCCGGAGATCGTCTTCGCCGACATGCGCGAGAAGTTCTTCGACGTCCGCAAGCGCGCCTTCAAGTTCCCGACGCTCGGCGAGGTCGCGAAGCTCGTCTGCATCCCGACGACGTCGGGCACCGGCGCGGAGGTCACCCCGTTCGCCGTCATCACCGACGAGAAGACCGGCGTGAAGTACCCGCTCGCGGACTACGCGCTCACGCCGACCGTCGCGATCGTCGACCCGGCGCTGACCGGCAAGATGCCTGGCTTCCTCGCCGCCGACTCGGGCTTCGACGCCCTCACGCACGCCACCGAGGCGTACGTGTCCGTCTACGCCAACGACTTCACCGACGGCATGGCGCTGCACGCCATCAAGCTCATCTTCGAGAACCTCGAGGAGTCGGTGAAGGGCGGCGAGGCCGCCGTCACGGCGCGGGAGAAGATGCACAACGCCGGGACCATCGCCGGCATGGCGTTCGGCAACGCGTTCCTCGGCATCGTGCACGCGATGGCGCACACCGTGGGCTCGACCTTCCACCTGGTGCACGGCCGCACGAACGCGACGCTGCTGCCCCACGTGATCCGGTACAACGGCACGGTCCCGACCAAGCTCACGAGCTGGCCGAAGTACGAGTACTACGTCGCCCCGGAGCGATTCCAGCAGATCGCCAAGCACCTGGGCCTGCCCGCCGCCACCCCGGAGGAGGGCGTCGAGTCCTACGCCGCGGCGGTCGAGCGGCTGCGCGACGCCGTCGGGATCCCGCCGTCGTTCCAGGCGCAGGGCGTCTCGGAGCAGGCGTTCATCGGCAAGCTCGACGACCTCGCGATGCGGTCCTACGAGGACCAGTGCGCGCCCGCGAACCCGCGCATGCCGATGCTCGACGACATGAAGGACCTGATGACCGCGGCGTTCTACGGGACGTCGCTGCAGGACGTGCGCCGGCGGCGCGCGGCGTCGGCTGACGAGCGGTCCGCCCAGGAGACCGAGACCGTCGCCTGACGCGGGCGTGCCCGCCCGGTCGCGCGGGCGGGCACGCCCATCCCGGCCAGCGGCCGTCGTCCCCTGGGGGACGGCGGCCGCTCGTCGTTGCGGGCCTCGGCCGCTGCCGTATCCGTCGGCGAGACATCCGGCCTTCTGGGCCGGAGATCCGGCCTCGTGCCGCGTCCGGGGCACTAGCCTGCCGGGGTGATCTCCCAGCCCGCCGGCGACGCCGCCGCACCCCTGTCCGGCCACCAGCTCAGCATCGCCTCCGGCGAGCACGAGGCCACCGTCACCGACATCGGCGCCAAGGTGCGTCGCTACTCCGTCGGCGGGCGCGACGTCTTCACGCCCTACCGCGAGGACGAGGTGGCCCCCGCCGGCCACGGCGCGCTCCTCGCCCCGTGGCCCAACCGGCTGCGCGACGGCCGGTACTCGTTCGGGGGGGCGGAGTACCAGGTCGACCTCAGCGAGCCGAAGACCAGCACGGCCCTGCACGGCCTGGTGATGTGGCAGCGCTGGTCCGTCGTGCCCGTCGACGACGCGGACCACGCCCGTGGCGCGGCCGTGACGCTCCAGGTCCGGCTGCCCGCCAGCGGCGGCTACCCGTTCGACCTGCTGCTGCAGGTCACCTACCGGCTCTCCGACGCCGGCCTGCACGTGCGCACGACGGCCACGAACCTCGGCGCGAGCGCCGCGCCCTACGGCGTCGGCTTCCACCCGTGGCTCTCGCCCGGCGAGGGCTCGCTCGACGAGTGCACCTTCCAGCTCGACGCCGCCACGCGCGTCCTCGTCGACGACCGCCTGCTGCCGACGGGCACCGAGCCCGCCTCCGGCGACTACGACCTCCGGGCGGCCAGGTCCGCGCGCGGCCTCGACCTCGACGACGCCTACCTCGACGTCGTCCGGGACGCGGACGGCCTGTCGTGGGCCCGCCTCACCGGCGCCGACGGGCGCACGGCCGCCGTCTGGATGGACGAGTCGATGGACTGCTGGCAGGTCTGCTCGGGCGACCACATCGACCCGACGCACTACCGCCGCACCGGCATGGCCGCGGAGCCGATGAGCTGCATCGCCGACGCCTTCCGCACGGGCGACCGGCTCGTCGTCCTGGAGCCCGGTGCGTCGCACACCGTCACCTGGGGCGCGACGCTCCTGTGAGACACCTGCCGGGCCCGCCCCTGCGGGCCCGGCAGAGCCACGAACGAGGAGGGGCCCCGGCTGTTGCCGGGGCCCCTCCTCGTTGCGACGTCTGCGGGGTCAGCGACCCCAGTCCGTGCCCTTCTCGACCGTGCCGGGGACGTACTCCCAGTGCCACGGCTCGTGGGGGCCGGAACCACCGCGCTTGGCCCACGGGGGGTTCTCCCAGCCGTAGGTGGGTCCGTTGTCGTTCAGCCAGGTCATGACGGAGCTGCTGTTCGTCTCGGACGAGCACAGGTCGATGGCGAGTCCCCAGCCGTGGTTCGACGTGCCCGGCGTGGCGGCGAGCCCGCCCTTCGTGTACGCCAGACGCCGCTGCTCGGCGAGCGTCCGGTACGAGTCGGTGATGCACAGGTCACGGCCGAACGACGCGCGGTACCCCAGGTTGAGCTCCGCGAGCGCGACGGCGGCGTCGCCACGCAGCATGTTGGCGCCGTCCCAGAGCGTGCACAGGTCGGCCGTCGCGATCTGTCCGTTCGCGCCGCTGTCCACGGCGATGCCCGTGCAGTCGGGCAGCGGGGTCCGGGCGAGGGCGCGGCTCGCGGAGTCGGCCATCCGCACCGTGCCCGGCACGGCCGCGAGCAGCGACGTGGGCGTGCCGTCGACGACCGTCCCGGACAGCACCTCGAAGGCCGTCGGCAGGCCGGTGGCGTCGATCGTGACGGCCTCCAGCGGGGTCTGCCGACCGTCCAGCTCGGCGGCCACCGGGACCCCGATCGTCGCGACGCCGAGGGCGGCGAGGATGGCCGTGCGCGGCACCCACGCGCCGCGGGCAGAGGTCCGCCCCGCGTCCTGCGGGCGGCGGCTCCGCCGCTCGGCCCGGTTGGGGGTCTCGTCCGTGCGGATCGCGCGTCGCGAGGCCGGAGTCTCGGGGGACGCCGAGGGCGGCGTCCACGACCGACGAGACTCCACAAGACCTCCGTTGCAGCTCACGACCCACCGGGTCCGGGCCGCAGGCACGCGTGTGGCTGAGGACCCGTCATCGAGGTGGTAACGGAACAGTAACGGGTGGCGTCCGGTGTCTCCAAGACCCGGAGGGACCGCATGCCGAGACACTCGTCACACCTGCCTTGTTCAGGCCTTCGTCGCCGCTTGTTCACGCGCCCGGGGCCGGCCCGGCCGCCCGGGCGACCGATCGTCAGCGCTCTCAGCGCTGCCGGCGCTGCATGGCGTCCCGGACCTCGCCCACCAACTCCTCGAGGATGTCCTCCAGGAACACGACGCCGACGACCCGCTCGGTCCCGTCCCCAGCCGCGTCCCCGGGCGCGCCGCGCTCCCCCGGCGCCCGGGCGGCCGTCACGCGGGCGAGGTGGACGCCGGTGCGCTGCATCGCCGCCAGGGCCTCCTCGACCTCGTCCTCGGGACGGACCTGAGCCAGCGGCCGGACCCGCCACCCGGGGACCGGTCGGTCCCGGTCCTGCGGACCGGCCCACAGCACGTCCTTGACGTGCAGGTACCCGACCGGCACGCCGTCGTCGTCGGTCACCGGGAAGCGCGAGAAGCCCGTCCGGGCCACGGAGCGCTCCACCTCGTCCACGGTGCAGCCCGACGGCACCGAGACCAGGCGCTCCAGCGGCACCATGACGTCGGCCGCCGTCCGGTCCGAGAACTCGATGGCGCCGGCCAGGAGGCCCTGCTCGTCCCGCAGGAGGCCCTCCGCCTGCGACCGCGCGACGATCGACTGCACCTCCTCCGCCGTGAAGGCGGACGCGACCTCGTCCTTCGGCTCGACGCCGCCCAGCCGCACCACGTGGTTCGCGAGCCAGTTGAGGACCGTGATGACCGGCCGCACGACCCGCGCCACCCAGACGAGCGGCGGTGCGAACCACAGCGCCGCCCGGTCGGGCCCGGCGACCGCGAGGTTCTTCGGCACCATCTCGCCGAGCACCACGTGCAGGTACACCACGACCGCCAGCGCGATCACGACGGCGACGGCGTGCACCGCGGCCTCGCCGAGGCCGAGCGCCGCCAGCGGGCCCTCGAGCAGGTGGGCCAGCGCGGGCTCCGCGACGGCGCCGAGCGAGACGGAGGCCAGGGTGATCCCGAGCTGCGCGCACGCCAGCATCAGCGACACGTTCTCCATCGCCCACAGCGCCGTGCGCGCCCGGCTCGACCCGGCCGCGGCGAGCGGCTCGATGGCGCTGCGGCGCGCCGAGACGACGGCGAACTCCGCGCCGACGAAGAACGCGTTGGCGGCCAGCAGCGCGACGGCGATGGCGATCCCCAGGCCCGGGCTCACGGCTGGTCCCCGTCCGCCGGCGCGGCGAGGACGCGGAGCCGGTCGACCCGTCGCCCGTCCATCCCCTCGACCTTCAGCACGACGCCGGGCACCTCCACGACGTCGCCCACCACAGGGATCCGGCCGAGAGCGGCCATGACGAGCCCGCCGAGCGTCTCGTACGCGCCGTCCTCGGGGACGACCAGCCCGGTCTGCTCGGTGAGCTCGTCGGGCCGGAGCAGGCCCGGCACGCTCCACGCGTGCTCGCCCACGCGGCGCGCGCCGGCCTCGCGAGGGTCGTGCTCGTCCGCGACCTCGCCGACGAGCTCCTCGACCACGTCCTCGAGCGTCACGACGCCGGCGGTGCCGCCGTACTCGTCGACCACGACGGCCATCTGCAGGTTCTCGCGCAGCTCGACGAGCAGCGGGCCGAGCGCGACGGTCTCCGGGACGCGCGGCGCCGGGTCCATCAGCGCGGCAGCGGGCACCTCGCCGCGCCGCTCCCACGGGACCGCCACGGCTCGACGCAGGTGCACGAGGCCGACGACGTCGTCGTGGCTCTCACCGATCACCGGGAACCGCGAGTGGCCGGTCGCGTGGGCCCGGGCCAGCACGTCGGCCGCGGTGTCGTCGCGGCGCACCACCTCCATGCGCGTCCGGTCCGTCATGACGTCGACCGCCGTGAGCGTGCCGAGCTCGATGGAGTTCGCGAGCAGCGTGGCGGTGCCCTCGTCGAGGGTGCCGGCCGCCGCCGAGCGCCGCACCAGGGCGAGGAGCTCGGAGGGCGAGCGCCCGCCGGAGAGCTCCTCGCGCGGCTCGACGCCGAACCGGCGCAGCAGGGCGTTCGCGCTGGCGTTGAGCACGGCGATGACGGGGCGCAGCGCCGTCGTGAAGCCGCGCTGGAGCGGCGCCACCGCGCGCGCGGTGGGCAGCGGCGCGCTGAGCGCGAAGTTCTTCGGCACGAGCTCGCCGAAGAGCATCGAGAACCCGTTCACCACCACGATGGCGAGCACCGTCGCCACGCCCCCGGCAGCAGCCGCGCCGAGCCACCCGTCCAGCGGGCCCTCCACGAGGCGCACGAGCGCGGCCTGGGCCGTGTAGCCGAGCAGGATCGTGGTGAGGGTGATGCCCACCTGGGCGCCGGAGAGCTGGGTCGACAGCTCGCGGACCGCGGCCCGCACGGCCGCGCCCCGGCGGTCGTGCCGACGCTCCTGGTCCTGCTCGACCAGGCCGGGGTCGAGCGTGACGAGCGCGAACTCGGCCGCGACGAAGACCGCGGTGCCGGCGGTCAGGAGCACGCCGAGGCCGACGAGGAGCCAGTCGGTCAGCACGGGACGTCACCGCACCATGCGGTGCCGCGTCGACCGTCGCCCGTGCGACCGGCGAACCGCGGGAGGGTCAGGACCTGGAGCGCGCCGGTGCTGAGGGTGCAGCACCGGCACGGACTTGAGCTGTCCATGATGCGGCGAGCATAACTCAGCACCCCCGGGACGCTGTGCCACGCTAGGCGCGTGATGAGCCGAGCAGCGCAGCCGTCGAACGGTGGGACCCGCGTGCTGGTCGTGGAGGACGAGCCGGCGATCGCCACGGCGATCGCGCACCGGCTCACCGCCGAGGGCTGGCAGGTCGACGTCGCGGGCGACGGCCCCTCGGGCGTGCGGGCCGCGACCACCCTCGAGCCGGACCTCGTCGTGCTCGACGTCATGCTCCCGGGCATGGACGGGCTCGAGGTGTGCCGGCGGATCCAGGCCGAGCGCCCCGTGCCGGTGCTCATGCTCACCGCGCGCGACGACGAGACCGACATGCTCGTCGGCCTGGGCGTCGGCGCCGACGACTACATGACCAAGCCGTTCTCGATGCGCGAGCTGGTGGCCCGCAGCAAGGCGCTCCTGCGGCGCGTCGAGCGCGCCGCACAGCTCTCCGACGCCGCTCCGCCCTCGATCGCGAGCGGCGACGTCGTCATCGACCGGGCGCAGCGCCGCGTCTCCCGCGGCGGCGAGCCCGTCCACCTGACCCCGACCGAGTTCGACCTCCTGGTCACGCTGGCGTCGTCGCCGCGCACCGTGCTCACGCGCGAGCGGTTGCTGGCCGAGGTGTGGGACTGGGTCGACGCGAGCGGCACGCGCACCGTGGACTCGCACGTGAAGGCGCTGCGGCGCAAGCTCGGCGCGGACCTCATCAGGACCGTGCACGGCGTCGGGTACGCCTTCGAGCCTGCGGAGGCCTGATCGGTGGACACCCCGCGGCACGCCGGGCGCCGGCTCCTGCCGGACGTCCGGCCGCTCGACCGGTTCTCCTCGATCAAGATCAAGCTCGGCATCCTCGTCACCGCCACGGTGACGCTCGCCGCGCTGTTCACGTGGGTCGGCCTGCGCAACCACCTGGGGCCAACCCGGACGCTCCCCCTCGCCATCGTCGTGAGCGTGATCGCGGTGCAGGTCATCGCGCACGGCATGACGGCCCCCCTGCGCGAGATGCGGACCGCCGCGCAGGCGATGGCCTCCGGCGACTACAGCCGTCGGGTGCGGGCGACCAGCCGCGACGAGGTGGGCCAGCTCGGGCAGGCGTTCAACACCATGGCGCAGGACCTGGAACAGGTGGACACGCTGCGCCGGGAGATGGTCGCCAACGTCTCGCACGAGCTGCGCACGCCCGTCGCCGCGCTGCAGGCCCAGCTGGAGAACATGGTCGACGGCGTCGTGCCCGCGGACACCGCGACGTTGCAGGCGGCGCTCGACCAGACCGAGCGGCTGGGGCGACTGGTGACCTACCTCCTCGACCTGTCCCGGATCGAGGCGGGCGCCGTCGGCCTGGAGATCACCGAGGTGGCGGTGGCCGACTTCCTCCGCGAGGCGGCGGCCACCACCGAGCCGCTGGGCGCCGCCAAGGGCATCACCTTCACCGTCGACGTGCGCCCACCCGAGCTCACGGTGCCGGCCGACGCCGAGCGCCTGCACCAGGTCGTGACGAACCTGCTGCACAACGCCGTGCGCCACTCTCCCGAGGGTGGCGAGGTCCGGCTGGAGGCCCGACGCGCGGGCGGGACGGTGGTCATCGACGTCGTCGACGAGGGCCCCGGCATCGCGCCCGCGGACCGTCAGCGCGTCTTCCAGCGCTTCACGCGCGGCAACGCCCCCGCCCAGACGGGCCGGGCCAGCACGGGCGGCACCGGCCTCGGGCTCGCCATCGTCCGCTGGGCGGTCGAGCTGCACGGCGGCACGGTCGCGGTCGCGGACTCGCCCACGGGTGCGCGGCTGCGCGTGACGCTGCCCGGTGGCCGTGGGGGCGCCGTCGGCGGG
>AXCX01000074.1 GCA_000767215.1 Actinotalea fermentans ATCC 43279 = JCM 9966 = DSM 3133
GCGTCGGGCGCCCTGGCGCTGGTCCCGCTGCTGCGCCCGGGCGAGCGCGGCGCCCTGGCGCACGCCCTCGAGCGAGATGTCGAGGGCGGTCACCGACCAGCCCAGCGACGCCAGCCACAGCGCGTGCCGGCCGTCGCCCGCGGCGACGTCGAGCGCGCGCCCGGGTGTCAGGTGCGCGACGGCGTCGCGCACCCAGACGTTCGGCTCACGGGTCCACACGGGCCCGTGAGCGTACCGGGCGTCCCACTCGCGGGCCGCGCTCCGGGCGTCGCCCGCATCCATCGCGCGCGTCAGGCGAGCGAGAGGAAGAGCTTCTGCAGCTTGGCGCGGTCGATGCCCGCGGCCTCCTCGCCCTGCGTGAGGCAGCGCTCGAGGCCGGTGGAGATGATCGAGAATCCCGCACGGTCGAGCGCCTTCGAGGCTGCGGAGACCTGGGTCACGACGTCGGCGCAGTCCGCGCCGGACTCGAGCATCTTGATGACGCCACCGATCTGGCCCTGCGCGCGACGCAGGCGGTTGATGACCGAGGTCATCTCCTCCGGGTCCAGCTGCATGCCGCGTCCTCCCTCGGCTCCGGCGCCCGGCGCGACGTCCGGGGTCGCGTCCGGGAGCGCCTGCGGGCTCACGTCCGGGGTCATCGTGTCATGCTCCGGTCGGCGGCCTCGCGGGCCGCAGGTCCTCGCTGCGGCACCTGCGTGCGTGTCGCGGTCATGGTGGTCCTCTCGCCGGGAAGCACCATGATACCCCAGGGGGTATGATGGGGACTAGGGTCGCCCCGTGGACCTCGACCCCGGGTGGCTTCGCGCGACCGTCGCCGGCGCGCTCGACGAGGACCTCGGCGGTGACCCCGGCCGGGACGTCACGACCGAGGCGACCGTGCCGTCGTCCCTGACGGGCACCGCGCGCCTGGTCGCCCGGGCCGACGGCGTCGTGGCGGGCCTGGTCGTCGTCGCCCCCGTGCTGGACGAGGTGAGCCGGCGGACCGGGCTCCCGACCGTCCGCGTCGAGCTCACCGTTCCCGAGGGCGCGCGCGTGGGCGCGGGGGACGTGCTCGCCGTCCTGCACGGTCCCGTCCGCACGCTGCTGACGGCCGAGCGGACGCTCCTCAACCTGGTCTCGCACGCCTCGGGCGTGGCGACGCACACCCGCCGCTGGGCCGACGCCCTGGCGGGCACCGGCGCGATGGTGCTCGACACCCGCAAGACCACGCCCGGCCTGCGCGCGCTCGACAAGTACGCGGTGCGCTGCGGCGGCGGTACGAACAAGCGGATGGGCCTGTACGACGTCGCCATGGTCAAGGACAACCACGTCGTCGCCGCGGGCGGGGTCGCCGAGGCGATCGCCGCGGTCCGGCAGGCCTTCCCGGACGTCGTGGTCCAGGTCGAGGCCGACACGCTCGAGCAGGTGATGACCGCGCTCGACGCCGGGGCCCGGTTCCTCCTGCTGGACAACATGCCGCCGGCCGTCCTCGCCGAGGTGGTCGCCGCCGTGCGGGCGCGCGAGCCGCAGACCGGCCGCGTCGAGCTCGAGGCCACGGGCGGCCTGACCCTCGCCTCCGCGCACGAGGTCGCGGCGACCGGCGTGGACTACCTGTCCGTCGGCGCCCTCACGCACTCCTCCCCCCAGCTGGACGTCGCCCTCGACCTCGACGGTCCGGCCACTACGATTCCCCGGTGAGCAGCAGCGCCAGCGGGCCGCGCGAGCCCGATCCGGTCGGGCACGAGCACGAGACGGACGACGTCCCCGAGCAGATGCGCGTGCGCCGGGCCAAGCGCGACCGGATGCTCGCCGAGGGGCGGGCCCCCTATCCCGTCGGCGTCCCGACGACCCACACCATCGCGCAGGTGCGCGACGCCCACGGCGAGCTCGCCGCGGGGGAGGAGACCGACGTCGTCGTCGGCGTGGCCGGGCGCGTGGTCTTCCTGCGCAACACCGGCAAGCTCTGCTTCGCCACGGTGCAGGACGGCGAGGGGCACCGCCTCCAGGTGATGCTGAGCCAGGCGGTGGTCGGGGAGGAGTCGCTCGACGCCTTCAAGGCCGACGTCGACCTGGGCGACCACCTGTTCGCCCACGGGCGCGTCATCAGCTCCCGGCGCGGCGAGCTGAGCGTCTTCGCGGACGACTGGGCGCTCGCGGCCAAGGCGCTGCGCCCGCTGCCCGTGCTGCACAAGCCCCTGTCGGAGGAGGCGCGGGTCCGCCAGCGCTACGTCGACCTGATCGTGCGGCCGGTCGCGCGCGACACGGTGCGGCTGCGCGCCGCCGTCATGCGCTCGCTGCGCGAGAACTTCCACCGGCGCGACTACGTCGAGGTCGAGACGCCCATGCTGCAGACGCAGCACGGCGGCGCGGCGGCCCGGCCGTTCGTCACGCACATGAACGCGTTCGACATCGAGCTGTACCTGCGGATCGCCCCGGAGCTGTTCCTCAAGCGCGCCGTGGTCGGCGGCGTGGAGCGGGTCTTCGAGATCAACCGCAACTTCCGCAACGAGGGCGCCGACTGGTCGCACTCGCCGGAGTTCGCGATGCTCGAGGCGTACGAGGCCTACGGCGACTACGACACCATGGCCGCCCTCACCCAGGACCTCGTGCAGACCGCCGCGCAGGAGGCGCTGGGCACCACCCTGGTCACCCTGCCCGACGGCGAGGAGTACGAGCTCGGCGGGGCGTGGGCGACCCTCGAGCTGTACCCGTCGCTGTCGGCCGCGCTCGGGGAGGAGATCACGCCGGCGACGAGCGTCGAGCACCTGCTCGCGCTGGTGGCGCGGTTCGACATCGAGGTGGACCCGAAGCGGCAGAACCACGGCAAGCTCGTCGAAGAGCTGTGGGAGCACCACGTCGGCCGGACACTGCACGCACCCACGTTCGTGCGCGACTTCCCGGTCGAGACGAGCCCGTTGACACGTGACCATAGGAGCGTTCCCGGCGTCGTCGAGAAGTGGGACCTCTACGTGCGCGGATTCGAGCTCGCGACGGCCTATTCCGAGCTGGTCGACCCGGTCGTGCAGCGCGAGCGATTCGAGCAGCAGGCGCGGATGGCGGCCGTCGGCGACGACGAGGCGATGCGCCTGGATGAGGATTTCCTTGCCGCGATGGAGCACGCGATGCCGCCCTCCGGGGGAATGGGGATGGGCATCGACCGCCTGCTCATGGCGCTCACCGGCCTCGGCATCCGCGAGACCATCCTGTTCCCCCTGGTGCGCCCGGGCCGCTGAGCGGCGGACGTACCATGGTCGGGTGCCTTCGCTCACCGACGCCCTGGCGGCCCTCGTCCCGTCCATCGGGGTGGGTCTGCTCTTCTGGTTCGCGATGCGCGCCATCGTGCGTGCCGACCGGCGGGAGCGTGCGTCAATTGCCGCGATGGAGGCCGAGGCTTCCGAAAAGCGCACGGAATAGGTCAGCGGCCGACGCGACCGTTAGGCCATCCGTGCGGTAGCGTGCGACTGACGCAATGTGACGCGTCATTCCCCCCCGATCGGAAGAAGGCAGCGATGGCACAGAAGGTCCAGGTCGTTCTGGTCGACGACGTCGACGGCGGCGACGCCGACGAGACGGTGACGTTCTCGCTCGACGGAGTTGCGTACGAGATCGACCTCAACGCCACGAATGCTGCGGCCCTGCGGGACGCTTTCGCGCCGTGGGTCGGCCACGGCCGTCGGGTGGGTGGGCGCTCGCGCGGCGGCTCTGCCCGGCGCGGCGGCACGCCGCGGTCGGCCGGTGGCAAGAACACCGAGATCCGCGAGTGGGCCCGCGCCAACGGCTACACCGTCAGCGAGCGCGGCCGCATCCCTGCCGAGGTGAAGGCCGCCTTCGACGCACGCTGAGGCCTGGCCGTCGGCGGCGCGCGGGGGTGGCGCACAGGACGACGGCAGCCGAGCTGAGAAGGGCCCCGGGGGAGACCCCGGGGCCCTTCGTCGTTCCCGCGCTCAGGCCCCGTCCGGGGCTGCGCCGTCCACGGGCGCGTCCACAGGCGCGTCCACGGGCGCCTCCGCGAGCGCCGGCGGGGACGACCCGAGGAGCGCTGCGGCGTCGGGCAGCGGCCAGCACTCGACGATGCTCGGCCCGGTCACCGTGACCACGGTGCCGTCGTAGCCGAGCCCGTTGAGTCCGGCGGCCCCGTCGGTGGTGTTGCCGGTGAAGGCGGCGAGCGGCCACGAGGTCGGGTTGAGGTAGCCCCAGCGGCCCGCCCGGACGACGGTGTCGGTGATCCGCACGTCGGTCGCGTACGACGCGATCGTGTACCCGCCGCCCAGCAGCCACGACCCCTGCACCACGACGTTCCGGTTCCCGCCGTTCGCGTTCTCGAGGAACAGCGCGGCGTTCTGGCCGGTGGCGTAGCCGCCGAGGTCGATGAGCACGTTCCGGATCGTCAGGCCGTCGACGCCGCGCACCTGGATGCCGTCGTAGTGGGAGCCGTTGGCGATCAGCGGGTTGTGGATCCACGAGTCCGTCACGACGACGTCGCGCACCGGGCCGGCGTCGGCCGTCACGTGCAGGCCGTCGTTGGCGGGGTCGCCGAAGACGTCGATCCGGGCGGCCCGCACGCGCTCCGTGCCGGACAGCGCCCAGGAGCCGAACTCGGAGTCCTCGATGACGACGTCGTCGCCGCGGAACACCGCGTGACCGGTCACCCGCACGTTCCGCACCGTCAGGTTCGAGCCGGTGAAGACCACGTCGCCGGTGATCACGCGGTTCGCGATGGTGCCCGACGTCGTCACGGTGCCGCCGGTCATGGGGGTGAGCACGGTGCCCGCGGGGACGCCCGTCGTCGCCGACCGCTCGAGGGCTGCTGCCGGCGCGTCGAGCGGCGCGGTCGTCTCGGTCGCGGGCTCGTCCGGCGTCGGGCTCGACGGGTCGACGACCGGCGACTCGACGACCGACGGGTCCACGACCGGCGAGGCCGCGGGGACGTCCGGGGTGGCGGGCAGCGGGACCGTCTCGGCCAGCGCGACCGCGGCGGGGGTGGCCGGGCGGGCGGCGTCGAGTGCCAGGACGGCACCGGTTCCCCACCCGTCGGCAGGCCGGGCCGCTGAGCCTGCCTCGCGGGGGTCGCCGGCGGCGACCGCGTCGGGTCTCACCACGACGGGGGAGGCCGCCTCGACGGCCGTCGTCGGTCGCCCGTCGCGGAGCGTCGTGGCGATCGTGGTCACCGCGAGGGCCGCGGCGAGCGCGATCCCGATCGTGCGACCGGTCGACGGCGTCATGTCCCCCCACATCCCGGCGGGCCGAGCACCCCGCCGGGAGTGTCATCGGAGGAATGGCCGGTCCGCTTGAGACGCGGGGCCGGGTCAAAGGCGGGCCGGTGCGCGAGGAAGCCCCCGGGGATCCGTCCCCGGGGGCTTCCTCGTCGTGCTGCCTGCCGCCGGTCAGCGCGTGCCGTGCTGACGGCGTGCCGTGCTCAGCGCCTGTCGACAGTCAGCTCGCGCGCCGCCGCGTACTGCGCCCGGACCGACGGTGCGGGCTCGGCGGAGTAGACCTCGGCGTCGACGCCGGCAGCCGACCAGGTCGGGGGCTCGGTCGAGCCGCCCGTGGCGGCCGACAGGACCCACGCGGCCTGGCGCGCGGCGCCGTCGGCCACGTACTCGCCCGGGGCCGGCACGACGACGTCCATGCCGAACACGGCCGGGGCGATGCGCCGGACGGCCTCCGACTGCGCGCCGCCGCCGATGAGCTGGATGCGCTCGACGGGCACGCCCAGGACGGTCATGGCGTCCAGGCCGTCGGCGAGGGCGCAGAGCATGCCCTCGACGAACGCGCGCGCGACGTGCGCGGGCGTGGTGTTGGCCAGGCGCAGGCCGTGCAGGGCGCCGGTCGCGTCGGGCTTGTTCGGCGTGCGCTCGCCCTCGAGGTAGGGGACGAGCACCAGGCCATCGGCGCCGACCGGTGCGGACAGGGCGAGCGCGGACAGGCCGGGGTGGTCCACCCCGAGGATCCGGCAGGCCGCGTCGAGCACGCGGGAGGCGTTGAGCGTGCAGGCGAGCGGAAGGTACGAGCCGCTCGCGTCGGCGAAGCCGGTGACCATGCCGCTGCCGTCGGCCGTCGGGGCGGCCGAGACCGCCGAGACCACGCCGGACGTGCCGATGGAGATCGCCACGTCGCCGGGGCGCATCGCGAGCGCGAGCGCGGCGCCCGCGTTGTCGCCCGCGCCTGCGCCGACGAGGAGCCGGCCCTGCGGCCGCTCGACGACGGCGGCCACCTCGGCCGGCCCGACGACGCGCGGCAGCGCCGGCACGTGGCCGAGCGCCCGCTCGAGCAGGTCGAGCCGGTAGTCCTCGGTGAACGGCGACCAGTAGCCGGTGCCGGACACGTCGGAGCGGTCGGTGGTCAGCGCCGAGAAGTCCGCGTTGCCGGGGCCGTAGCCCGCGAGCCGCCAGGTCAGCCAGTCGTGCGGCAGGCAGACCGCCGCGACCCGCGCCGCGTTCTCGGGCTCGTTGTCGCGCAGCCAGCGCAGCTTGGTCACGGTGAGCGAGGCGACCGGCACCGAGCCGATGGCCTGCGCCCAGGCCGCTCCACCCGCCGCGAGGTCGCCGTCACCGAGCTCGCGGATGAGGTCCACGGCGGCGTCGGCCGAGCGGGTGTCGTTCCACAGGAGCGCGTCGCGCACGACGTTGCCGTCCGCGTCGAGCGCGACCATGCCGTGCTGCTGGCCGCCGACGGCGACCGCGGCGACGTCGTCCAGGCCGCCCGCCGCGGCGAGCGCGGTCTGGAGGGCGTCCCACCAGTGCCGGGGGTCCACCGAGGTGCCGTCGGGGTGGGTCGCGCGGCCGGTGCGCACGAGCGCGCCCGTCTCGGCGTCCCGGATCACGACCTTGCACGACTGGGTGGAGGAGTCCACCCCTGCCACGAGCGTCATGAGAGCTCCTTGTCTACGGGCCAACGAGAACCCGGCCCCGGCGGCGGGTGCCGCCGGGGCCGGGATCGTCAGGACGGGGTCAGCGGGCGCCGATGGCGTGCTCGAGGGCCAGCTGGTTCAGGCGCACGAAGTGGTACTCGCGGGCGCCGAGCGCGTCGACGTCCACGTCCTCGTACGCGGCCGGGTTGGCCAGGAAGGACTCGAGCGACTCGCCCTCGTCCAGCGTCGGCTTGGCCAGGTCGAAGACGCCGGCGGCCGCCAGGACCTCCTGGACCTCGGGGTCGGCGCGGAAGGCCAGCGCCCGCTCCTTGAGGAGGATGTAGGTCGCCATGTTGGCCGCGGCCGACTCCCACACGCCCTCGACACCCTCGGTGCGCGACGGCTTGTAGTCGAAGTGGACCGGGCCGGTGTACTTCGGGCCGCCGCTCGGGAAGCCGTTCTCGAGCAGGTCGACGGTGGCGAAGGCGGAGAACAGGTCGCCGTGGCCGAAGACGAGGTCCTGGTCGTACTTGATCGAGCGCTGGCCGTTGAGGTCGATGTGGAAGAGCTTCTCGCACCACAGCGCCTGCGCCAGGCCGGTCGTGTAGTTCAGGCCCGCCATCTGCTCGTGGCCGACCTCGGGGTTCAGACCCACGATGTCGCTGTTCTCGAGGCGGTCGATGAGGGCGAGCGCGTGGCCGATCGTCGGGAGGAGGATGTCGCCCCGGGGCTCGTTCGGCTTCGGCTCGAGGGCGATCTTGAGGTCGTAGCCCTTGGACTTGATGTAGCCGGCGACGGTGTCGATGCCCTCGGCGTACCGGGCGTGCGCGGCGTACAGGTCCTTCGAGGCGTCGTACTCGGCGCCCTCGCGGCCGCCCCACATGACGAACGTCTTGGCGTCGAGCTCGGCCGCCAGGTCGACGTTGCGGAGGATCTTGCGCAGCGCGTAGCGGCGCACGGTGCGGTCGTTCGAGGTGAACGCGCCGTCCTTGAACATCGGGTGGGTGAAGGTGTTGGTGGTGACCATCTCCACCTTGATGCCGGTCTCGGCCAGCGCGTCCTTGAAGCGGGCGAGGATGGCGTCGCGCTCGGTGGCGCTGGAGCCGAAGGGGACGACGTCGTCGTCGTGGAAGGTCACGAACGAGGCGCCGAGCTCGGCGAGCTTGTGGACGGACACGACCGGGTCGAGGTCGGGGCGGGTGGCCTCGCCGAACTGGTCACGGGCGGACCAGCCGACGGTCCAGAGACCGAACGAGAACTTGTCCTCGGGGGTGGGCTTGCGAACCATCTGACGTCTCCTCGTCGAGAACCGTGGGCCGGTCGCTCGCCGGCCTCCGCGTGGCCTCCTTGGGAGCGGTCGGCCACGGAGATATTTGTTGACCCACTAAACTTATGCCCCGAAGACCTGTAGGGTCAAGGCATGCCGGGGTCCAAGGGCGCGTCCAGCGGAGGGCGCGCAGCGCGTCAGGAGACGTTGCGCCACCACAACCTCGCGCTGACGCTGCGCCACGTGCTGGACGCCCCGACGCCAGTGTCCCGCGCCGACATCGCGGCCGCTACGGGTCTGACCCGCGCGACCGTCTCGGCGCTCGTCGACCGGCTGCTCGCCGCGCGCCTCGTGGCCGAGCTCGAGCCCGTCGCCGCCCAGCGGGCCGGGCGCCCGGCGGTCCCGCTCGCACCCGCGCAGGGCACCGTCGCCGCCGTCGGCATGGAGGTGAACGTCGACTACCTCGGCGTGCGCGCCGTCGACGTCGGCGGCCGCGTGCTGCAGCAGCGGGTGGAGATGGGCGACTTCCGGGGGAGCGACCCGGAGGCGGTGCTCGGTCGGCTGGCCGCGCTCGCGGGCTCGGTGCTCGCGGTCCTGTCCGCCGACGGCGTGGTCATCGTCGGCACGGCGCTCGCGCTGCCCGGCCTCGTCGACTCCGTGACCGGGCCGCTGCGCCTGGCCCCTAACCTCGGCTGGCGCGACGTCGACGTCGTCGCCCTGATGTCGGCCCACCCGGTCCTCGCGGGCATGCCGCCGCGGCTGGCGAACGAGGCGAACCTGGCGGCGCGGGCCGAGGCCCGCGTGCGCCGCGGCGAGCCGAGCAGCTTCGTCTACGTCTCCGGCGAGGTCGGCATCGGCGCCGCCCTGGTCCTGGACGGGCGGATCTTCGGCGGTCGGCACGGCTGGAGCGGCGAGATCGGGCACACCGCGCTCGCCACGGCCGGGGCGTTCGACGAGGGCGGCACGCTCGAGTCGTACGCCGGCCAGGACGCGATCGTGGCCGCCTCGGGGCTGCCCCGCGAGTGCCCCGTCGCCGACGTCGTCGCCGCGGCCGAGCGGGGCGAGCCGCGCGTCGTCGCGGCGCTCGAGCGCGCGGGCGCGGCCCTGGGCGTGGCCCTGGCGAACGTGGTGCACGCCGTCGACCTCGAGCACGTCGTGCTCGGCGGCATCTACGCGGACCTCGCGCCGTACCTGCGTGCTCCCGTGCTGGCCCAGCTCGAGCGGCGGGTGATCACGGCGCCGTGGGCCGCCGTCGACGTCAGCGTGGCCCGGGCGGGCAAGTACCCGGCCATGACGGGCGGTGCGCTCGAGGTGCTGCAGGCGCTCGTGGAGGAGCCCGCCGCCTGGGTGCCCGCCTGACGTCGGCGGCCCGGATCACCCGCGCATCGCTGGACGGGCGGCCCGGCGGCCGGATATGTTCAGCGCAGCAACAAATCTCAGCCGAGCGTTCGTTGCTTCCGACGCCGGCACCTTCGCGCCCGGCCTTCGCTCGGACCCGGGCACCGTGGGTGCCGGCGTCGTTCTTCTCCGCGGCGCCCGCCGCGAGCTCGGCTCGCGGCCGTCGCCGTCGGGCTCGGCCGCCCCTCGGGTGGGCCTTCCGGCGCCCGCCGACGCGGGGCCTCCCGTCTCAGGGCGGCGGGACCTTCGTCCTCTGACACACGCTCCCATGCATCCGTTCAGGCGTTGTCTTCAACTTGTGATGACATCGTTACCTCGATTCTGGCCGATCCGTCTTGATGGCCCCCGGAGGCCGCAATACCGTCCCCGGGTCAACACACCCGACGGCTGGCAGTGGCGGCGTTCGACGGCGCACCGCCCCAGCCCCGAGGGGTTCTGGCGGAAGGCCGTACGCGTCCGGAGCAGCCGGACGGCGGCTCGACGAAGGGTGACGAAGATGTCATTGCGCAAGTTCAAGACGGTCGCGGCGCTCGCCAGCGCAGCGATCCTCCTCTCGGGCGTCGCAGCGTGCTCCTCCGAGCGCGACGACGACACCGACACCGGCACCGACACCACCACCGACGGTGGCGACGAGGGTGCCGCTGCTGAGGACGTCCTCGTCGGCATCTCCATGCCGACCCGTAGCCTCGAGCGCTGGAACAAGGACGGCGCTCAGCTCGAGGGCCTGCTCCAGGACGCCGGCTACCAGACGGACCTGCAGTTCGCTGACGACGAGGTCGACCAGCAGATCTCGCAGATCCAGAACATGGTGAACGCGCCGGTCGACATCCTGGTGATCGCCGCCATCGACGGCACCGCGCTCGCGCCGATCCTGTCCGAGGCCAAGGCCCAGGACATCACGGTCATCGCCTACGACCGTCTCATCAACGAGACGCCGGACGTCGACTACTACGCGACGTTCGACAACTACATGGTCGGCCAGATGCAGGGCAAGTTCATCGAGGAGGCCCTTGGTCTCGCCGATGGCGAGGGCCCGTTCAACCTCGAGCCCTTCGCCGGCTCGCCGGACGACAACAACGCGAAGTTCTTCTTCGCCGGTGCGTGGGACGTCCTGAACCCGTACTTCGAGTCGGGCCAGCTGGTCACCCCGTCGGGCAAGAACCCGGCCACGAACGACGAGTGGCAGTCCATCGGCATCACCGGTTGGAAGACCGAGGGTGCTCAGGACGAGATGACCAACCGTCTCAACTCCTTCTACAACGACGGCACCCCGCTCGACGCCGTCCTCTCGCCGAACGACTCGCTGGCCCTGGGCATCGCGCAGGCTCTCGAGACCGCCGGCATCGTCCCCGGCGCTGACTACCCGGTCCTCACCGGCCAGGACGCCGACCAGGCGAACGTCATCAACATCCTCGCCGACAAGCAGTCGATGACCGTGTGGAAGGACACCCGCGTCCTCGCCCAGCGTGCGGCCACGATGATCGACGAGATCGTCGCCGGTGGCGAGCCGGAGACGAACGACAACGAGACGTACGACAACGGGGTCAAGGTCGTCCCGACGTACCTCGAGGACCCGATGGTCGTCACGAAGGACACCGTCCAGTCCGCGCTCGTCGACTCCGAGTTCTACTCGGCCGAGGACCTCGGTCTCTGACAGGTCCTGCAGGTACGGCAATCGCCGACCTGCCCGGTGGCTCGCGCCACCGGGCAGGTCGGCGGACCGCGGCCTGATAGCCCCGTCCTAGACGAGAGAACGCGAGCGAGTCATGTCCGAGAGCATTCAGCCCAGCACGCCCGAAGGTGCGGCCACCGCTGTCGCGGAGACCATCCTCGAGATGCGTTCCATCACCAAGACGTTCCCCGGCGTCATGGCCCTGAAGGACGTGTCCCTCGACGTGCGGCCGGGCGAGATCCACGCCATCTGCGGCGAGAACGGGGCAGGCAAGTCCACCCTCATGAAGGTGCTGTCGGGGGTCTACCCGCACGGCACCTACGAGGGCGAGATCGTCTTCGAGGGCACGCCGGTGCAGTTCCGGGGTATCCGCGACAGCGAGCACCACGGCATCGTGATCATCCACCAGGAGCTCGCGCTGAGCCCCTACCTGTCGATCGCGGAGAACATCTTCCTCGGCAACGAGCGCTCCACCCGCGGCGTCATCGACTGGAACAAGACGAACTCCGACGCGGCGAAGCTTCTCGCCGAGGTCGGCCTCAGCGAGTCGCCGGACACCAAGATCTACGACATCGGCGTCGGTAAGCAGCAGCTCGTCGAGATCGCCAAGGCCATGGCCAAGCGGGTCAAGCTGCTGATCCTCGACGAGCCGACGGCGGCTCTGAACGACGAGGACAGCGCGAAGCTCCTGACGCTCATCCAGTCGCTGCGCGAGCGCGGCATCACCTCGATCATCATCAGCCACAAGCTCAACGAGATCCTCCGCGTCGCCGACCGGACGACGGTCATCCGGGACGGCCAGACGATCAAGACCTTCGACATGAGGGTCGAGACGGTCACCGAGGAGGACCTCATCCGCGCGATGGTCGGCCGGTCGATGGACCACCGGTTCCCGGAGCGCACGCCGAACATCGGCACTGAGGTGCTGCGGATCGAGGACTGGACGGTGCACCACCCGATCCAGCAGGAGCGCAGGGTCGTCGACAACGCGTCGCTGTACGTGCGGCGTGGTGAGGTCGTCGGCCTCGCGGGCCTCATGGGCGCCGGGCGCACCGAGCTCGCGATGAGCATCTTCGGCCGCACCTACGGCACGAACATCTCCGGGAAGGTCTTCAAGGACGGCCAGGAGGTGTCCACGCACACGGTCGGGGCCGCCATCGACAGCGGCATCGCCTACGCCACCGAGGACCGCAAGCGGTACGGGCTGAACCTGCTCACCGACATCAAGCGCAACATCGCCGCGGCGTCGCTGCGCAAGGTGTCCAAGTACGGCGTCGTCGACGCCGGCGCCGAGTCCAACGTCGCGAGCAAGTTCCGCTCCGACATGAACATCAAGGCGCCCAGCGTGGACGTGCTCACCGGGAACCTCTCGGGTGGCAACCAGCAGAAGGTCGTGCTGAGCAAGTGGATCTTCACGGATGCCGACGTGCTCATCCTCGACGAGCCGACCCGCGGCATCGACGTGGGTGCCAAGTACGAGATCTACACGATCATCAACAGCCTCGCTGCGGCGGGCAAGGCGATCATCATGATCTCGTCCGAGCTGCCCGAGCTCCTCGGGATGTGCGACCGGATCTACGCGATCAGCGAGGGCCGGGTCACCGGCGAGGTGCCGCGCGAGCAGGCCACCCAGGAGAACCTCATGCGCTACATGACCATGGTTAGTGACGACAAGGAAGTGACCCGGTGACCACCCTCAAGGACACGCTCGGCGGGAACCTCCGCCAGTACGGCATCGTCGGCGCCCTGGGCGTCATCGTGGTGCTGTTCCAGATCCTCACCGACGGCAAGCTGCTGCTGCCCAACAACGTGGCGAGCCTGATCCAGCAGAACGCCTACGTGATGATCCTGGCCCTGGGAATGATCATCGTGATCATCGCCGGTCACATCGACCTGTCCGCCGGTTCGGTGGTGGGCTTCGTCGGGGCCTTCGTCGCAGTGCTCATGCGCGAGCAGTCGTGGCCGTGGTGGCTGGCGATCGTCGGCGCCATCGTCATCGGCATGCTCGTCGGTGCCTGGCAGGGCTTCTGGGTCGCCTACGTCGGGGTCCCGGCGTTCATCGTCACACTGGCGGGCTGGCTCGCGTTCCGCGGCCTGGCCATCCTCATCCTCGGTGGCAAGACGATCGCGAGCTTCCCGCAGGAGTTCGTGGCGATCTCGAACAAGTCGATCGCGAACTTCCTGGGCTGGCTCGGCGGTAGTCGCGACACCGTGACCATCGTGCTCGGTGCCGTCGTCGTCGCCGCTCTGATCCTCAGCCAGCTCCGCGCCCGTCGCACGCTCCGCAAGCACGAGCTCCACGTCGAGCCGGTCAGCGGCCTGCTCATCAAGCTCGTGCTGTTCTCGCTGCTCATCGGCTACTTCACCTTCGTGCTCGCGGGCAGCCGCGGCGGTACCCCGATCGTGCTGATCATCATCGGCGCGCTGGTCGTCACCTACTCGTTCATCACGCAGAAGACCGTCTTCGGTCGCAACGTGTACGCGATGGGTGGCAACCTGCAGGCCGCGATCCTGTCCGGCGTCAACACCAAGCGCATGAACTTCATGATCTTCGTGAACATGGGCATGCTCGCGGCGATCGCGGGCATCGTGACGACGTCGAAGGCCGGCGCGGCGAGCGCTCTGGCGGGCCAGGGCTACGAGCTCGACGCCATCGCCTCCTGCTTCATCGGTGGTACGTCGGTGTACGGCGGCATCGGCCGCGTGTCCGGCGTCATCGTCGGTGCGCTCATCATGGGCGTGCTGAACATGGGTCTGTCGATCATCGGCACCGACCCGGCGTGGCAGCAGGTCATCAAGGGCCTGGTCCTCCTCGCCGCGGTCGCGTTCGACCTGGTGAACAAGCGTCGGTCGGGCGCCCTCGTCCGCTGACACCTCCGCGCGGAGCGTTCCGCGCATGCTGTGCCCGCTGTGCCCCCGGGTTCGTCCCGGGGGCACAGCCGTGTCCGGACCCGGACTGCCGGGTGCGGGCGGCGGCCGTAGGCTGCCCCGATGGCGCCCGACACCGTCCGGCTGTGGCTGGGCACCGCACCCGAGGACCACCCCGACGGCGCCGCCGCGGGCATCTGGTCGGCCGACCTCGACCCCGCGTCGGGCCGGGTCGGTGCGCCGGTGCTCCGGGCCCGCACGCCCGCGCCGTCGTTCCTCGCCCTCACGCCCGACGGGCGCTCGCTCTTCGCGGCGGGGGAGACCGCCCCGGGGGCGGTGACCCGGTTCGCCGTCGGGCGGGACGGGCGGCTCACCCAGGCCGAGCGGGTCTCGTCGGGCGGGTCCGGGCCGTGCCACCTCCTGCTGCACCCGGGCGGGCACGCGCTCTACGTCGCCAACTACGCGAGCGGCTCGGTCGGCGTCGTGCCGCTGCGGCCCGACGCCGAAGGGGCGGCGGGCATCGCGGGCGGCGTCGCGCAGGTCTTCGAGCACTCCGGGCGCGGGCCGGTCGCGGGTCGCCAGGAGGCACCGCACGTGCACTCGACCGTGCTGACCGCCGACGGCGCCGTCCTCCTCGCCCTCGACCTCGGGACCGACGAGATCCGCCGCTACCGGGTGCGCGCGGACGGCCTGCTGGACGCCGACGGCGTCGCGCTGCGCCTGCCCCCGGGGACCGGGCCGCGGCACGCCGCCTGGGGACCGGGCGACCACCTGTACGTCACCGGCGAGCTCGACGCGACGGTGCACGTCCTGACCTGGGACGGCGCGGAGCTGCGGCCGGTCGACGTCGTGCGCGACCTCGCGGCCGGCGGCGGCGAGGCGCTGGCGGC
>AXCX01000718.1 GCA_000767215.1 Actinotalea fermentans ATCC 43279 = JCM 9966 = DSM 3133
CGCCGAGCAGCGCCGCCTTGCCCCCAGGGCCCGCGGCGAGGTCGAGCCAGCGCGCGTCCGGCCCGTCCACCGGGGCCGCGAGCAGCGCGAGGGCCACGAGCTGCGAACCCTCGTCCTGCACGCCCGCGCGCGCGTCACGGACCGCGGGGAGCGCCCCGGGGTCTCCGCCCTGCACGACGACGGCGGTCGGCGTCCACCGCCCCGCCCGAGCACCGGGAGAGTCGTCCAGCAGTGCGTCCTGCGACACGAGTCCAGGCCGCGCGACGAGGGT
>AXCX01000719.1 GCA_000767215.1 Actinotalea fermentans ATCC 43279 = JCM 9966 = DSM 3133
GCGAGCAGGGCGGCGACGTCGTCCACCGGTCGCCCGTCGGCCACGAGCGCCTGCCGCAGGGCGCGCACCACCCACGCGGGGTGGCTCTCCCGCACGGCCAGCTGCTCGATCGTGTCGGCGCCCGCCGCCTCCTGGATGCGCGCCAGCCACGTGTCCAGGGGGTCGGTCGCGACCCGCCGGAGCACGGCGTTGACCATCTGGGCCGGGCCGGCGCCGACCGTCGACCGGGCCAGCGCCACGGTCTCCGACACCGCCGCGTGCGGGGGCACGCGCATGCCGAGCACCTGGTGCACGCCCAGTCGCAGCACGTCCAGGAGCGGCGCGTCGATCGACGTCACCGGGCGCTCCGTGGCCAGGGCCAGCACCGCGTCGTAGCGTCCGCGCAGACGGAGCGTGCCGTACGCCAGCTCCGTGGCGAACGCCGCGTCCCGTCCGGAGATCCCCCGACGACGCAGCAGCGGCGGCAGCACGAGGTTCGCGTACGCGTCGGAGTCCGCCACCTCGCGGAGCACCTCGTAGGCGACGGCGCGTGCGGCGTCGCCCGTCCGCCGCCGCTGCGACGGCGCCTGCGCGCTCCTCGACCGGTGCGGTCGCGGTGGCCGCCGACCGCCGGTGGC
>AXCX01000720.1 GCA_000767215.1 Actinotalea fermentans ATCC 43279 = JCM 9966 = DSM 3133
CGCCTCCGCGCGGAGCGCCGCCACCAGGTCGGCGTGCCCGCCCTCGCCGACCGCGGCGAGCCCGGCCGCGAGCGTCGTCAGCGCCTGGTGGTGCAGCGTCACGGTCCAGGCGCTGGTCATGGTCGCCGCCATGGCCGGGTCGGCGGGCTGCAGGGAGTCGTTCCAGTCGCCGTGCCCGTAGGCCACCAGGTGCGTGCCCGGCAGCAGGCCGGCCCGGGCGCGGTCGAGCGCCACGAGCGCGTGCTCGAGCACGGGCGCCGTCGTCGCGGGCCCGCCCGGGGACCACCACGGCACCGGCTCGTCGAGCACCCCGGAGTCGTGCGAGGCGAGCAGGTACCGGCCGAGCGCGAGGACCGGCCAGTGCACGACGTCGCCGTGCGGCGGCTCGTGCCGGAACCCCTCGTCGCCCGGCAGGAAGCCGAACGCCTGCGGCCAGGACCCGTCGCGGTTCTGCGCGGCGTAGACCTGCAGGACGAGCGACCGCGCGTCGGGCAGGCGGTCGAGCGCGAGGAGGAGCTCGAGCGGGCCCTGGGTCACGTCGCGGGTGCCCCACGCGCCACCCGTGTACTGCTCGAGCCCGCGCGGGGCGAGGTGATGCACGAGGGCGTCGCGCACCAGCCAGGGCAGGCTCGCGTCGAGCGCCTCGGCCTCCGCGGGCCCGTCCACACGCAGCGCCGTGAGGTCGCGCCACCAGCCCTCGCCTGCTGCGGCCTCCGGCGCGACGGCCGGCACGGCGTCCGGCGGCGACCCGTCGGACACGGTGACGTGCAGCTCGAGCGTCGGCACCGGGCCGGTGGCCAGGGTCAC
>AXCX01000721.1 GCA_000767215.1 Actinotalea fermentans ATCC 43279 = JCM 9966 = DSM 3133
GACGTCCGACGCGCGGCGCGACGCACTGGCCGCCGATGGAGGCCGCGCGGAGGCGGCGCTCCTGGCCAAGGCACGCCTCATGCGCGCCGACCGGTTCCGCACCGAGGCGAAGCGCTGGGCCGCCGCCGTCGACGCGCAGGCGCACGAGCGCGAGCACGCGGCCGCGCGCGCGAAGGAACACCTGTCACTGCTGCGGCCGACCGACGGCGTCGCGATCTCCGGCTTTCTCACCGTCGAACGCGGCGACCTCCTCGCGACGGCGCTGAGGGCCGTCACCGGCGTCCCGTCGGCGGACGACGACCGGCCGTCCGAGCAGCGGCACGCCGACGCGCTCGTCGGGCTGGCGCGACTGGTGCTCGACAAGGGGCTCGCAGGGGGTGGCGGGCAGGT
>AXCX01000722.1 GCA_000767215.1 Actinotalea fermentans ATCC 43279 = JCM 9966 = DSM 3133
GCGTGGGAGACGTTCCTCGGGCTGGCCGGGCGGGCGGGCGTGGCGGACGAGGTGCCGGCCGAGCTCGCCGACGGCGAGCCCATCCCCCGGTCCGTGCTCGAGCGCATCGCCTGCGACAGCGAGATCGCCCGGGTGGTGTTCGGGCCGACGGGCGAGCTGCTCGACGTCGGGCGGTCGCAGCGCACCTTCACGGGTGCGCAGCGGCACGCGGTCGTCGCCCGGGACCGGACCTGCGCCTACCCCGACTGCGACCGCCCGCCCCAGCTCGGCGAGGTGCACCACGTCGCGTGGTGGGTCCGCGACAGCGGGCCGACGGCCGTCAAGAACGGCGTCCTCCTGTGCTGGTACCACCACGACGTGGTGCACCGGGAGAACCTGGCGATCACGCGGCGCCGCGGTCGGTGGGAGTTCCGAAGACGGGACGGCAGCCGCATGGGCCCGCCGGCGGCGGGTGAGGACGGGCCGGCACCCGCCGGCGGCGCGCC
>AXCX01000723.1 GCA_000767215.1 Actinotalea fermentans ATCC 43279 = JCM 9966 = DSM 3133
AGCCGCCCGCCTCGCGCCGGGACGCCGCGGCGACGCCGCCGCGCCGCCGTCGGCCGCCGCTGTGGCTCCTCATCGTCATCGGGGTGGTCGTGGTCGGCGGGATCGTCGCCGCCGTGCTGCTGCTGACCGGGCAGGACGAGCCGGAGGCGCCGCCCGCCGCGACCGTCACGCTGCCCGTGCCGACCCCGACGATCGACCCGATCCAGCGCGAGCCCGGCACGCCCTTCTTCGACGCGCTCCCGTCCACGGTGCTCCAGTACGTCCTCACCGAGACCGGCGAGAGTGAGGACCTGCTGCTCGGCGGCGCGCTCGAGGGCTACCGCCTCGTCTACTCCGACGGCGGCGCGACGACGCTGACGGTCCTCGCGGGGCAGTGGGCCGACGCCACGGGGCCTCAGGCCCGGCTCGACGGCGTGCTGGCGCAGGTCACCGGCGAGGTCGGCGAGGTCCCCGAGGCCGGTGCCGCCGGCACGGCGGACGACGCCGAGGAGCCCGCCGAGGACGAGGACGGCGCAACCGCGACGCCCACCGAGGAGCCGCTGCCGTCGCCCGAGCAGGGCCCCGTGCAGGTCGACGGCCAGGACGTGGGCCGCTACGTATTCCTGCCGCGCGCGGACGGCACCGGCACGCTCTGGTGGACCAACACGACGGTGTTCGTGCAGCTGGACGGCCCGTGGTCCGCGCTGCGCGACGTGTTCACGGCGTTCTCGCTGTGACCGCCGCAGGACCGGAGGAGGGCGCCGCGCGACGCGTCGCCGTGCTCGGTGGCGGCGTGATGGGTGAGGCCCTCGTCGGCGCGGTGCTGCGCGCGGGCGTGCCCGCCGCCGGCGTCGTCGTCGCCGAGAAGGCGACCGCCCGCGCGGCCGAGGTC
>AXCX01000724.1 GCA_000767215.1 Actinotalea fermentans ATCC 43279 = JCM 9966 = DSM 3133
GGCCGCGGCCGCCTGGGCCTGCGCCAGCGCGTGGCGCGCCTCGATCACCGTCGCGCACACGGCGTCGGCCTCGGCCTGCGGGTCCAGGAACGCGGCGGCGGACCACACCTGCGCCACGCTCCAGCCCAGCCGCTCGAGCCGCTGCGGCACCTGGCGGTCGCGCACCCGCACGCTCGGCTCGGCGACGTAGGCGTCGTCGTCGGTGAGCACCGCGACGAGCATGCGGTCGGGCACGTCGGGGTGGCCGACGACCAGCGGGATCCGGTAGCCGTCGCCGGGGCCGTGGTCGACGTCGACGAGCAGGCCGGCGCGCCACAGGCGCTCGGCGAGGTCCAGGACCAGCCGGTCCGGGTCGGCGCCGGCGTGCGGCGCGGGCCGACCGGCCGGGCCGCCCGCGGAGCGGCGCTCGACGAGCGCGAGCAGCTCGGCGAGCAGCAGCGCCCCGGGCGTCTTGAGCCGATCGACGTCCAGGTCGCCGGCAGCGAAGCAGCTCACGAGGGTCAGCCGCTCCCGCACCGTGGTGAGGGCGTCGACCAGAGCGGCGTCGCCGCCGTCGTCGGTGAGCGGACCGAACCGGTGCAGCACCCGGCCGTGCGGCGTGCGGCCGAAGCCGACCGAGAGGATGACGTCGTCGCGCAGCAGCCCCTGGGTCGCGCCCACGAGGGCGACCGTGAAGGGCTCGGGCCGCTCGGGCGCCACCAGCCGCATGACGGCCGGGTCCTCCGTGGCCAGCGAGGCGACGGCGTCGCGCACCCGCTCCGCGTGCGCCCGCGACGCGGTGACGACGGCGAGGGACGCCGACGGGCGGGTCCGCGCGTGCTCGGCCACGAGCTCGACCACGCGCGCCACCTCGGCGGCCGTGCCCTCGACG
>AXCX01000725.1 GCA_000767215.1 Actinotalea fermentans ATCC 43279 = JCM 9966 = DSM 3133
CGGGAAGAGTCGTTTCTACCGTCCAGGATCTGCTAATGAATGGTTGGAAAAAGGATGGGTATTTAAACGCGTAGAGAATCACTCCATGATTGATGGGGACAGATTGTTAGAGGATTTGATATGGGATGAAGACAACTGGTGCAGTTTATGTATTGTTGAGCCATTATGGATCCATATACTTGATGATGATGATTGTTTGTTTGATTATGACTATCATTTGAAGAGAAGACGTACATGGAGTGACTCAAGCTCTGAGGACAGTGATATTGATTATTGTAAACATACTGTTATGCAAGGGATTCGTATGAAGCCCACTTTGTATAA
>AXCX01000075.1 GCA_000767215.1 Actinotalea fermentans ATCC 43279 = JCM 9966 = DSM 3133
CGCGCCGCCGCGCCGCGCCCACCGCCACGCACCGTGAGCCGCCTGGCCCGCAGCCTGCCCTCACCGCGGCCGAGACCCTCCCACCGCGCGACCTGCGAGGTCAGCGTCACGTGGGCACCCGGCCACGGCGTCGTCGAGACGAGCACCGCGTCCCGCTCGCGGGCCCGTGCCGACAGCCGCCGCCGGTCGGCGTCCGTGAGCGCGACGTCGCCGACCACCACCACGTCCACGCCGTCCAGCAGCGCCGCGACGACCGTCGGACCGTCCGGCCCCGGAGCGGGGACGAGGACCAGGCGCGCGAGGTCGAGGCCGAGCTCGTGCGCGGCCAGCACCCCGACGCGCGGCAGCCCGACGAACGCCGCCCAGCTCCCGGCCCGCGACGCCTCGGCCAGCAGCGCGAGGACGAGCGAGGTGGAGCCGCCGACCACCAGGGTGCCGCCCCGTTCGAGCCCCGCGGCGGGCAGCAGCCCGGTCAGCGTGGCGTGCACCGGCAGCAGCCGCGCCGCCGAGACCTCGAGGGGCGCGCTCCGCGCGTCGGCGGCGGACGTGGGCTCGAGGACCTCGCTGCGGTCAGCGAGACCGTCACGGGCGCCGGCGGGCGGTCGGCGCACCCACGTGGCCGTCCCCGTCCGTTGCTCGGCACGGGCGAGCACGGCCCGGGCGAGCGCGGCACGCTGCTCCGAGGTGGTGGCCGAGGTGCGCGCGTCGGCCGACCCGACGGTCATCGCACTCATCGCCCCTCCGAGATCGTCTCGAACACCTGTTCGAGTATCTCAGTGAACGCCGACACGCGGCGAGTGTCAATCCGGCCTCATCCGACCGGTCGGCACCCCGTCCATCCCGGGCCCCGACGCGCGTCGCGAGGTAACCTCGGCAGGGCGACGAGCCCGGAGTCGAGCCGGGGTCGAGCCGCCACGACGACCGTCCGAAGGAGCACGGATGAACCTCGAGCGACCGGTCCCCCCGGACCCCTACACGATGCTCCCCCCCGTCCCGTCGTTCGTCCTGACCAGCGACGACGTCACCGACGGCGAGATGATGCCCGCCCCGTTCACCGCTGCGGGCGGCAACACCTCCCCGCAGCTCGCATGGTCCGGTTTCCCCGAGGGCACGCTGGGCTTCGTCGTCACCTGCTACGACCCGGACGCGCCCACCCCCGCCGGCTTCTGGCACTGGACCCTGGCGAACCTCCCGGCGAGCGTCACGTCGCTGCCCCGCGGCGCGGGCGACGGCTCGCACCTGCCTGCGGGCGCGGTCCAGACCCGCAACGACGCCGGGTTCCCCGGCTACGTCGGCGCTGCGCCACCCCGGGGCGACCGCGCGCACCGCTACTACTTCGTCGTGCACGCGTTGGACGCCGAGCGCCTGGACGTCGACGCGGACGCGACCCCGACGGGCGTCGCCTTCCAGACGGTGTTCCACACGCTGGCGCGCGCGACCCTGACGCCGCTCTTCCAGCACTGAGCCGCTCGTCCGGGATCAGACCACCCAGAGCAGCGCACCGAGGACGTCCGCCCACCGCTCGCGGTACTCGGCGCGCAGCCCGGGACCGTCGGCACCGAGCCCTGCCCAGCCGGTCTGCTCGACGGTGACCCACGTCGTGACCCAGCTCGCCTCCGCGAAGCCCACGCGGACGTCGGTGAGCTCGGCACCGGGCCGCACGCGCCAGGCGAGGCCGATCTCGCACGGCGGCCGCCAGCGCAGCACCGTCGCGAACGGGTGCTCCGTGCCGTCGTCCCAGACCTCGGCGACCTGTCCACCGGCCCAGGGGTCCAGGCGGACGTCGACCACCCGCTCGGGGGCCGCGCACTGACCCTCGACGGGCCACCACGTGCCGAGCCGACGGGCGAACACGTCGACCACGTGGTCCCGCGGGCGAGCGACCAGCACGCGCACGCGCAAGGGCGCCACGGAGGTGGGCGCCGCCCGCGCGTCGAGGGGTCGGCGGCCCGCCTGGGCGCTCCCCCGGCGGGCCGGCCTGGGCAGGAGGTCGGCCATCCACCGATCGTCCGCCCGGATTTCCACGGTCTCGACGGTCGTAGGTCCCGCCGCCGCCCTCGTCGCGCAGGCTCAGGCGGGCCACGCCGCCGAGTGTGCGTCCACGGCGGACTCCGCGTCCGCGGCCGGAGGCGCGGCGTGCCGGTCGAAGAACACGCGCGCGACGAGCTCGCGCCGACTGCCGACGCCCGCCTTCTCGAACACCGACTTCAGGTGGTCCTGCACCGTCCACGGCGACAGGTGCAGCCGCGCCGCGATCTCGCGCGTCCCGGCCCCGGCGAGCACCGCCGCGACCACCGACCGCTCGCGTGCGGTCAGACCGAGCGCCGCGAGCACCAGAGGCACCACCTCGGCCGGCCGCGCGTCCTCGATCGTCACCACCACCTGGCGGCCCACCCCGTCACGTGCGGCGAGCGGCGAGGCGTGCACCACCAACCACCTGCCCGACGGCGCCCGCACGCGCAGGCGGGGCAGCCCGCCGCCGTCGTCCCGCCCGGCCCGACGCGCGGCGGCGACGATCGCCCCCACCGGCGTCGGCAGCACGCCCCACGCCGACCCGCCCAGCTCCTCGATCCGCGCCTCCGCCGACGCCGTGACCTGCGCGACCCCGTCCGACGGGTCGACCACGAGCACGGCGGGACCGTCCGCCACCGCACCGGCGGGGGTGCCGGCCGCCCTCGCCACGTCCGCCACGAGCCCGGCACGCAGGCCGTGCGCGAGCGACGGAACCACCCGGGCGAGGAAGTCGGCCTCCGCGGGGCTGAACCCGCTCGGCCGGTCGGTGCGGTAGAGGGCCAGGTGGCCCCACATCCGGCCGTCGGCGACCGCGGCGGCCCGCATCTCGTGGCGCAGCCCGTAGTACGGGACGAAGTAGTCGCGGTGGCGCGAGCTGCGCGCGGGGTCCCCGCCGGCGTCGTCCGCGAGCACGCCGACGTGCGAGGGGCGGCGCGCGAGGTCGGTGAAGAGGTTGACCTCGTCGAGCAGGTACTCGTGCTGGAAGAACTCGAGGTCCCGGGTGTCGGGCAGGTGCACCTTCGCCGACCCCGTGAGCAGGCCGGTCGCCGGGTCGGCCGGTCCCATGCAGCCGGCCTCGAACGGGACCGCCGCGGCGAGCAGCTCGAGGGCGCCACGGGAGAACGCCGTCCACTCCAGTCCGGAGCGGGCGAGCGCCTCGAGCCCACGGCGGACCGGCTCAGTCCGCAAGGTCACCACGTCGGCAATTGTGCGCTTGTGCCCGGTTAAAACCAATCCCCGCCGATCATGAGTCGCCTGTCCCCCCAGGTTCCTGGGGGGCACGCTCCCCACGGCGATGGGATGGTCGCGCGCGACGGCGGCGACGCAGGATCGGCGACCATGACTCTCATCTCCGAGCCCACCGGCTCCCAGGGCCGCCACGCGGCCGACCCCGCACCAGGGGACCTCACCGACCTCGCGGGAGGGCTGACCGGCCGTCTCGTCACGTCGGCCGACGCCGACTGGGACGCGCACCGCATGCCCTGGAACGTCGTCGTGGACCAGCAGCCGGCCGCCATCGTCGTGGCCGCCGGCGCCGACGACGTCGTCACGACCGTCCGGTATGCCGCCGCGCACGGCCTCGCCGTGGCCGCGCAGCCCGGCGGGCACGGCGCGTCGCGCGCGTCCGACGGCACGATCCTCCTGCGCACGGGCGCCCTGGACGACATCTGGATCGACGCCGACGCGCGGGTCGCCCGCGTGGGCGCGGGCGTGAAGTGGGGCGCCCTCCAGGCCGCCCTGGACGGCACGGGCCTCAGCGGCCTCGTCGGCTCGAACCCGGACGTGACGGTCGTCGGGCTCTGCCTGGGCGGCGGCATCGGCTGGCTCGGCCGCGCGTTCGGTCGCGGGTCGGACGCCGTCCGCTCGTTCGAGGTCGTCGACGCCGAGGGCCAGCACCGCTGGGTCACCGACGCCAGCGACCCCGACCTGATGTGGGCTCTGCGCGGTGGGGGCGGCGACCTCGCCGTCGTCACGGCCGTGGAGCTGGACCTCTTCCCCGTCCCGGAGCTCGCGGCCGCGACCCTCGCGTTCCCCGGCGACGCCGCGGCGTCGGTGCTCCGCGCGTTCGCCGCCGTGACCCGCACGGCGCCCCGCGAGCTCACCCTGTGGGCGAACCTCATGCACCTGCCGGACGCCCCGTTCGTCCCCGAGCCGATGCGCGGGCAGTCGTTCGCGATGGTCACCGCCTGCTTCCTGGGCGACGCCGACGCGCTCGACGCGCTCGTCGCGCCCCTGCGCGAGGCGGGCCCCGTGCTGCGCGACGAGGTCCGCGCGATCACCCCCGGCCAGCTCGGCATGATCGCCGAGGAGCCCGTCGACCCCACGCCCGCCGTCATGGCCGGGACCTTGCTGCACACCCTCGACGACGCCGCCGTCGACGCCCTGCTGGCGCAGATCGGCGTCGGTACCGGCACCGTCCTCGCGGGCGGCAGCATCCGGCACCTGGGCGGCGCGCTCGCCGAGCGCCGGTCGAGCGCCGTCGCCGGGCCGATCGCCGAGCCGTACTCGTTCGCGGCGATGGGCATCGTCCCGGTACCCGAGCTCGCCGGCGTCGTGGACGCCCAGCTCGACGCCGTCGTCGCGGCGCTCGGCCCGTGGTCCACGGGCCGCTCGGTCCTGACGTTCCTGGACCGCGGGGAGTCGATGGCCCGCTGCTACGACGGGCCGCTCCTGGCCCGGCTGCGGGCGGTCAAGGCCGCCGTCGACCCCGACGGCGTCGTCCGCTCCAACCGTCCGATCCCGCAGGCCTGACGCCGCCACCTGCCGAAGCGGCATCCCCCGGAGGGACGCAGGCCCCGCACGTCACGCCCGACGCGCGGGGCCTGCGCCCGTCTGGAGCACTAGCACGTCGACGCCTGCAGGGACGGTCGCTCGAGCGCCTCGGCCGCCCGGTACAGCACCCGGGCGAGACGCGCCCGGGCGGCGATGCTGCGGCGCCGCCCACGCCGCTCGTCCGGGACCACGGGGGCTCCCGGCAGGGCCGAGTGCGACAGGGCCCATGAAGCCTCGACGGCCACGAGGGCCAGTCCTTCGTTCATCTCATCCTCCTGCTACCACTCATCACCGCTATGCTGGAATCGTAGCGGTTGTGCTACCAGCGATCTACGTTTTATTGGTAGCAGTTCTGCGTCACGCGCCATCACGAGCCCCGGGAGGACCGTTGGAGAGCACGGCCGCACCCGCCCGCGCCACGACCGGCGAGGGCCGCGAGTGGTTCTGCCTCGACGTGGTCAACCTCGTGGACACGCGCGAGGAGGCCGCGTACACGTACGCGCAGGTGCTCGACTGGGTCCGCGACGCGGGCGGGCTCTCCCCCGCCGTCGCCGCGGAGCTCGCGTCGGCGGCCGCCGGCGCCCCCGAGGACGCCGCCGACGAGGTGCGCCGCATGGTCGAACTGCTGCGCGCCGAGTTCACCGTGTTCCACGGGCTCGCGACCGCCGGACGCACCGACGACGCGCCGCTGGCGGCGATCCAGGCGGTGCACGCCGAGGCCCTCGCGCACGGGCGGCTCCAGCACTCCGAGCGCGGCTTCGACTGGACGTGGGAGCCCGATCTGCGCCTGCCCCGCTGGCTCGTGGCCCGCTCCGCGATCGAGCTGGTCACGGGCGGGCCGCTGGGCCGCGTGAAGGTGTGCGCCTCCGAGGACGGCTGCAACTACCTCTTCGTCGACACGTCGAAGAACAACAGCCGACGCTGGTGCAGCATGGCCGACTGCGGGAACACCGCCAAGGCCCGGCGGCTCACAGAGAAGCGCCGGGCGAGCCGCGTCGCCGACCGCTGAGCGGCCAACGACGGGCCCGGTCGGGTCGGTCATGTGCGTCATGATCACGACCGTAGGAATTCGAGCGCGCTCGAAGTCCAGGGGTTATCGCCGGGAGATCGACGACCGCCCTGGACGGGTCAGGCGCGCGTCGCCCAGAACGCCACGGCGGATGCCGCCGCGACGTTGAGCGAGTCCACTCCGCCGGCCATCGGGATCCGCACGACGACGTCGGACGCCGCCACCGCGCGCCGGCTCAGGCCGTCGCCCTCCGTGCCCAGCAGCAGAGCCAGCCGCTCGGGTGGCGAGGCGACCAGCTCGTCGAGCGTGACGGCGTCGTCCGCGAGCGCGAGCGCCGCGACCGTGAAGCCCGCCGCGCGCAGGTCACCCAGCCCGTCCGGCCACGGCTCCAGTCGCGTCCACGGCACCTGGAAGACGGTGCCCATCGACACCCGGACGCTGCGGCGGTAGAGCGGGTCCGCGCAGTCCGGCGAGACGAGGACCGCGTCGACGCCGAGCGCCGCCGCCGACCGGAAGACGGCGCCGACGTTGTTCGACTTTGGTGCGCGACCTACTTCGCGCCGCTCCTCTTCGAGCTAGGGACATACTCCCAGAAACTCGGGTAGAAGCGAGAGAGAGGACTCTCGGCCGCTTCACCGTCCTCCATCGCCGCTCGGCACTGGCGGGCGATCTCCTGGCGATGAAGGTCTAGTTTCGGGACGAGCGTATAGATGCTCGACATGTCAATGACGACGGTTCTGAACTGCCCAACGTCGAAGGGAAGGGTATCCGCTGACCGGATGATCTGGACGACCGGCTTCCGAGTTGCGTGCCTGAGGGCAAGCTCGTAGTAGACGTTGGGATTACCGAAGCTCAGGTCGGCGATTACCATCTTTGCGCGCGCAAGGTGATCGATTACTTGGCCGGTAATCATGCCAGGCTTGCTGATCTGGTCGGCCCGCACAGGCTCAAGACCCAACTCGCGCAGCGCCGGTTCGATGAGCGACGAGAGGACCAGGTCGGCATGCAACCGTTGCTCAGAGTCCTCGGCCCCGATCGGAGACACAACGAAGCAGGTGCCTTGAAGGTCAGTCCTAGCAGTCACCGCTGGCTGAGGCTCGGGTGAGGCAGTGACCGCCGCCGCACGCTCAGGCGTTGTGTCACCGCCGCTCGCGCGACCAGTCACGATGGCGTCTTCCTCGCTCGCGTCAGGCAGGCGGTCCAAGACATCTTCTGCCGAGACGAGGTGCTCCGACCCCCCAATGGTTCGGATCAGACCCAGATCCCGGGCGTTCGCAAGGAACGTCTCCACCGCCTCGGCAACTTCTGCCTCGTCGACGCCTGCATCCGCCATTGCGTCCCTTAGGACTTGCACGCTGGGCAAGCGACTGCTCTTGTACTTCTCGAACACCGCCTTGAATGGAGGGACCTCCATGATTGCGAGCTGGATGCGCGCCTTGAGTCGGGAGGCTGCCGGGACAAGCGCGTCAGTGGCGAGGCGACCCTTGTCGGTCAGGTCCAGGAACTCGGCCTTGTAGCTTCCCGTGGTGATCCCATACTGCGCGCTCGCCGTGATGAGTTTCCGCGTGAGGCTGCTGTCCGGTGACCGCTCGACGGCCTCCAGGAGGGTGAGCCTGCGGATCTGTTGGCCCGCGCCGTGCTTCTGGATCGCGTCGGCGATGAAGAGAGCCTCCGCGAAGGATGTCCCGGGAAACGAGCGCTCTCGCCGTCTCCTGGCCTTCTTCTCAACGGCACCGTCGCCGTTCTCGCCGTTCTCAGTTGGAGCTTCGCTGGCGTCGTCGCTCGACATGAGGCGGACTATAGTCCGGCGCGCCACGGGCCTGGGCCTACTTCGGTCGCGTCTCCCAGAACGCTACCGCCGCCGCAGCAGCAACATTGAGAGAGTCAACACTGGCGGCCATGGGTATACGAACGACGACATCGGCTGCGTCAATGGCGTGACGTGAGAGGCCGTCACCCTCGGTACCGAGGACGAGCGCCAGACGGTCCGGAAGCGCCGCGCTGAAGTCGTCGAGCGGCACGGCACTGTCGCTAAGCGCGAGCGCCGCCACTGTGAACCCATGCAGACGTAGCTCCTCCAAGCCGTCAGGCCAGGGGTCGATTCGCGTCCACGGCACCTGGAACACAGTGCCCATCGAGACGCGGATGCTCCGCCGGTACAGCGGGTCGGCGCATCGCGGTGTGACGAGCACTGCATCGACGCCGAGCGCTGCTGCACTCCTGAATCCCGCTCCAAGATTCGAGTGATCGACAACATCTTCGAAGATCGCGATGCGTCGAGGTGGCGCAGCAAACCCGAAGCCGGTGCCGACGTTCGTGTGGTCGACGATGCCCTCGAGCACCGCCACCCGACGTGCGCCCGCTCCCCCACGGGCCGCGGACAGCAGGTCCGCCACGGCGGGCAGCTCCGGGCGCTGCATCGCCGCCAGCGCACCGCGGTGCAGGTGGAAGCCCGTGAGGGTCTCCACGATCTCGGCCGGGCCCACGTACACCGGCACGTCGCCGAACCGGGCCTCGACGTCGGCGAGCAGGTCCGCGAGCTCGGGCAGCCAGCGCTCGGTCATGAGGAACGACCGCGGCCGGTGCCCGGCCTCGAGGGCCCGGAGGATGACCTTCGTCGACTCCGCCATGTACAGCCCGCGCTCCGGCTCGAGCCGGCGGCGCAGCGCGACGTCCGTCAGCCGCGTGTAGTCGGCGAGGCGCTCGTCGTCGAGGTCGGTCAGACGGATGATCGGCACGCGAGGATTCTGCCGCGCGTCGCGCCTGCGCGACGTACCCACGAATTCTCCCGGCCCGGACGGGGTCAGCGGGCGGTCGCCGCACCTACGCTCCCTCCATGGGCGGTCTCGGCGCGCGCGTCGCCAGCAGCGTCTCGACGCTCGCCCCCGGCTACTTCGCCCTCGTCATGGCCAGCGGCATCCTGTCCGTCGGCATGGAGCTTCGCGGCCACCACACCCTCTCGTGGGCCCTCCTGGTCGTGTGCGCGCTCGCGTACGCCACGCTCGGCACCCTGACCGCGCTCCGGATCGCCCGATTCCGGGAGCTCGTGGCCGACGAGTTTCGCGACCCCCGCCGCGGGTTCGGCTTCTTCACGTTCGTGGCCGGGACGAACGTGCTCGGCGTGCGGCTCGGCATGGAGGGTGCGCACACGGCCACGGCCGCACTCCTCGCCGTCGCCGGTGTCGGCTGGCTCGTCCTGGGGTACGTGGTGCCGTGGACCGCGGTCCTCGGGCGCAGCGAGCGGCCGGTCGTCGCGACCGCCAACGGCACATGGTTCATCTGGGTCGTCGCGAGCCAGTCGGTCGCCGTCGCCGCCGCCTCGCTGGAGCCCGTCGTCACCACGGGCCGGCGCGAGCTCGCGGTGCTCGCCGTCGTGTCGTGGTCCGTCGGCGCGTTCCTCTACGCGGCCGCGGGCGTCATCGTCGCGCTGCGCCTGATGCTCTACCCGCTGCTGCCCGAGGACCTGACGCCGCCCTACTGGGTCACCATGGGGGCGCTGGCGATCACCGTGCTCGCGGGCGCACGCATCGTCGAGATGGCCGACGCACCCATGGTCGACGTCACGCGCGGGCTCGTGGCCGGCCTGTCCGTCGGCTTCTGGGCGTTCGCGACCTGGCTGATCCCCGCTCTGGTCGCGGCAGGCTGGTGGCGCCACGTCACGCACCGCGTGCCCCTGCGGTACGAGTCGTCGTTGTGGAGCATCGCGTTCCCGTTCGGCATGTACGCCGTCGCGGGCATCTACCTGGGCCGCGCGGACGGCCTGCCCATCGTCGGCACCGTCGGTGCCGCCTGGCTCTGGGTGGCGTTCGCCCTGTGGTCGGCCCTGCTCGTCGCGATGCTGCGCCACCTGTGGCGGACCGTCCTCCGGCGCCCGGCCCACACGCCCGCGGGCCCCGACCGGATCACCGGTGGGGCCCGCGGGGGACGGCGCTGATGCGTCCGAGCGCTCAGTCGACCTCGGCTGCGGCGGCCGCGAACTGGCTCGCGTACAGGCGCGCGTAGGCTCCGCCCGCCTCGATGAGCTCGGCGTGCGAGCCCTGCTCGACGATCGCGCCGTTCTCCATCACCAGGATGACGTCCGCGTCGCGGATCGTGGACAGCCGGTGCGCGATGACGAACGAGGTCCGGCCCTGCCGCAGCGCCGCCATGGCGTGCTGGACGAGCACCTCGGTGCGGGTGTCGACCGAGCTGGTCGCCTCGTCGAGGACGAGGATCGGCGGGTCGGCGAGGAACGCGCGGGCGATGGTCAGCAGCTGCTTCTCGCCGGCGCTGACGTTGCTCGCCTCCTCGTCGATGACCGTGTCGTACCCGTCCGGCAGGGTGCGGACGAACCTGTCGACGTGCGTGATGCGCGCCGCCTCGACGACCTCGTCCTCCGTCGCCCCGAGCTTCCCGTAGGCGACGTTGTCGCGGATGGTGCCGCCGAACAGCCACGTGTCCTGCAGCACCATGCCGATGTTCTGCCGCAGCTCCTCGCGGTCCATCTGCGCCACGTCCACGCCGTCGAGCGTGATCCGGCCGCCGTTCAGCTCGTAGAACCGCATGAGCAGGTTGACCAGCGTCGTCTTGCCGGCACCGGTCGGGCCGACGATGGCGACCGTCTGGCCGGGCTCCGCCACGAGCGACAGGTCCTCGATGAGCGGCGCGTCCGGCGAGTAGCTGAACGCGACGTTCTCGAAGGCCACGCGCCCGCGCACGACGTCCGGGCGCGGCCCGGCGGCCGGCTCCGGCGACTGCTCCTCCGCGTCGAGCAGCTCGAAGACCCGCTCGGCCGACGCGAGGCCCGACTGGAGCAGGTTCATCATCGACGCGACCTGCATGATCGGCTGCGTGAACTGGCGCGAGTACTGGATGAACGCCTGGACGTCGCCGATGGTCATCGACCCCGACGCCACCCGCAGCGCACCCACCACCGCGATGACCACGTAGTTGAGGATGCCGATGAACATCATCGCCGGGTGGATGAGGCCCGAGATGAAGTGCGCCTTGAACGTCGCCTCGTAGAGGGCCTCGTTCTCGGTGTGGAACGTGTCGGACGCCGCCTTCTGCCTGCCGAAGACCTTCACCAGCGCGTGCCCGGTGTACATCTCCTCCACGTGCGCGTTGAGCGTGCCGGTGCGCTGCCACTGGGCCGTGAACTGCGGCTGCGAGCGCTTGGCGATCATGGCCGTGACCACGCCCGAGACCGGGATGACGACGAGCGAGATCACCGCGAGCAGCGGCGAGATCCAGAACATCATGGCCAGCACGCCGAGGATGGTCAGCACCGAGCTGATGAGCTGGCTCAGCGTCTGCTGCATCGTCTGGGCGATGTTGTCGATGTCGTTCGTCACGCGCGAGAGCAGCTCGCCGCGCGGGTGGGAGTCGATGTAGGACAGCGGGACCCGCCCGAGCTTGGCCTGCACCCGCTCGCGCAGGCGGAACACGGTCCGCTGCACGATGCCGGTCGTCACCAGGCCCTGGAGGTAGCCCAGCAGCCAGGCGCCGAGGTAGAGCGCGAGCGCGATCATCAGCACCCGGCGCAGGTCGTCGAAGTCGATGCCGACGCCCGGCACGACGCCGTCCGTCGCGCTGATGACGTCGGCCAGCTCCGTCTGACCCTGAGCCCGCAGCCCCTCGACGATCTGGTCCGTCGTCGCGCCCGCGGGAGCCTGCCGGCCGAGCTGGATGCCGAGGAACCCGCGGAAGACGACGTCCGTCGCCCAGCCGAGCACCTTCGGGCCGAAGACCGTGCCGGCGACGCTGCCCAGCGTCAGCAGCACCACGAGGGTGAGCCGGCCCCGCTCGGGGCGCAGCTCGCCCAGGAGCCGCCTGAGCGAGCCCTTGAAGTCGAGCGGCTTGGCCGTGGGCATGCCCATGCCCATGTGCCCCATGGGGCCACCACCCGGGCGACGCGCGGGCGCGTGCTGGCGCCCCGCCCGTCCGGTACCGGCCGCGGGGGCCTCCGCAGCCGCCGCGCCCTCGGCCGCGGTCGCCGGGGCGTGCTCGGTGCTACCGGTGCGCGCGCTCATGCCGCCTCCTCCTCGGTGACCTGGGAGAGCACGATCTCCCGGTACGTCTCGTTGTCGGACATGAGCTCGTCGTGCGTCCCGATGCCCACCACCGCGCCGTCGTCCAGGACGACGATCCGGTCGGCGTGCCGGATGGTGCTCACACGCTGCGCGACGACGACCACCGTCGCGTCCTTCGTCTCGGGCGCGAGCGCGGCGCGCAGCGCGGCGTCGGTCGCGAAGTCCAGCGCCGAGAACGAGTCGTCGAACAGGTAGATCTCCGGCCGGCGCACGAGCGCCCGGGCGATGGCCAGGCGCTGGCGCTGCCCGCCGGAGACATTCGTGCCGCCCTGCGTGATCTCGGCGTCGAGCCCGCCCATCTCCCGGACGAAGTCCGCGGCCTGCGCCACCTCGAGCGCGTGCCAGACCTCCTCGTCGGTGGCGTCCTCCTTGCCGTACCGCACGTTGCTGGCGACGGTCCCGCTGAACAGGTACGGCTTCTGCGGGACGAGCCCGATCGTGCCCCACAGCGTGTCCAGGGCCAGGTCGCGCACGTCGACGCCGTCGACCAGCACCGCGCCCTCGGTGGCGTCGTAGAGCCGTGGGACCGTGCCGAGCAGCGTCGTCTTGCCCGAGCCGGTCGAGCCGATGATCGCCGTCGTCTCGCCCGGGGCGGCGACGAACGAGACGTCGCGGAGGACGGGGTCGGTGGCGCCGGGGTAGGCGAACCCGACCCCGCGCAGCTCGAGGTGTCCTCGGCGCGCAAGCTCGGTGACGGGCACCTGCGGGGGGACGACGCTGGTCCGCGCGTCGAGCACCTCGCTGATCCGGCCCGCGGAGACCTCCGCGCGCGGGACCAGCATGAACATCATCACGGCCATCATCACCGAGATGAGGATCTGCATGAGGTAGCTCAGGAAGGCCGTCAGCGACCCGACGCCGAGGCCGTCCTGGATCTCGTAGGCGCCGAACCAGAGGACCGCGGCGCTCGACAGGTTCATGATCAGGAACACGGTCGGGAACATGAACGACATGAACCGGCCGACGCGCAGGCCCACGTCCATGAGGTCCGCGTTCGCACCCGCGAACCGCACCTTCTCGTGGTCGTCGCGGACGAACGCGCGGATTACCCGGACGCCGCCGATCTGCTCGCGCAGCACGCGGTTGATCGCGTCGATCCGCTTCTGCATCGACTGGAAGAGCGGCCGCAGCCGCACGACGGCGAACCCGAGCAGCGCGCCGAGCATCGGCACGATGACCACCAGCAGCCACGACAGCTCGACGCTCTCGCGGAGCGCCATGATCACGCCGCCGACGAGCATCACCGGGGCGGCGATCATGATGGTCAGGGTCATGTACACGACCGTCTGGACCTGCATGACGTCGTTCGTGGTCCGCGTGATGAGCGACGGTGCGCCGAAGCGGCCGAGCTCGCGGGCCGAGAACGTCTGGACGTGGTCGAAGACGCCCGCACGCAGGTCGCGGCCGATGGACATCGCGACCCTCGCCCCGGCGTACACGGCGCCGATGGAGGCCCCGATCTGCACCACGGTGATGGCGAGCATCAGGCCGCCGAGCCGCATGATCAGGCCCGTGTCGCCCTGCGCGACGCCGTCGTCGATGATGTCGGCGTTCAGGCTGGGCAGGTAGAGGTTGGCGACCGCCTGCGCCAGCTGCAGGACGACCACCACGCTCACCAGGCCGCCGTATGCGCGAAGCCGGCGGGAGAGCAGCCGGATCAACATGTGTGGTCCTCCGAGATCGGATGGCGGACGGCGCCGTCGCAGAACAGCGTCGCGAGGTCGTGGGGGCCGAGGACGGGCCGGGGCCCGGGGCCGAGTGGTCGGTTGATGGTGAGCACGAAGCCGACGAGCATCCGCGCGCAGAGCGCAGGCTCGAGGCGCAGCTCCGCCGCATGAGGATCCAGCACGTTCGCCACTGCGCGCACCACGATTTCGACCGGGTGGTCGGCCCAGCCCGGCTTGTGCGCGTGCCCAGGGTGGCCGTGCCCGTGGGGCGTGGCCGTCGGCTGACCCAGCGAGGCGAACATCTCGTGGCTGACCGCGACGAGCGAGGCGACCCCCACGGCGTGCTCCTGCAGGATCGCCACCGTCTTCGCGATCGCGATCCGCACCGGCAGCTCACGCTCGACCCCGGCCAGCTGCTCCAGCGCGGGGGTCGGGTCCAAGGCGCGCTCGATGGCGGCCCGCACCAGCGCCGCCTTGTCCGGGAACACGCGGAAGAGCGTGCCCTCGGCGACGCACGCGGCGTCGGCGAGCTCGCGGGTGGTCACGGCGGCGCCGCGCGACCGCAGGAGCGGGATGGCCGCACCGACGATGGCGTCGCGCCGGTCCTCCGGTGACATCGGAGCGGCGCGCCGGCCACGGTCGCCCGGGGCAGCGGGTTCCACGGGGGGTCTCGGAGTCACGGGGCGCAACGCTAGCACAAGTGAGTGAGCACTCACTCATTCGTGTTGCCGAGGCTCGCGCGGCTGCCGTGCCGCACTCGCGACAGGGCGCCGCGGCATACTCGGCGACGTGCCCGACCGCCCCGCCGCCGTCGCCGCGCTCCCCGCGGCCCCGGGCGTCTACCGCTTCCGGGACGCGGCGGGGCGGGTGGTCTACCTGGGCCGCGCCACCGACCTGCGCAGCCGGGTCGGCTCCTACTGGGGCGACCTGCGCGACCGGCCGCACCTGCGCCGGATGGTCCCGCAGGTCGTCGACGTCGAGGCCCTCACCTGCGCCTCCGTCCACGAGGCCACCTGGCTCGAGCGGAACCTCCTCGAGCGCAGCAAGCCCCGGTGGAACCGCGTCCGGGGCGGCCTGGAGGTGCCGACGTGGATCGCGCTCGTGGAGGGCGCCGGGACGGCGGAGCTCCGGGTGCTGCACTCCCCCGACGACGCGCCCGGGGCCGCCGTGTTCGGCCCCTACCTGGGCGGTGGTCAGAGCCGACTCGCGGTGGCCGGCCTCGACCGCGTGCTCGCCCTGTCCTACGCAGGGGCGCGGCGCGGCGGCTTCGACCAGGACATGGCGCGCCTGCGCGGCGTCGCCGACGGCGACCTGCCCGCACGCGTCGAGCGCGCGGGCGCCGTGCTGTCCCGCGAG
>AXCX01000726.1 GCA_000767215.1 Actinotalea fermentans ATCC 43279 = JCM 9966 = DSM 3133
AATAAAGCAAGTGTTATAGAATTGTTGTTTCATTACAGATGAATAATGACGACCACTTTTGGGAATATTTTGACAGTACTCTGGGAGATGCTTCCGGACGAGTGGGCGAATCATCCGGGAGTATGGTGGAAGATTATGGATACGATACCACTGGACCAACAATGCAAGAATGCGATGTTACAGCTAATAGGGCGTTGGAGCAAGAATTACAAACAATGGTCGACCGGTTCGTTACCCGCCTTGAAAAAGAAGATTGGCAAGACAGCGGATACTATGTGTCAGATGTCTTTGCCTGCGAATCAATTGGACGAGCTCAGGGATTGGCTAAGCGAATGGCTGAACGAGCGGGAAATTTCCGACGAGGACTTATCCTTATATCTATCCACAGCGATCAGGATGGC
>AXCX01000727.1 GCA_000767215.1 Actinotalea fermentans ATCC 43279 = JCM 9966 = DSM 3133
CGCCCGCTCCGCTCGCCCCGCCCGCTCCGCTCGCCGCGGGGGCGTGGGGGACGCCGTCGGCGGGGCCGGGGCTGCTGCCCGTCGCCGCCGATCTGCTCCTCGCCCACGACCGGCCATTCTCCCCCGCCGCGGCCCGAACCTCCCACCGCATTCGCCGCCCCTGCCTGGGACCGTCGCGGGAGCGGCGGCGAGCGCCGCCGACCTGCGCAAACACCTGCCTCCGGGTTCCGCTTAGAACCGGTGGCGCCCCGCCGATGGTCGGTCGTGCCCGCCATCATGCGACCGCGGACCAGCACGCCGACGGGTGTCGAGCGTGAGTTCGGACGCGAGCAGATCATCGTCTCGAAGACCGACCTCCAGGGCCGGATCACCTACGCCAACGACGTCTTCTGCGACGTCTCCGGCTACCGCGAGGGCGAGCTCGTGGGCGCGCCGCACAACGTCATCCGGCACCCGGACATGCCGATGGCCGTCTTCCAGCTGCTCTGGGACACGGTGCAGGCGGGCGAGGAGCTGTTCGCGTACGTCGTCAACCTCGCGTCCGACGGCGGGCACTACTGGGTGCTCGCGCACGTCACCCCGAGCTTCGGCCCGGGCGGGCGGATCGTCGGCTACCACTCGAACCGGCGCTGGGTCCCCCCGCAGGTCAGGCGGCAGATGGCGGCCCTGTACGCCGACGTCCGACGCGCGGAGGCGGGCGACGCCCCGAAGAAGGCCCGGATCGCCGCCGGCACGGCGGCGCTGCACGCGCGGCTCGACGGTCGCACCTACGACGAGTTCGTGTGGTCGTTCGCGGGCGCCGACGCCGACGCCGCTCGGGCCGATGCCGGCCGCGCGGAGGCCGGGCGATGAGGCGCCTCGGCCCGGCG
>AXCX01000728.1 GCA_000767215.1 Actinotalea fermentans ATCC 43279 = JCM 9966 = DSM 3133
GTCCTGCCCGGCGCCGTCCTGCCCGACGGCGGCACGCACGAGCGCGAGGAACGGCTCGGCCAGCCCGGGGTCGGCCAGGACCTGCGCCCGGGCCGCGTCCGAGCGCGCGATCGCCGCGAGGGTGGTCCGCTCGGCACCGAGACGCTCGAGCAGCGGGTGCGCGGCCGCCGGGTGCACGACGCGCAGACCCCAGTCCGCCAGGAGGTCCGCGAGGCCCCCGGCGGCGTCGTCCAGCAGGAGCAGACCGCGCGGCCCGCGCACGGTCCGGCCGTCGACGAGCGGCACCGGCAGGGTCGCGAGCTGCTCGAGGCCACGTCCGTCGACGCCGGCGCACGCGTCGTACAGGTCGCGCGCGGCCCCGGGGGCGAGATCCGGCAGCGCGTCGACGGCCTCGGCGAGGTCCGTCGTCGCGATCCCGAGCAGGCGCACGAACCGGCGCTCGGCCGGGCCCAGGTCGACGAGCCCTGGCCGGGTCGCCCCGAGCGCGCGCACGAGGGAGGGCGGCACAGGCGTGGCGAGCGCG
>AXCX01000729.1 GCA_000767215.1 Actinotalea fermentans ATCC 43279 = JCM 9966 = DSM 3133
GTCCCGGCGGCGGGCGAGCGACGCCCGCAGGCCGGCGACGTACGCCGCCACCCGCCCGTCCTCGTCGGCGAGCGCGGCCGCCACGGCGGGCTGCAGCGGCGCCCCGGACGTGTAGGTGAGGAACTGCTTGACGGTCCGCACGGCGGTGACCAGCGGCGCGGGGCCCGTGACCCAGCCCACCTTCCACCCCGTCAGCGACAGCGTCTTGCCCGCGGACGAGACCGTCAGGGTGCGCTCGGCCATCCCGGGCAGCGTCGCCAGCGGCACGTGGACGGCCCCGTCGAACGTCAGGTGCTCGTACACCTCGTCGGTCACGACGACGGCACCCACCTCGGTCGCGAGCCGCGCGACCGCGGCGAGGTCGTCGGCCGTCAGCACCGTCCCGGTCGGGTTGTGGGGCGTGTTGAGCAGGATGACGCGCGTCCGCTCGCTCACGACGGCGCGCAGGGCCGCCACGTCGAGGGCGAACCGCGGCGCGGCAGGGTCTCCCGCGTCGGACCGCAGCGCGAGCGGCGCCGGCCGGAAGCGCGCCCCGGCCATGGCGGTGACCGCCGCGTAGGAGTCGTAGGCCGGTTCGAGGGCGACGACGTCGTCGCCGGGCCCGGCGAGGGCGAGCACCGCGGCGGCGATCGCCTCGGTCGCGCCGGTCGTCACGAGCACCTCGGTGTCCGGGTCCCAGGTCAGGCCGTAGTGCCGCTCCTGGTGGGCGGCCACCGCGCGGCGCAGCTCCGGGACGCCGTCGCCGGGCGCGTACTGGTTGCGCCCCGCCGCGAGCGCCGCCCGGGCCGCCTCGACGACGTGCGCCGGGCCGTCGACGTCCGGGAAGCCCTGGCCCAGGTTCACCGCGCCG
>AXCX01000730.1 GCA_000767215.1 Actinotalea fermentans ATCC 43279 = JCM 9966 = DSM 3133
GCCACGACCTGCCCGAGGAGCCGGGCCGCGTCGTCGAGCTCGGCCTCGGCGCGCACCTCGGCAAGGCCGCGGGCCGCGACGGCCCGCGCCAGGGCGGCCCGGACCTGCGTCATCCCCTCGCCGGTGCGCGCGGACGCGCCGTAGACACCGACGCCCACGAGGCCGTCCTCGGCGAGCAGCCGTTCGACGTCGGCCAGGAGGGCCTCCCGCGCGTCGGCCGGCACGGTGTCCAGCTGGTTGAGCAGGACGATCATCGATCCCTCGTGGCCGGCGAGGGACCGCAGGTAGGTGTTGTGCAGCGCGTCGTCCGCGTACTTCTGGGGGTCGACCACCCACACGAGCAGGTCGACCTGCGGCAGCACCCGGTCCACGACCGCGCGGTGGGCGGGCTCGATCGAGTCGTGGTCGGGCAGGTCCAGCAGGACCAGCCCGCGCAGGTCCGCCTGCGAGTCGCCGTCGAGCGCGCTCTCCCGCTCGATCCGCCGGTCGTGGGCCACGCCCAGCCAGGCCAGGAGCAGGTCGGCCCGGTGGGCCCACACGCACGCGGTGAGCTCCGCGGTCGTCGGCCGGCGCACGCCCACCTCGGCGAAGCTCAGACCCGAGAGCGCGTTGAAGACGCTGGACTTGCCCGACCCCGTGCCGCCGGCGAGCGCGACGACCGTGTGGTCCACGCCGAGCTCGAGCCGCTGCCGCACGCCCACCAGGAGCGCGCGGACCCGCCGCGCCGTGCGCGCCGGGATCTGCTTCTTGCCGCGGGCCAGCGCCTCCTCGAGCGCCGTGACGCGGGCGAGGAGGGCCCGCGTGCGCGGGGCCTCACGCGACGGGGCCGGCCCCTGCCCGG
>AXCX01000731.1 GCA_000767215.1 Actinotalea fermentans ATCC 43279 = JCM 9966 = DSM 3133
CGCCAGCCTGGTCCGCGACCGCGACGACGACGCCCGCGACAGCGCGCGCCGCGCGGTCGAGGAGGCCGACGCCGTCTGCGAGAACGCGGCCGCCGCGGACGCCCTCGCGACGCTCGCCGTCCTCGTCGTGGACGACGCCGACGCGGCCGCACGGCTCCTCGTCGAGGCCCGGGAACGGGCGCGCGAGGCGGGCGACCTCGTCACGGAGCAGCGGTGCCAGCACAACCTGGTCACGACGCACTACTACGCGGGCCGCCTGGACGAGGCGGCGGCCGACCTCGAGGTCGCGTTCGCCCGCAACCGCGAGGCGGGCCTCGAGTGGTCCGAGTTCGGGATGTCGCAGCGGTTCTTCGACCGGCTGGTCCGCTACTGCCGCGGCGACCTGCGCCCGCCCGAGGCGATCGGCCCGGGCCACCCGGTGGCCAGGGCCGCGCAACGCGATGCCGCCCTGGAGCCGCTCGTGGCCGTGTTCGACGCCGTCGCCGTGTACTCGGCGGTGGCCCGGGGCGACGAGGACGCCATCGCCCGGGCGCAGGCCCTGCGGCCGATGTGGGAGCGGGACAGCCAGGTGGCGCTGCTGTCGGGCGGCCCGACGATCGACGCGCTGACCTGGGCGGGTCGCCTCGACGAGGCGGTGGAGCTCGCGACGGCGCTGGTCGAGCACCTCGGGCGCAGCTGGGACGACTACTTCCTGGGCGGCATCTGGCTCGCGGCGCTGGCCCTCTCCGCGCTCGCCGACGGCGCGGAGGCGGACCGGCGGGTCGGCGTCGACCCGGCGCTGAAGCTGCGGCACGGCGACGAGCTGCTCGAGCGCGCGCGGGCGACGGCCGAGCGCGGCC
>AXCX01000732.1 GCA_000767215.1 Actinotalea fermentans ATCC 43279 = JCM 9966 = DSM 3133
CGATGGCGCGCGCCTGGTCCGCGTCCGGCGCGGGCCAGGGCGCGCGCGGGTCGGGCGGACGCAGGGCGGGCATGCCCCGATTCCATCATCCGCCGCCCACACGCCGGGCCGACCGGCGCCCCACACGCCGGCCCGTCAGGACACCGGCCCGTCAGGACGCCGGCCCGTCAGGACGTCGGGTTGTCGGGGAACGGCCACGCGTTGGCGGTGCACGGCGCCACCTCGATGGACTGCTGCTGCATGATCGGCGCGCGCTCGCCCGCCGACGGGCACCCGACGTGCTGACGCCCCAGCAGGTGGCCCACCTCGTGGTTGACGACGTACTCGCGGTAGGTCGTGATGTCGCTGATCTGCAGGTA
>AXCX01000733.1 GCA_000767215.1 Actinotalea fermentans ATCC 43279 = JCM 9966 = DSM 3133
GTGTGGTTGATCGCCGCGTGGCCGTACCGGCCGCACGAGTAGTCGCCGTGGGTGTTCAGGGGCGCGCACATCGCGTCGACCTTGTCCGGCGAGGCGAGCACCACCCGGATCTCGGCGTCGCCGTCGGTCCGCGCGAACGACATCGACCCGTCGCCGCCCCAGCTGCGCGGGTCGTTCAGGATCCGCATCACCGTCGCCGCGAAGAGCTCGCCGTCCACCTCCAGCCCCGACTCGACCTCCACGCGGATCGTGCGGACCCGGCGCTCGGGGTGCGGCGCCGGTTCGCTGCCCGGCACGACGACGAGGTCGCCGCCCGCCGCCGTCGGGACCGCGATCGACAGGAGGCCCGCCTCGCGGTCGGCGAGCGTCACGCCGTCGGGCCCGGCGATGCTCATGTCGATGAGGACCGGCTGGGCGGGCGACGCGACCACGTCGACGGCGGCCGGCGTCGGCCGTTCCCGGCCCGACGCCGCGGGCC
>AXCX01000076.1 GCA_000767215.1 Actinotalea fermentans ATCC 43279 = JCM 9966 = DSM 3133
CGCCGAGGCCAGCGGCCCGGCGTCGGGCGCCCCGGCGTCGGGCTCCACCACGGGCGGGGGCGCAACCCCCCGGTGAATCCCGTCCGGCCGCCGGCCATGAGCGACGTCGCCGCCCGCGCCGGCGTCTCCCACCAGACCGTCTCGCGCGTCCTCAACGACCACCCGAACGTGCGTCCCGCGACGCGCGAGCGGGTGCTCGCGGCGATCGCCGAGCTCGGCTACCGGCGCAACCCCGCGGCGCGCGCCCTCGTCACGCGCCGCAGCGGCACCATCGGCGTGATGTCCTCGGGCTCGGCGCTGTTCGGCCCGAGCTCCACCCTCATCGCCGTCGAGGGCGCCGCGCGCGACGCGGGCCTGTTCGTCAGCGTCGCGACCATCGCCAAGTGGGAGGTCGAGCCGGTCTCCGCCGCGCTCGAGCACTTCCTGGACCAGGGCGTGGACGCGGTCGTCGTCATCGCCGCGCACGACGACGCCGTGGAGGCCGTCCGGTCCTTCACCGGCCGCGTCCCCGTGGTCATGGTGGGCCCGCCCTCGCTGCCATCGCCCCTGCACGTGGTCTCGGGCGACCAGTACCGCGGTGCCCGACTCGCGGTGCGGCACCTGCTCGAGCTGGGCCACCGCTCGGTGCTGCACGTCGCGGGCCCGCTCGACTGGATCGACGCCCGGCGGCGCATCGACGGCTGGCGGGACGAGCTCGCGGCCGCAGGCCTCGAGGCGCCCGAGCCGGTCGCCGGCGACTGGACCGCGGCCCGCGGCTACGCCGTCGGGCGCGAGCTCGTCGCGTCCGGTGTGCCGTCGGCGGTCTTCACCGCCAACGACCAGCTCGCCCTCGGTCTGCTGCGCGCCTTCGCCGAGGCGGGCGTGCGCGTGCCGGACGACGTCTCGGTGGTCGGCTTCGACGACATCGAGGGCTCGGCGCACTTCTACCCGCCGCTGACGACCGTGCGGCAGGAGTTCGGCACCTGGGCCGCACGTGCATGGCCCTGGTGGTCTCGGTGCTGGGCGGCGAGGACGGGGAGTCCGTGCTCGTCCCGCCGAGCCTCGTGGTCCGCGCGAGCAGCGGCCCGCCGCGGGCCTGACCCGACGCGTCGCGTCGCGGGCCCGGCTCCCTCCCAGCCGGGCCCGCGACGCCGTCAGGCGCCGATCGCCAGGTCCCGGCGCCGGAAGGCCGCGAAGCCCACCGCGCCGAGCGCGAGCGCGACCGCCGTCAGCCACAGCACCGGCGTCGCCTCGAACGGGTCGGCCGGGACGAGCGGGACGTGCGTGAACGGCGAGACGTCGAGCACCCACTGCGGCAGGTCGAGCAGCGAGCCGAGCTGCCCGACGACGAGCGCCAGCGCCAGCGACGCCCACGCGAGCGGCCCGGACAGCCGGGGCAGCAGGCCGAAGAGCGCGAGGACGAACGCGCCGAGGGCGAACGTCGCGGGCAGCTGCACGAGGGCGCCGGTCAGCGGGTCGCCCATGACCGACCAGTCGCCGGCCGCCGCGCCGTAGGTGAGGCCGCTGGCCACGCCGGTCAGCGCGAGGATGACGGCCGTCCCCGCCGCCGCGATGAGGACGTGCCCGGCCAGCCACCGGCGCCGACCCGTGGCGGTCGCCAGGACCGGCTCGAGGCGCCCGGAGACCTCCTCGGCGCGCATCCGCAGCAGAGCCTGGACGGTGTAGCCGGCCGCCGCGATGCCGAAGATCGCCATCGAGAAGGCGAAGTACAGGTCGACCACGCCGGCGCCGGGGGAGAGCCGCTCGAGCAGCTCGTACATCTGCGCGTTCTCGCTGATCAGCTCCTCCGCGCTCTCGCCCATCGGGCCGAGCGCCGCGCCCATCGTCACGAGCCCGACGAGCCACGTCACGAAGATCCCGCGCTGGAGCCGCCACGCAAGGCCGAGGCTGTGCAGCAGGGTGGGCGCGGCGCAGCGCGGCCCCGTGCGCGCGGGGACCATGCCCGGCCCGACGTCACGGCGTGCGGCCAGCGCGACAGCGACGGCGACCAGGACGGCGGTGAGCGCCAGGAACAGCCCGGTGATCCACCAGTTGTCCTCGTAGTACGGCCGCATCTGCTGGCCCCAGCCGAGCGGCGACAGCCACGACGGCCACGCGCTCACGACGGCGACCCCGTTCGCGGCGACGTCGCCGAGCAGGTCGCCGACCGCCCGCACGAGGAAGGCGACGCCGAGGCCCACGCCCACGGCGGCGTTCGCGCCGCGCGCGGTGCTGAAGACCTGCGCCCCGATGCCGGCCAGACCCGCGAAGACCCAGCCCAGCCCCGCCACGGAGACGCCGGAGATGAGCGCCCCGGCGCCCGTGTAGCCGGTGCCGGCGAGCACGGCGGTGATGGTGGCCCCGAGGGCGACGTTCGCGCCGAGCGCCACGACAAGCGCGGCGGTGAGCCGCGCGTGGCGCCCGACGACGGCGGAACCGAGCAGCTCCGCGCGGCCGGTCTCCTCGTCCTGGCGCGTGTGCCGGACGACCGCCTGCGCGGTCATCAGGGCCGCCAGGATCGCGAGCACCTGGTAGCTCTCGACCATGACCATCGCGCCGAGGTCGTAGCCGGCCGCCGGTCCGTCGAACATGCGCGCCATCGGGTTGCCCGCGGCGAAGGCGGCGGTGCTCATCCGCTCGGCCTCGCCGCCGACGGTCGCCTCGTAGCTGCCGATGACCATCCAGGCGATCGCGGCGATGGACGCGATCCAGACCGGCAGGATGATGCGGTCCCTGCGCAGGGCCAGTCGCACCAGGCGGCCGGTGCCCGCGAGCGGGCGCGACGTCGTGCGGGTCATCGTGCGGCCCCCGCATCCGCGTGCCGACGGCGGCCGCCCCGCGTGCGCGCGGCGCCGTCGTCGGCCGTGCCGTTGCTGGTGCCGTTCCCGTTGCCGTTCCCGGCCAGGGTGGCGAGCTCGTCGCCGTAGTGGCGCAGGAACAGCTCCTCGAGCGTCGGGGGTGCGCTGGTCAGCGCGACGACGCCGTGCTCGCCGATGTGCTTGATGACGGCGTCGAGCTGGTCGGCGGCGACCTCGAAGCGCGCGGTGTGCCCGCCGTCGCTGATCCGCACGTCGAAGACGCCCGGCGTCGTGTCGAGCCCGTCCAGGGGCTCGGTCGTGGTGACGTGCAGCGTCGTCCGGGTGAGGTGCCGCAGCGCGGTGAGGGAGCCGGACTCGACGATGCGACCGGCGCGGATGATCGACACGGTGTCGCACAGGGCCTCGGCCTCGGCGAGGATGTGGCTCGAGAGCAGGACGGTGCCGCCGCCCGCGGTGATCTCGCGGACGACGTCCTGGAACACCGTCTCCATCAGCGGGTCCAGGCCGCTGGTGGGCTCGTCGAGCAGGAAGAGTTCCACGTCGCTCGCCATGCCGGCGATGATCGCGACCTTCTGCCGGTTGCCCTTGGAGTACGCCGAGCACTTCTTGGTGGGGTCGAGCTGGAACCGCTCGACGAGCTCGTCGCGGCGCACGCGGTCGAGCGAGCCGCGCAGCGAGCCGAGCAGGTCGATCGCCTCGCCGCCGGAGAGGTTCGGCCACAGGTTGACGTCGCCCGGCACGTAGGCGAGCCGGCGGTGCAGCGCGACGGCGTCGCGCCACGGGTCGCCGCCGAGGAGGCGGGCGTGCCCGGCGTCCTTGCGCAGCAGGCCGAGCAGGACGCGGATGGTCGTCGACTTGCCGGAGCCGTTCGGGCCGAGGAAGCCGTGCACCTCGCCGGGCTCGACCGTCAGGTCCAGCCCGTCCAGCGCGCGCGTGCTGCCGAACGTCTTGACCAGACCCTCCACCTGGATGACGTGCTCCACTTGACTACCTCCGCGAATCTGACAGTGGGTGTCAACTGACAGTAGATCGCACTGAGAGCGAGTGTCAACGGAAAGTGACTGTCAATCGACAGTTTCGGTCAGACGTCGCGTAGCATGGCGGGATGGCGGACGACGGCAACGGCGGCGGGGGCGGCCTGCGCGAGCGCAAGCGGCTCGCCGCCATGCTGCGGATCCAGGCCGTCGCCCTGGACATGTTCGAGGCGCGCGGCTTCGACGACGTCACCGTCGAGGAGATCGCCGACGCCTCCGACGTCTCGCCGAGCAGCGTCTACCGGTACTTCGGGAGCAAGGAGGCGGTCGTCCTCTGGGACGAGTACGACCTCGTGATGGACGACTGGCTCATGGAGGGGATCGGCGACGACGTCCCGCTGGAGGGCCTCCGGCGGGTGGTGCTCGGCGCCGTCGCGGCGGTGACGCCCGAGCAGATGGACGTCGTCAGGCGCCGCATCACCCTCGTCCTGACGACGCCGGCGCTGGAGCAGGCGGCGACCGCGAGCACCTATGAGATGGCGGAGCTCGTCGGGCGGGTGCTCGCGGAGCGGCTCGGCCGGCCCGAGGTCGACCTCGAGGTGCAGGTCTTCTCGCACGCGTTCACGGGCGGCATCCTCGGGATGTTCCACCACTGGTACGGGACCGGTTACGCCGCGTCGCTCCAGGAGGTCGTCGAGCGGCTGTTCGAGATCTTCGCCGAGGGCCTGGACATCGTGACGGCGTCGGGTGCGCCCGGCGCCGTGGGCGCGGCCGCGACGGCCCGGTGACGGCAGGGACGGGCGTGCGCCCGGCTTGACACCCCGGTTGTTGTGAACGCTAACATCGCTGCGGGCGTGCGCCCGCCGACTGCCGCAGCGAGGCGATGGGGAGTGACGATGACGACCGAGGACCGTTCGGCTCAGGCGCGGGCGGAGATCGCCGCAGGACGCACGTCCCTCGGGATCGAGCTGGGCTCCACGCGCATCAAGGCGTGCCTGGTCGGCGCCGACGGCAGCACCCTCGCGGACGGCAGCCACGAGTGGGAGAACCAGTTCGTCGACCGCATGTGGACGTACTCGCTCGAGGACGTGTGGTCCGGGCTGCAGGCCTGCGTGGCCGAGCTGCAGGCCGACGTCCAGCGCCGCTACGGGGTGCCGCTGACCGACGTCGGCGCGCTCGGCGTCTCGGCCATGATGCACGGCTACCTGGCCTTCGACGCCGCCGGCGAGCTCCTTGTCCCCTTCCGCACCTGGCGGAACACCACGACCGGCGCGGCCGCCGCCGAGCTGAGCGCCCTGTTCGGCCACAACATCCCGCTGCGCTGGTCGGTCGCCCACCTGTACCAGGCGATCCTCGACGACGAGCCGCACGTGCCGCAGGTCGCGTCGCTGACCACGCTCGCCGGCTACGTGCACCAGAGGCTGACCGGCCGCCACGTCCTCGGCGTCGGCGACGCGTCCGGCATGTTCCCGATCGACCCCGCCACGCGGACCTACGACGCGCGGATGCTCGCCCAGTTCGACGAGCTCGTCGCGGAGCGCCGGCCCGGCCCGCGCCTGCCGCACCTGGGCGACCTGCTGCCCACGGTGCTGGTCGCGGGCCAGGAGGCCGGCCGGCTCACCGACGAGGGCGCGGCGCTGCTCGACCCGAGCGGCACCCTGCGCCCCGGCGCGCGCCTCTGCCCGCCCGAGGGCGACGCCGGCACCGGGATGGTGGCGACGAACGCCGTCGCGCGCCGGACCGGCAACGTGAGCGTCGGCACCTCGATCTTCGCGATGGTCGTCCTCGAGCGGCCGCTCGAGCGGCAGCACCACGAGCTGGACCTGGTCACGACGCCGGCGGGCGACCTCGTGGCGATGGTGCACTGCAACAACGGCGCGAGCGAGCTCGGCGCCTGGGCGGACCTCTTCGGCCGGTTCGCCACCGCGCTGGGCACCCCGGCGGAGCCTGACGCCGTCTTCGGCGCGCTGCTGCGCGAGGCCCTGGCGGGCGACGCCGACGGCGGTGGCCTGGTCGCGTACAACTACCTCTCCGGCGAGCCGATCACCGGCCTGGAGGAGGGTCGGCCGCTGTTCGTGCGCACGCCCGACTCGCGGCTGACCCTGGCGAACTTCATGCGTACGCAGGTCTACGGCGCGTTCGCGACGCTGAGCCTCGGCATGCGGGTGCTCGCCGCCGAGGGCGTCGAGCTGGACGTGCTGGCCGCGCACGGCGGCCTGTTCCGCACCGCAGGCGTCGCGCAGCGGCTGCTCGCCGCCGCCGTCGACGCGCCCGTCGCCGTCGCGCGCACCGCGAGCGAGGGCGGGCCGTGGGGCATGGCCGTGCTGGCGGGGGACCTGCTCGCGAAGGCCGACGGCACCACGGACGAGGACCTCGGCGCCTACCTCGCCACGCGCGTCTTCGCGGGCGCGGAGGTCGATGTCGTCGCGCCGCTCGCCGATGACGTGGCCGGGTACGCGGCCTTCCTCGAGCGGTACGAGGCCGGCCTGCCGGTCGAGCGCGCCGCCACCGAGGCCCTCTAGGCCGGACGAGCACCGGATCCCGAACCCAGCAGCGCAGAACCGAGCAGCGCAGAGACCAGCAGTGCAGGAGGCAGCGTGACGAGCACCCCGGGCCTGGCGGCCTACCCGAGCGAGGTCCGCGAGGAGGTCGAGCGCGTGCGCGCACTCGTGTGCGACCTGCACGCCGAGCTGCCGCGGTGGGGCCTGGTCGTCTGGACGGCGGGCAACGTCTCGCAGCGCGTCCGCGTGCCGGGCGGCGAGGACCTGCTGGTCATCAAGCCGAGCGGCGTGACCTACGACGACCTCACGCCCGAGTCGATGGTCGTGTGCGACCTGGAGGGGAACCTCGTCGACGGGAGCCGTGCGCCGTCGTCGGACACCGCGGCGCACGCGTACGTGTACCAGCACATGCCGCAGGTCGGCGGCGTCGTGCACACGCACTCCACCTACGCGACGGCGTGGGCCGCGCGGGGCGAGGAGGTGCCGTGCGTGCTGACGATGATGGCCGACGAGTTCGGCGGGCCCATCCCGATCGGGCCGTTCGCGCTGATCGGCGACGACTCGATCGGCCGCGGCATCGTCGAGACGCTGCGCGACTCGCGGAGCCGGGCGGTGCTGATGCGCAACCACGGGCCGTTCACCATCGGCCGCGACGCGAAGGACGCCGTGAAGGCGGCCGTGATGGTCGAGGAGGTCGCGCGGACCGTGCACATCTCGCGGCAGCTGGGGGAGCCCCTGCCGATCGCGCAGTCCGACATCGACTCGCTGTACGCGCGCTACCAGAACGTCTACGGCCAGGGCGACTCCGCCCCGGTCAACCCCTGACCCACCGGTCGCCCCGGCGGCCCCACGACCACCGCATCGAAGACGAGCGAGGAGAGCAGCGCATGAGCAAGGCGTACGCCGACAAGGAGATCTGGTTCGCCACGGGCAGCCAGCACCTGTACGGCCCCGAGACCCTGGCGCAGGTGGCCGAGCAGTCGCAGGCCATCGCGCGGCTGCTCGACGAGTCGGACGCCGTGCCCGCGCGCGTCGTCTGGAAGCCGGTCCTGACCGGCTCCGACGCGATCCGCCGCCTCGCGCTGGAGGCCAACGCGTCCGACGCGTGCATCGGCGTCATCGCGTGGATGCACACCTTCTCCCCGGCGAAGATGTGGATCGCGGGCCTCGAGGCGCTGCGCACCCCGCTGCTGCACCTGCACACGCAGGCCAACGTCGAGCTGCCGTGGGACACCATCGACTTCGACTTCATGAACCTCAACCAGGCCGCGCACGGCGACCGGGAGTTCGGGTACATCCAGACACGGCTCGGGGTGGCCCGGAAGACCGTCGTCGGGCACGCGTCCTCGCCCGTGGTGCAGGAGAAGGTGGGCACCTGGGCCCGCGCCGCGGCCGGCTGGGCCGCCGCGCACGACCTGCGCCTGGCCCGCTTCGGCGACAACATGCGCAACGTCGCGGTCACCGAGGGCGACAAGACCGAGGCCGAGGTGCGGTTCGGCGTCAGCGTGAACACGTGGGGCGTGAACGACCTGGTCGCGGCGGTGGACGAGGTGGCCGACGGCGACGTCGACGCGCTGGTCGCCGAGTACGAGGACCTGTACGACGTCGTGCCGGATCTGCGCAAGGGCGGCGAGCGGCACGACTCGCTGCGCTACGGCGCCCGCCAGGAGCTCGCGCTGCTCACCCTCCTGGAGGGCCTCGGCGCGACCGCCTTCACGACGACGTTCGAGGACCTCGGCGCGCTGCGCCAGCTCCCGGGCCTGGCCGTCCAGCGGCTCATGTCGAAGGGCTACGGCTTCGGCGCGGAGGGCGACTGGAAGACGGCCGTCCTCGTCCGCATCGCCAAGGTGATGGGCCAGGGCCTGCCCGGCGGCGCCTCCCTGATGGAGGACTACACGTACAACCTGACGCCCGGCGAGGAGAAAATCCTCGGCGCGCACATGCTCGAGATCTGCCCGAGCCTGACGACGGGCAGGCCGAGCCTCGAGATCCACCCGCTCGGCATCGGCGGCAAGGAGGACCCGGTCCGGCTGGTGTTCAACACCGACCCGGGCCCCGGCCTCGTCGTCGCGATGTCGGACATGCGGGACCGGTTCCGGCTGACGGCGAACGTCGTCGACGTCGTCGAGCACCCGCCGCTGCCGCACCTGCCGGTGGCGCGCGCGGTGTGGCGCCCGGCGCCGGACCTGGCGACGTCGGCCGAGGCCTGGCTGATGGCCGGCGCGGCGCACCACACGGTGATGACCACGCAGGTGGGCGTCGACGTGTTCGCGGACTTCGCGGCGATGGCGCGGACGGAGCTGCTCGTCATCGACGAGCAGACGACCACGCGCGGCTTCGCCAACGAGCTGCGCTGGAATCAGGTCTGGTTCCACCTGGCCCAGGGCTTCTGACGGGCCCGGCCGACGGCACACCCGCTGCCGAGGCCGAGGGTTTGCTCCGAGGACGAGGGGTTCGAAGCCTCGTTCTCGCGTCGAACCCTCGTCCTCGCGGGTGAGGGACCGCCGCTCGTGTGAGAGGGGCGCGAGAGGTCGCGCTCCCACTTCTGCACCCTCGACGGGGTGGCGAAGGCTTGCGTATGCTTTCGGTTGGGAAAGCCGACCGACAGCGTGCGAAAGGTGCCTTCGCCGCCCCGTTGTGCGTGAAGCGGGGCGGGGGACACTTTCGCGGTCGAGTCGGAACTTTCGTGATCAGGTCGTGAGCAGCGTTACGGTTTCGTAATCGGAAGTTGACTTCACGAAGTTGACCCAGGGGTTGTGATCGCTCACAATCGACGCGTGCTCAACGAGGAGACCGATCTCCTGCCCGTGCCGGTCCGGCGCGAGCGGATGCTGCAGCTCATCACGGACCGCGAGTTCGTCCGCGTGTCCGAGCTGGCCGAGACCTTCGGCATCTCCGACGTCACCGTGCGCGCCGACCTCGCATCGCTCGAGACCTCGCACGCCGTGCGCCGCGTCCGCGGCGGGGCGATGCCGCCGGCCCGCGGTGCCCGTCCCGAGCCCTCGTTCGAGGAGTCGCTCGTCGAGTTCGCCCACGAGAAGCAGCGGATCGGCGAGTACGCCGCCTCGCTCGTCCAGTCGGGCATGGGCGTCCTGCTCGACGTCGGCACGACGACGACGGCCGTCGCGCGAGCGCTCGTGGCCCGCGCGGACCTCGAGCGCGTCACCGTGGTGACCAACGGGCTCAACATCGCGCTCGAGCTGGAGCGCGCGATGCCGCGGCTCACCGTCGTCGTCACCGGCGGCACCCTGCGCCGGCTGCAGCACTCGCTCGTGAACCCGCTGGCGACCGTGCTGCTCGAGCAGCTGCACGTCGACATCGCGTTCGTCGGGTGCAACGGGGTGGACCCCGACGGCTTCACCAACATCAACCTGCCCGAGGCCGAGGTCAAGCGGTCGATCATCGCGGCCGCCCGGCGCGCCGTGGTCGTCGCGGACGGCTCGAAGCTCGGCCAGACGCACCTCGGACGCATCGCCCGGCTCGGGGACGTCCACACGCTCGTCACCGGCCCGTCCGCGCCCGAGCACGAGGTGCGGCGGCTCGAGCGGGCGGGGCTCGACGTCGTGCGCGTCGAGTAGCGCCAGCACAACAGAAGACTTCCTGGCCGGTCCCGAGGTGGCGGTCAGGTCGCCCGGGACGGTCCAACGGGAGCGCCCCGACTCAGGAAGAGCAGTAGATCTCGAGGAGGAGATTCATGAGCACCAGGAAGTTCGCCGCGGTCGCGGCGGGCCTGACGCTCGCCCTGTCCCTCGCCGCGTGCGGTGGGAGCGGTGCGGGTAGCACGGACGACGAGTCCACCGACACCGGTGACGGCACCACCACCGAGACCGAGGAGGGCGGTCTGATCGGCGTCGCGATGCCGACCCAGACCTCCGAGCGGTGGATCGCCGACGGCAACGCGGTCAAGGACGGCCTCGAGGAGCTCGGCTACGAGGTCGACCTCCAGTTCGCCAACGACGACATCCCCACGCAGACGCAGCAGATCGACCAGATGATCACCAACGGCGCCAAGGCGCTGATCATCGCGGCGATCGACGGCACGGCGCTCACGAGCCAGCTCGAGGCCGCCGCCGCCGCGGACATCCCGGTCATCTCGTACGACCGCCTCATCCGTGACTCCGAGAACGTCGACTTCTACGTGACGTTCGACAACTACAAGGTCGGCGTGCAGCAGGCGAACTCGCTGCTCGTGGGCCTCGGCCTGCTCAACGCTGACGGCTCCGAGGGCGACGCCACCGGTCCGTTCAACGTCGAGCTCTTCGCCGGCTCGCTCGACGACAACAACGCGCACTTCTTCTGGAAGGGCGCGATGGACACCCTCAAGCCGTACTTCGACGCCGGCACCCTCGTCGTCCCGTCCGGCCAGATGGACATCGAGCAGACCAACATCCTGCGCTGGCAGCAGGAGACGGCCCAGCGCCGCATGGAGGACCTCCTGACCGGTACGTACAACGACGGCAAGCCGCTGCACGGCGTCCTGTCGCCGTACGACGGCCTGTCGCGCGGCATCATCACCGCGCTCCAGGGCGTGGGCATGGGCCCGACCGTCGCCGAGGGCCTGCCGGTCGTCACCGGCCAGGACGCCGAGATCGCCTCGGTCAAGTCCATCGCCGACGACGTCCAGTTCTCGACGATCTTCAAGGACACCCGCAAGCTCGCCGCGCAGGCCGTCATCGCTGCCGAGGCGTACCTGAAGGGTGAGACCCCGGAGGCCAACGACACCACGACGTACGACAACGGCGTCAAGGTCGTCCCGTCCTTCCTGCTCGAGTCGGACGTCGTGTACGCCGACAACATCCAGTCGCTGCTGGTCGACTCGGGCTACTGGACCGAGGAGGAGGTCGCCTCCGGCGTCGCCGAGGGCTGACCTGACCGGCCCGGCCCGGCGGAGCCACCGCCGGGCCGGGCCACTCCCGGCCGACCGTCGGCCCCCGACGAAGCGAGGTTTTGTGGCATGACCGACAACATCCTGGAGATGCGCTCCATCACCAAGACGTTCCCCGGCGTCAAGGCGCTGCAGGACGTGTCCCTCACCGTCCGTCGCGGCGAGATCCACGCGATCTGCGGTGAGAACGGGGCCGGCAAGTCGACCCTGATGAAGGTGCTCTCCGGCGTCTACCCGCACGGCACGTACGACGGGGAGATCCACTTCGACGGCGCCGAGGTGCAGTTCGGGTCGATCAACGACTCCGAGGCGCGCGGCATCGTCATCATCCACCAGGAGCTCGCGCTGGTGCCGTTCCTCAGCGCGGCCGAGAACATCTTCCTGGGCAACGAGCGGCGAGGCGCGGGCGGCCTCATCGACTGGAACCGCACCAACGCCGAGGCCGCCGAGCTGATGGCCCGCGTGGGCCTGAACGAGAAGCCCGTGACCCCGGTCAGCCAGCTCGGCGTCGGCAAGCAGCAGCTCATCGAGATCGCCAAGGCGCTCTCGAAGGAGGTCAAGCTGCTCATCCTCGACGAGCCGACGGCCGCCCTGAACGACAACGACTCCGAGCACCTGCTCGAGCTGCTGCGCCAGCTGAAGGCGCAGGGGATCACCTCGATCATGATCTCCCACAAGCTCAACGAGATCGCCGAGATCGCCGACCGCACCACGATCATCCGGGACGGTCGGACCATCGAGACCCTCGACATGTCCCAGCCCGAGGCCACGCAGGACCGCATGATCCGCAGCATGGTCGGCCGCGACCTCGAGCACCGCTACCCCGAGCGGACCCCCAACGTCGGCGAGGAGCTGCTGCGGGTCGAGGGCTGGACGGTGCACCACCCCACGCAGCCGGGCCGCGTCGTCGTCGACAACGCCAGCTTCACCGTGAACGCGGGCGAGGTCGTGGGCATCGCCGGCCTGATGGGCGCCGGCCGCACCGAGCTGGCGATGAGCCTGTTCGGCAGGTCGTACGGGCGCAACATCACCGGCCAGGTCTTCAAGCACGGCCAGGAGATCCAGGTGCACACCGTCTCCGACGCCATCGACCACGGGATCGCCTACGCGACCGAGGACCGCAAGCGCTACGGCCTGAACCTCATCGAGGACATCCGCAAGAACATCACCGCGGCGAGCCTCGGCAAGGTCTCCCGGCGTGGCTGGGTGAACAGCAACGAGGAGATGAAGGTCGCCGAGGAGTACCGGGGCAACCTGAACATCAAGGCCCCCACGGTGATGGCGCTCGCGGGCAAGCTCTCCGGCGGCAACCAGCAGAAGGTCGTCCTGAGCAAGTGGATCTTCACGGACGCCGACGTCCTCATCCTCGACGAGCCCACCCGCGGCATCGACGTCGGGGCGAAGTACGAGATCTACACGATCATCAACCGGATGGTCGCCGCGGGTAAGGCGGTCGTCGTCATCTCGTCCGAGCTGCCCGAGCTGCTCGGCATCTGCGACCGCGTGTACACGCTCGCCTTCGGCCGGATCACCGGCGTGCTCCCCGTCGCCGACGCGACCCAGGAGCGGCTGATGGAACTCATGACCATGGAAAAGGAGACGGCCCGATGAGCGCCGCGACTGAGACGACGATGCGGGAACCCGTTCCCGCGGGCGACGACGACAAGGGCGCGATGCGCGCGCTGGCGTCGGCCCTGACCGGGAACCTGCGCCAGAGCGGCATCTTCCTCGCGTTCGCCGCGATCGTGCTGATCTTCTCGCTCGCGCACGACCAGTTCCTGAGCCCGAGCAACCTCACGAACATCGTGCTGCAGTACTCCTACATCCTGATCCTGGCGATCGGCATGCTGATCGTCATCGTGGCGGGCCACATCGACCTGTCGGTCGGATCGGTCGTGGCCCTCACGGGCGCGGTCGCGGCGACGCTCGTCATCCGCGAGGGTCAGCCGTGGTGGGTCGGCGTGCTGGCCGCCCTTGCCGTCGGCTTCCTGGTCGGCGCGTGGCACGGCTTCTGGGTGGCGCGGGTCGGCATCCCGGCCTTCATCGTCACGCTCGCGGGCCTGCTGATCTTCCGGGGCCTGACGTTCCTGACGCTCAGCAGCATCTCGCTGTCGCCGTTCGGCGGCACCTACTACCAGATCGCCAACGGGTTCCAGAACGGTCTGTTCGGCGGCTACGGCGTCGACGTCTTCACGCTCGTGGTGTTCGGCGCGGCCGTGGCCGTCTACGCCTGGACGGCCTGGCGCAGCCGCCGCGCCCGTCAGCGCTACCAGCAGCAGGTCGAGGCGTTCTGGTGGTTCGTGGCGAAGATCGTCGTGGTCGCCGCCGTCGTGATGTGGTTCGCGTACCAGCTCGCGAGCAGCCGGGGCCTGCCGAACGTGCTGGTCCTGCTCGGCGTGCTCATCGTCATCTACACGCTCGTCACGCAGCGCTCGGTGTTCGGGCGCCACGTGTACGCCATCGGCGGCAACCTCAACGCCGCCCAGCTGTCGGGTGTGAAGGTCAAGAAGGTCAACTTCTGGATCTTCGTGAACATGGGTGTGCTGTCCTCCGTGGCGGGCATCGTGTTCTCGTCCCGCATGAACGGGGCCCAGCCCAGCGCCGGCAACTCGTTCGAGCTCGACGCGATCGCGGCCTGCTTCGTCGGTGGCGCGGCCGTCACCGGCGGCGTCGGGCGGGTGACCGGGGCCATGATCGGTGGCCTGATCATGGCGGTCATGAGCAACGGCATGCAGCTGCTCGGCGTCGAGACGGCCTGGCAGCAGGTCGTCAAGGGCATGGTCCTGCTGCTCGCCGTCGCGTTCGACGTGTTCAACAAGCGCCGCGCCGAGGCGGCCCGCTGACGTTCCACCTGCTCGGCTGACGAGGGGCCCGGTCCGCACCTGGTGCGGTCCGGGCCCCTCGTGTCGGGCGGCCCGGTGCCCAGGCCGCCGCCCTGCCGTGTCACCCGTGTCACCCGTGTGCCGGGGTACGGTTCACACCCTGGCAATCTGCATGGATCATGATCGACCAGGACGTTCCGCGCGCATCCACGGTCGCGCGGTGGACGCCGGCAGCGGCTCTGGGCCGCCGGTGCCGGCCGGGTGCGGTGGGAGAGCGATGAGCCTGGACGAGGCAATGGGCGACGGTGGCGCACGGGGCGAGACCTACCGCGCGGCGGCGCGGGCGGCCGTGGCGGAGCTGGACGAGATCGACGCGGTGACCCTCGCACTCCAGGCGCGGATCGCGAAGCTGCGCACCCGTGCCGCGCACCTCACCGCGCTCCTCGACGCGCTCGGGGACGTGGTGCCCGACGCCGCGCGTCGCCCCGTGCCGTGGGAGCCGCCGGCCGTGCCCGACGGCGTCGTCGACGGCGCCGAGCT
>AXCX01000734.1 GCA_000767215.1 Actinotalea fermentans ATCC 43279 = JCM 9966 = DSM 3133
CTCGTGCGCAGACGCGTGCGCGGGTGCGGACTCCTGGGGGACGGGATCCCCGCGGTGCTCCTTCATCGTGTCTCCGGGGCAATCGTGAGATCGGTCTGGCGCAGCGCGGCCAGTGCGTGGGAGGCGTGCGAGCGCACCGTCGCGCTCGATGTGCCCAGGACGGAGGCGATCTCCGCGTCGGCGAGGCCCTCGTAGTACCGCAGCACGAGCACGGCGCGTTGCCGTGGTGTCAGGGCGGCCAGGCGCTGCCACATCGCGGCGTCCTCGGCGGCGGCATCGGCGTGGTCGTCCGCCGGTGCGGCATGCGCCGCGAGCACGTCGTCGGGAGCCGGCCGGACCGTGCGCACGTGCCACCGGCGCCGCCACGAGAGGTGCTCGTTGGTCACCATGCGCTTGAGGTACAGGTCCGGGCGGTCGAGCAGGGAGATGCGCGCCCACCGGACGTGGGCACGCAGCAGCACCTCCTGCACGATGTCGGCGGCGACGTGCCCGTCGCCGGTCAGGACCGTCGCGTACCGCAGCAGCCCGGGGAGCAGCGCGCGGGCGACGTCGTCGAGCAACGGGCGGTCGGCGGGGCCCGCGTCGGAGGGCCGGGCGGCCTCGTTCGCCCTGGCGGGCGCGACGACCGGGATCGGGCCGGTGTCCGAGGCGACCGCACGCAGCGGGGCGGTCATCGCGCGACCCCCACGGCCAGGCCCGCTCCG
>AXCX01000735.1 GCA_000767215.1 Actinotalea fermentans ATCC 43279 = JCM 9966 = DSM 3133
CGGCGGCCAGAGCCCGCCGGCGGATCCGGCCCCGCAGCGCCGGGATCGTCAGCCCGCCGGCCAGCGGCACGACCTCCGCCGCGACGTCGAACCGCAGCAGCGCGGGCAGTGCGAGCAGCTCGTCGCACAGCATCGCGGCCTTGCGCGGGTCGACGGCGCCCCGGTCGAGCGCGTCCCAGACCTGCGGGACCTGCTCGAGCCCCATCGCCTCGCCGACGAGGCGCTGCCCGGCCGCGCGGGTGGTGCCCAGTCGGGCGGCGACCTCGTCCGCCACGAAGCCGGCCCGGCCCTGCGCCTGGCGCCGGCGGC
>AXCX01000736.1 GCA_000767215.1 Actinotalea fermentans ATCC 43279 = JCM 9966 = DSM 3133
AGCTCGTTCACCGCGACCGCCTGGCGGGAGGCAGCCCACGCGGCGAGCCGGTCGAACGCGTCGATCGCCTCGAGCAGCACGGCGTCCGGCTCGACGGGCACCTCCAGTCGAGCGAGGAGCCCGGCGAGCTCCGGCCCGGGCGCCCGGTCGAGGGCCTCACGACGCGCGTCGTCCGCCTCCGCCGCGGCCGCGACCGCGCGCTCGACCGCAGCCGCGAAGGACTTCTCCACGCGAGGCCCGGGCGCACGGACGTCGAGCCGCACCTCGGGGCTCAGGACGGTCGCGCGCTGTTCGAACACCAGTACAGAGTATCGGCGGGCACCGACATGCGGTGGCCGGGGAAGGGTTGTCCACAGATGCCGTGACCTGCACGGATGCTTGCCGCCGGCGGCCTCGTTGCGTCGGGCGTGACGCGTCCGGCGGCGTTGTCCGCACCGCCATCGTGGCCTCCCACGGGCCGCGCGCGGCCCCCGCCCGCGCGGCCTCCCGCGCGCGCGGCCTCACCGCTGGT
>AXCX01000737.1 GCA_000767215.1 Actinotalea fermentans ATCC 43279 = JCM 9966 = DSM 3133
CGCTGCAGGTCCGCCGCGGCGCTGCGGTCCTCGACGGTCGCGTCCTGCCGCTCTCGCCGTCGGGCCTGGAGGTGCTGCGCCTGCTCGTGGCCGCGGGGGGCGCCGTCGTCCCGCGACGAGCCGTGCTCGCTGCGCTCCCCGGGGCGTCGACCGACCCGCACGCCGCGGAGGTCGCGATCGCGCGGCTGCGCGAGGCCGCGGGTAGCCGCGACCTGGTCCGGACGGTGGTCAAGCGCGGCTACCGGCTGGGGGTCGCGGACGACCTCCTCGCCCTGCGGGCGTCCGGGGACGGGCGTGGCTGAGCCGGTCCTGGTCGCGTGCTCCCACGGCACCGACGACCCGGCTGGGCGGGCCGTGGTCGCGGGGATCGTCGACGGGCTGCGCGGCAGTCGGCCGGGCCTCGACGTCCGTCCGGCCTTCGTCGACGTCCAGGCGCCGGCGGTGGGCGAGGTGGTCGCGCAGGTGACGGACGCAGGGCGGGCGGCGGTCGTCGTGCCGCTGCTCCTGTCGGCGGGGTACCACGTGCACGTCGACATCGCGGCGGCGGTCGCCGGGCGGCCTGCGGTCGCCGGTGGCGCGCTGGGTCCGGACGTCCGCCTGGTGGGGTGCCTCGTGGACCGGCTGCGCGACGCCGGGGCCGAGCCCACCGACGCCGTCGTGCTCGCGGCCGCCGGGTCCAGCGACGCG
>AXCX01000738.1 GCA_000767215.1 Actinotalea fermentans ATCC 43279 = JCM 9966 = DSM 3133
CCCGCGCGCGACGTGCGCGCCACCAAGGGCTCCGACGGCGGCCGCCAGCACGAGAGCCACCGCGAGGAGCCCGACGACCAGGACCGTCCCGGACCCCTCGTCCCGCCCGGACCCCTCGTCCCGCCCGGACCCCTCGTCCCGCCCGGACCCCTCGTCCCGCCCGGTCCCCGCCCGTCCGCCGGGACGCGCGCGCACCCACGCGCTGCTCACGGCTCCGCCCACGCCGTCGCGGAACCGGAGGCCGCGAGCGAGCCGCCCGTGAACCAGGCACCCCCGACGTCCGTCGTCACGGTGACCTCCATCCAGGGCGGATCGCGCACCAGCGTCACGCGAGCCCCCGGGACGACGCGCTGCGCCGCCGCGACCACCTCCCCGTCCGCGACACCGAGGGCCGCGACCCGCGCCGCCGTCCTGGCGGCGTCCAGGCAGCGCATCCGCGCCGAGGCAGCGGCGGTCGTGACCAGCAACGCGGCGAGGACGAGCGTCACGGCGACCAGACCGAGCGCCAGCTCGGCGGTCACCGTCCCGTCGTCCCCGCGGAGGCGACCCCGGCGGTCCACGGCCGCGCCCGACCAGGCGGTCACATCGACAGGGCCGTGCGGACGAGCCCGGCCAGGAGCCCGCGAACCTCGTCGCTGCGCAGCACGACGACGAGCAGCCCGGCGAACCCCGCCGCCGCGATCGTCGCGATCGCGTACTCCGCCGTGGCCATGCCGGCGTCGCCCGCGACGCGGATCTCGTCGCGCGTCGCCGCGAACCGCCCCGCGGCCGCCCGACGCACCGCGCCACCCAGGCCCGCCGTCCATCGGCCGAG
>AXCX01000739.1 GCA_000767215.1 Actinotalea fermentans ATCC 43279 = JCM 9966 = DSM 3133
CACGCCGACGGGCGTCACGCGCATGGCCGCGCCGTTGGTGTCCCCGTACCGGCCGACGTCGTCGGGGTCGGCGCCGGCGAGGAGGTCGGCGAGCGCCCGCTTCGTGGACGGCCCGAGCAGGTCGAGCGAGCCGCGCGCCCGCATCGCGTCCTCCCAGGCGACCAGCCGCCGGGCGAGCTCCGCGGGGTCCACCCGGCCGCCGCCGTCGACCAGCAGGCGCGCCAGCAGCACCGCCTGCTCGGTGTCGTCGGTGACGGTGCCGGCGGGCAGGCCAGCGGCGATCGGGTGGTCGGCCGGGGCGGGGGTGAAGCCGGCGAGCACGGGCCCGTAGCCGGCGACGACGGCGTCCCGCGACAGCAGCTGGGTCGGCATGCCGAGGGCGTCGCCGACCGCCAGGCCGAGCAACGCCCCGAGCGCCCTGTCGGCGCGCGCGGTCGCCTCGTCGTTCATCGGCTCAGCCCCCTGTCGTCGACGATCCCATCGTGGCCCACGAGCATCACGCGTCGCTGCCGAACGTGAGGGACAGCTCGAAGTGCTCCGGGTCCAGGAGGCTCTCGACGCGTTCGACGAGGCTGTCCTGCGCCGTCAGCGACGTCCGGCAGGTGTGCAGGAACCACGTGCCGACGTCGCGCCCGAGCAGCGCCGCCTCCCGCTCACCGAGGCGGCGGCAGGCGGCGCGCTGCTCGCCGTGGTCGGCGGCGAGCCCTGCGGCGACGAGCTCGGCCGAGAGCGAGCCGGTCAGCCCGCGCGTCGGGAGGTCCGCGAGGGGCCCGACGGCGGGGAGCGTGGCCCGCTCGTAG
>AXCX01000740.1 GCA_000767215.1 Actinotalea fermentans ATCC 43279 = JCM 9966 = DSM 3133
ATGGTTGGTCGTCATCCCCAGGAGGATTAAAGTATTCCCCACGTCTTACTCTAGCTAGGTTCCATTGTTCCATAGCATAACGTCTTTGTCCCTCATTCATAGTATCCCAATTAGGACGATCCTGAGGATTCGGACCCAACGGTCTAACTCTAGGCATTGCTTACCGTAGTATACTTTTCCGCTTAAATGTTCGACTGCGTGCTTAACTCCCAGCCCGATTCCTCCCACTGCCGCGTGTATCCTAGATATAGGATCCTGACCCTGGATTGCCTCGTGTGCGAATTGTGAGATTGCTTCTCTATCCGCTGACAGCACGTCGCTATCGCTCTTAGCTTGTTGATAATGTAAGTCGTGACCCTGCGCAATAAGGTCAGCTCTGTTGGTCGCGGGACGTATTGGATTTCCAGGTCCGATATTGTTCGAAAACGGTAAAACTAGTCCGTTCCGTGGTGGTTCTCCCCTTGCTAGATTGGCAGAATCTCTTCTCGCCTGTGCTTCCCTTTGTTCTTGCTTCTTCGCCTTGTTTAGTCCCCTGCGAGGATTTACTAGTCTCCAGTGTTCTGGATATTTAGCCTTAGTGTCCTTATTCCAAGGATCTCCGTACGGTTTGATCTTCTCCTGTCGCTCTTTCAACCCCAAACGTCTCAATTCCCAAGGAACGGCTGCGTAGTAATCGTCTCGATTACCAAATATTGCTCTCGATAAAGGGTTGTTAGGGTCAGCTGCTGCTCTTCCCAATTGCCCTTCGAATATTGGTTGATATTGGCTACCTGCTCCAATAACCGCACCCCCAATACG
>AXCX01000741.1 GCA_000767215.1 Actinotalea fermentans ATCC 43279 = JCM 9966 = DSM 3133
CGCGCGCGCCCGGATCGCGCTGCGCGTCGCGGGCGCGCGGACCGAGGCCGAGCAGCTCGCCCAGTGGTTCGCGCCGTTCTCCGCCCGCGAGCGCGCCCTCCTGCTCGGCGGTCTCGAGCAGCACGAGGACGTGCCCGCGGCCGACGTGCCGCGCGACCTCGTCGGGCGCATGCTCGCCGCCGACCTGCGCAGCTGGCTGCCCGACAACCTCCTCGAGCGCGGAGACCGGATGTCGATGGCCACCTCGCTCGAGCTGCGTCCCCCGCTGCTCGACCACCGGCTCGTCGACCTCGCCTTCCGCCTGCCGTCGTCGGTCAAGGTGCGCGACGGCGTCACGAAGTGGGCGCTGAAGCAGGTCGCGCGCCGGTACCTGCCGGACGAGGTCGTCGA
>AXCX01000077.1 GCA_000767215.1 Actinotalea fermentans ATCC 43279 = JCM 9966 = DSM 3133
GCGACCCGCCGCCGCCCCGCCACCCGCGGCTTGCCGAACAGCCGCACCTGCGACGTCGGGACCGCGAGCGCCGCGTCCACGCCGACGAACCGGGGCACGCCCTGCCCCTCCGCCAGCACCGCGCACGACGCCGCCGCGCCCTCGCCCGCGCCGACGCCGAGCCGGAGGGGCTGGTGCACCGGGAGCCCGAGCACGGCCCGCGCGTGCAGCGCGAACTCCGACAGATCCTGGGACGCGAGCGTCACCAGGCCCGTGTCGTGCGGCCGCGGCGAGACCTCGGAGAAGAGCACCCGGTCGCCGACGACGAACAGCTCCACGCCGAACACGCCCCACCCGCCGAGGGCCTCGGTGACCCGGCGGGCCACCCGCTGCGCCTCGGCCAGGACGCCGTCCGGCAGCGGTGCCGGCTGCCAGGACTCCCGGTAGTCACCGTCCACCTGGACGTGCCCGATCGGGTCGCAGAACACCGTGCCGCCGGTGTGCCGCACGGTGAGCAGCGTGATCTCCGAGTCGAACTCGACGAACCCCTCGACGATGCACCGCACGGCCCGGCCCGCGGTGGCGACGCGGCCCCCGGTCTGCGCGTACTGCCAGGCCCGCGCGACGTCGTCGGGCGTGCGCACCACGGACTGGCCCTTGCCGGAGGACGACATCACCGGCTTGACGACGCACGGCAGGCCGACGGCGCCCGTCGCCGCGCGCAGCTCCGCCTCGGACTCCACGAACCGGTAGGGCGACGTGGCCAGGCCCAGCTCCTCGGCGGCGAGCCGCCGGATGCCCTCCCGGTCCATCGTGAGCCGGGTGGCGCGCGCCGTCGGCACCACGCGCACGCCGGCGGCCTCGACCTCGGCCAGCGCGCCCGTGGCGATCGCCTCGATCTCCGGCACGACGACGTCGGGCGCCTCCGCCGCGAGCACGGCGCGCAGCGCGTCGGCGTCGAGCATGTCCACGACGTGCGCGCGGTGCGCCACCTGCATCGCGGGCGCGTGGGCGTACCGGTCGACGGCGATCACCTCGGCGCCGAGCCGCTGCAGCTCGATCGCCACCTCCTTGCCCAGCTCACCGGACCCGAGCAGCACGACGCGCGTCGCGCCGGGGCTCAGCGGGGTGCCGAGGGTGACGGGCTGTGGGAGGGCGAGGGCGTCGGTCATGGCATCGATCCTGTCAGCGGGGTGCACCCGACCGGCCGGGACCTCGGCGCCCCTTGCCGGACGGCGGGTCAGTCCGTGCCGCGCCAGGCCTGGGCGGCCTTGAGCCGGCCCGAGGTGTGCAGCACCGAGCCCGCGTACAGGCGCGCGCCGAGCCACACGAAGACCGCGGACGTGAGCAGCACGGCCACGGCCGCGACGGCGGGCTCCCACGCCTCGGCCGTGCCCAGGACGATGCGCGCGGGCATGAGCAGCGGCGCGGTGAACGGCACGTACGACAGCAGGGTGCGCGTGCCCTCGTCGATCGGCAGCACCGCCGCGAAGAACGGGACGATGACGAGGATCTGCATGAGCGCCGTCGTCGAGCTGAGCTCCTCCACGCGCGAGGCGAGCGAGCCGCCCACCGCCCACAGGCACGAGAGCATGACGAACCCGAGGAGGAAGAACAGCACGAACCAGCCTGCCGACCCGACGAGCTGCGTCACGAGCGAGCCCTGCCCCGCGACCACGGCGCCCAGCAGCCCGGCCCCGACGATGACGCCGACCTGCGCCGTCGCCATGATCGTGTTGCCGAGCACCTTGCCGGTCAGCAGCCACCGCACCGGGACCGCCGCGACGAGCAGCTCCACGACGCGCGACTGCTTCTCCTCCACGACGCTCTGCGCGATCGACGTGCCGAACGTCAGGACGCTCAGGTAGAAGAGGAACGCGAACAGGAGCGCGAGGAGCTCGGGCGGCATGGTGCCCTCGTCGCGCGGCTCGAGCAGCTCCACCTGCGGCGGCGTCGGCTGCGTGATCGCCGTGACCTGCTCGGGCGACAGCCCGCCGTCGTGCGCCGCCTGCGCGACCTGGAGCTCGCCGGCGGCGGCCGTCACCAGGGTCTCGAGCTCGGTGGGGACGTCGCGCAGCCCCACGAGCCGGAGACCGTCGGGCTCGTCGCCGAGCAGCGCGGCGACGACGTCCTCGTCGTGGAGCAGCCGCTGCACGTCGACGCCGGGGTCGACGGTGACCCAGCTGATGTCAGCCCGCGGGAGCCCGCCGATGCTCAGCAGCTCCAGGGGCGACGTCACGGCCGGCTCGTCCTGCGCCTGCGCGCCGAGCTCGGCGGCGAGGCCGACCACCTCGACGGCGGCCTCGCCCTGGACCGCGACGCGCAGGTCGGGCACGCGCTGGCTGAGCAGCACCGGCAGCACGGTCGCGGCCGTGACCAGCAGCAGCATGAACGCCGTCGTCCACAGGAACGCCTTGTCGCGCAGCTTGACGGCGATCTCGCGGGCCGCGACGACGCGGACGGTCGACCAGGCCCGGGTGCCGGCGGACTCGTCGGGCAGCGCCGGCCGGCCGGCGACGGTCTCGGACCTCGCGGTCTCGGGGGTGCTCATCGCACAGCCTCCCGGAAGATCTCGGCGAGCGTCGGGACGACGGGCGCGAACTCCCGCAGGCGACCCGCGCCCAGCGCCGCGGCGAGCAGGGCGTCCTCGTCGCCGTCAGGCCCCAGGTCGACGACCACGCCGGCGAGCTCCTCGTCGGTCGCGCTCGCGCCCGACCGCACGGCGGTCGGGTCCGCCACCCGCGTCGCGGCCGGGACCGCCGCCGTGAGCGTGGCGAGCAGGTCGGGCGAGGGGACGGGGGCGCCGTCGGGCCGCTCCACCACGACGCGGTAGCGCCGGCCCGCGCGGGCCGCGCGCAGGTCGCCGGCGTCGCCCGCCGCGACCACGCGCCCCTCGTGGATGATCACGACGTCGTCGCAGAGCCGCTCGACCAGCTCGAGCTGGTGCGACGAGAACAGGACGGGCACGCCCGCCTCGGCACGCTCGCGCAGCTGGGCGCCCATCGCGTCGATCGCGAGCGGGTCGAGCCCGGAGAACGGCTCGTCGAGCACGAGCGCGATCGGGTCGTGCACCAGTGCTGCCGCGACCTGGACCCGCTGCTGGTTGCCGAGGGAGAGCGTCTGCAGGTGGTCGTCGGCGCGGTCCGCCAGGCCCAGCTGCTCGAGCAGCTCGTGGGTGCGCCGACGCGCGGTCGCCAGGTCCAGGCCGTGCACGCGCCCGAGGTAGACGAGCTGGTCGGCGACCTTCATCTTCGGGTAGAGCCCGCGCTCCTCGGGCATGTAGCCGAACCGGGCGCGCACCGGCAGCGTGAGCGGGCGCCCGCCGATCTCCACCCGCCCGGCGTCGGGTGCGAGCACCCCGAGGATGATCCGCATCGCCGTCGTCTTGCCTGCGCCGTTCGCGCCGATGAAGCCGGTGGTGCGACCGGGCCGCACGGTGAAGCTCACCTCGTCGAGCGCCACGTGCTCGCCGAATGCCCGGCTCACCCCGACGAGCCTCAGCTCCCTGTCCACGCGCACCCTTCCCGCTGCTCGACCGCCCGGCCGGGTGCCCGCGCTCCCCGGCCGTCCCTCCGGAACCCTACCGACGCACCTCGCGCCTGCACGGGACCCTCACCAGCTCGCCACCAAGGCCCCGCGGGCCCAGGGCGTGCGGCGGAGCGGCGCCACGTACCCTGGAGGCGTGACCCCCCTGCTGGAGACCCTCGTCGCGCACGGCCCCGTCCCTGCCCTGGGGCCCGACTGGCTCGACGCGGAGAACCTCATCTCGTCGTTCGGGTCGTACGCCCTCATCGGCGTCGTCATCGTGGTGTTCATCGAGACGGGCCTGCTGTTCCCGTTCCTGCCCGGTGACTCGCTGCTCTTCACGGCGGGCATGCTCGTCGCGCACGACGAGATCGGCGTCCCGCTGTGGGTCCTGTGCCTGGCGCTCTTCGCCGCGGCCTTCCTCGGGGACCAGACCGCGTACGTCATCGGGCGCAAGGCGGGGCCCAAGCTCTTCAGCCGGCCCGACTCGCGGTTCTTCAAGCAGCAGTACATCGACCAGACGTACGCCTACTTCGACAAGTACGGCGGCCGGACGATCATCATCGCGAGGTTCGTGCCGTTCGTGCGGACGTACGCCCCGGTGGCGGCCGGCGTCGGGAAGATGCACTACCGCCACTTCGTCTCGTTCAACGTCATCGGCGCGTTCCTGTGGGGCGTCGGCGTCACGGTGCTCGGCTACCTGCTCGGCAACGTCACGTTCATCAAGGACAACATCGAGCTCATCGCCATCGGCATCGTGGCCGTCTCGGTGATCCCGATCGTCGTCGAGGTGCTGCGCCAGCGCAGCAAGGCCCGCGACGAGCGGTACGACGAGCCCGCCGAGCGCGCGCGCGTCGCCACGGAGGACATCGAGGGCTGACCGCCCCCCGCCTGCGCGGGCCTGCCGGGATGACCCGGACGGTCCGGGCCCTCGGGCTGCGCCCGACGATCTAGGCTGCCCACCATGCCTCCAGCGGTCTCCCCCGGTCGGGACGCCGACGCGACAGCGCCGCCCCGGCCCGTGCAGAAGAAGCGCCGGTCGCTGCGCCTGTGGATCCCGAACCAGCACGGTGCCTGGGCGATGCTGCTGCTGCCGCTGACCGTCGGCGCGGTGCGCGGCGAGCTGGGCTGGGTCCACCTGTGGCTCCTGGCCGCGTGGCTCGTGGCCTACCTCGCCTACTTCGCGACGACGGTCTGGCTCCGCTCGGGACGCAAGGAGCGCTACGCGCGACCGGTCGAGGTCTACGGGGGCCTGCTCGCCGTCGTCGGGGGCGGGCTGCTGGTCGCCGAGCCGCAGCTGCTGCGCTGGGGCGTCGTGTTCGCACCCCTGCTCGCGGCGAGCCTGGCGTTCTCGGCGCGGCGGGCCGAACGGGCCCTGAGCAACGACGTGCTCACCATCGCGGCGACGAGCCTGATGGCGGTCATCGCCTACGGCCTCGGCTCCCCCGACGACGGCTCGTGGCTGCCCGGCGCCGAGTACGCGCCGGGCTGGGCGCTCGCGGCCGCGGCGGCGGCCTACCTCGTCGGCACCGCGCTGTACGTCAAGACGATGATCCGCGAGCGCGGCAACCGGGCGATGTACGCGGCGTCGGTGGCCTACCACCTCGCCGTGGCGGCGGTGTTCGCGTGGTGGCTGCCATTCGTCGGCGCGTTCCTGGCGGTCATGGCCGTGCGGGCCTGCCTCGTGCCGCGGCACTGGCCGAAGGCGCGGCCGGCCGCGATCGGTGTCGCCGAGGTCGTCTCGTCGGTCGCCCTCGCGGCGATCCTGCTCGCGCTGCCGCTCGTCTGAGACGGCGCGGGCCCGACGGCGTGCGCCGTCGGGCCCGGATCGGTCGCCGGCCGCTCAGGCGCCGGCGGTGCCGAAGTCGACGGTCGGGACGGCGCGGACGGCCGGCTCCTCGGCCTCGAAGTACTCGGCGCGGGAGAAGTGGAACCAGCCCGCGATGATGTTCGACGGGAACGACTCGACCTTGGTGTTCAGCTGGCGCACGTTCGCGTTGTAGAACCGGCGGCCGGCCGCGATGCGGTCCTCGGTGTTCGTCAGCTCGGCCTGCAGCGCGAGGAAGTTGTCGGCGGCGCGCAGCTGCGGGTACGCCTCGGCGACGGCGAAGAGGTGGCCGAGCGCGGTGGTGAGCTGGTTCTCCTGGACGGCCTGCTCCGCGGGGCTGGAGCCGGGCGCCGCCGCGGCGGCCCGCGCGGCAGTGACCTCGTCGAACACCGCCCGCTCGTGCGCCGCGTAGCCCTTGACGGTCTCGACGAGGTTCGGGATCAGGTCGTGCCGGCGGTGCAGCTCGACGTCGATCTGCCGCCACGCCTCCTGCACCAGGTTCCGCAGCCGGACGAACCCGTTGTAGGTGCCCACGCCCCAGATCACGGCGATCAGGACAAGCGCAAGGATGACGATCAGGACGATGCCGACCAGGTCCACGGGGTCCTCCAGGTGAGAGTCGAGCCGATCGTAGCCACGGGGCGGCCGCAGCGGGCGCGGATCCCGGGTGACGTCCGACCATGATCAGGACGGGCCGGGGGCGTCGCCCTCACACCATCGGGTCCGCGGGCGAGCCCTCCGGCCCGGTCCGCACGACCGGCGGCCCGGGGTCGTACCCGTGGTCCTGCCACACGAAGCGCGGCACGGACTCGACGACGGCGGTCATGAGGCCCAGCCGCCCGGCGATCCGCTCGGGGACGGTCTGGCCGGCGGACCAGGTGAGGATGTCGGTCCCGCCGAGGCGCAGGCACACCCCCCGCGCGTCGGCGCGCATGAGCCGCTCCATCAGGCGCGGGTGCACGACGTCGTGCGCGAACTTCGGGTTCGGGGACCGCACGCGCCAGGCGCGGTTGAACTCCTCGGATTCGAACTGGATGTCCTGCCCGCCGAACGCCTTGGCCAGCCGGGAGCCGAGGTCCTCCGGGGTGAGCTCGAGCGTGGACAGGTACGCGGGCAGCGGCAGGGCGAGGACGTGGAAGCTGTAGGTGCTCTCGTCCTTCCCCGAGCCCGTCCGGTACGTGTAGGTGAACGAGACGGCCGGCCGGCCGGCCCAACGGCCGACCATGACCTCGCTGGTGCGCCGCGAGTGTCCCTGGTTGAACGGCTCCCCGTCCCAGCGGCCCACGAGCGAGGGGTCCGTGCCGACGTACGTCCAGCCCGACGCCGCCGCCCACGCCTTGACGGCCTTGTTCCGGCGGACCTGGTACCAGATGGTGCCCACGACGACGACCGGCACGAGCACCCACGGGAGCGCGAAGAGGACCGTCATCAGGCCGTCCTCGATGACCATGCCGACCTACCTCAGAGACCGCGGGCGCGAGCCTGCTGGCGCAGGTTCCGCGCGATGAGCAGGCGCCCGACGGCGCCGGCGGCGAGGACCGCGGCGACCACCGCGCACCACACGGCGGGCTGGCTCAGGCCCATGACCGCGAGGACGACCGCGAGCGCCGTCATCACGACGACGCCGAGCCCCGTGCCGATGAGCTGGCCCCAGTCCCGGTCGGTCGCGCGGGCGAGGCTCGACACGACCGCGCGGTCCGGCGTCCTCGCCGGCAGGGCCCGCTCCGGGACCGGCACGTCGGCGGCGGTGTCGGGCCCGGGGTCGTAGCCGTGGTCGAGCCACACGAACCGCGGGATCGCGTCGACGAACGCGGTCAGGACGGCGAGCCGCCGGTCGACGTCCGCCAGGTCGACCTTCCCGGGCACCCAGCAGAGCACGTCCGTCCCGGTGACCCAGATGCTCAGCCCCTGCGCGTCGCCGGCGAGGAGGCGCTCCATCAGGCGCGGGTGCACGACGTCGTGCGCGTACTTCGCGTCGCCGGCCCGCACCCGCCAGGCCGCGTTGAAGTCCGCCGACTCGAACGCGATGTCCTGGCCGCCGAGGGCGCCGGCGAGGTCGTCGGTCAGCGCCTGCGGCGACAGCCGCAGCCCCGGCAGCGGCACGGGGAGCGCGACGGCGACCACGTGGACCTGCACCGACGCGGAGACACCCGCCTCGACGTACTCGAACGTCGCGGCGGGCCGGCCCGCGTACGAGCCGGCGAGAAGGTGCGACACGGTGCAGCGGCCGCCGAGGCCGAACACGCCCAGCATCCGCCGGGCGAGCGCCTGGTCGCCGCGCAGCTGCCAGCCCCGCTCGGCGGCCCAGGCCCGCTCGGCCCGCGCGCGCCGCCTCCTGGGCACCTCGCGCACCACCGTCAGGACGACCGCCAGGACGACGACGAACGCCACGGTCCCGATCAGGAGCGTGGTGCTGTCCGCCTCGGTCCACCCACCCACGGACTGCAGCGCGGCACGGCCCACGAGGCCCACGGAGCTCACACCAGCCCGAGGTCCGCGAGGCCGAAGATCGACAGGTAGGGCAGGCCCTCGGCCTCGATCCGCTCGCGCGCGCCGGTCGCCCGGTCCACGATCACGGCCACGGCGACGACGTCGGCCCCGGCCTCGCGCAGCGCGTCCACCGCGGTCATCACCGAGCCGCCGGTGGTGGAGGTGTCCTCGACGGCGACGACCCGCCGGCCGGCGACGTCGGGCCCCTCGATGCGGCGCTGCATCCCGTGCGCCTTGCCCTCCTTGCGCACGACGAACGCGTCGAGGTCCTGCCCGCGCGACGCGGCCGCGTGCAGCAGCGCGGTGGCCACCGGGTCCGCGCCGAGCGTCAGCCCGCCGACGGCGTCGATCTCGGCGGTCCCGAACCCGGCCTCCTCGAGCAGGTCGAGCAGCACGTGCCCGACGAGCGGGGCGGCCTCGTGGTGCAGCGTCACGCGCCGCAGGTCCACGTAGTACTGCGCGACCGCGCCGGACGCGAGGGTCACCTCCCCGTGCACGACGGCGAGCTCGGTGACGAGCTCGCGCAGACGGTCGCGGGGCGTGGTTCCAGGGAGCGTCACGGCGCACAGGCTAGCCGCCGGGTCCCGGCCCAGGAGGGGCTGTCCGGCGGGAGGTTCGCGCCGCCGTCGTCCCGACGCCGGCGTCCGGCTACGCGTCCGCCGGGACCTCGTCGGCGTCGACCTCGACGTCGCGCAGGCGGCGCTCGCCCGAGAGCGCGCGGACGGCGGCGCGCGGCAGCAGCCGCACGACCTCCGAGGCGATCGCGTAGCGCAGGCTGGGCGTGGAGATGACCGAGCCGCGACGCACGTCGGCGAGCGCGGCCGCGACCACCTGCTCCGCGTTCAGCCAGGCGAGCTCGGGCAGCGCGTCGTAGTCCAGCCCGGCGCGCTCGTGGAACTCGGTGTGCACGAGGCCCGGGCACAGCGCCGTGGCGGTGACGCCGGTGCCCTTGAGCTCGACCGCGAGCGCCTCCGTGAACACGCGCACCCAGGCCTTGGCGGCCGAGTAGGTCCCCCCGGCCGTCAGCGCGGCGACGGAGGACACGTTGAGGATCGCGCCGCGGCCGCGCTCGACCATCGCGCCGGCGGCGGCGTGCGAGAGCACCATGACCGCGCGCACCATGACGTCCAGCGCCGTCTCGTGCGCCGCGAGGTCGCCCTGGACGAAGCGCCCGATGCCGTGGCCCGCGTTGTTGACCAGCAGGCCGACCGGCCGCTCGCCCTCGCGCAGGCGGTCCGCCACGCGCTCGACGTCGGCCCGCACGGACAGGTCGGCCGGCAGCACCTCCGCCCTGACCCCGGCCGCCGCATTGAGCTGGCCGGCCAGGCGCTGCAGCCGCTGCTCGTCGCGGGCGACCAGGACGACGTCGTGCCGTGCCGTGGCCAGCTGCCAGGCGAACTCCAGGCCCAGGCCCGCGCTCGCTCCCGTGATGAGTGCTGTCCCCATGGCGGCCAGCGTACGTGGCCACGGGGCGGGGGCATCGCATGTGGGAACCGCCGAGTAGGTTGCGTGCATGCGGATCGCGACGTGGAACATCAACTCGGTCCGGGCGCGCGCCGACCGCGCCGTCGCCTGGTTGGAGCGCACGGGGACCGACGTGCTGGCGCTCCAGGAGACCAAGTGCACCGACGCCCAGTTCCCGTACTCGGTCTTCGAGGCGGCGGGCTACGAGGTCACGCACATCGGCTCGAGCCAGTGGAACGGCGTCGCGATCGTCTCGCGCGTCGGCATCGAGGACGTCGAGACGCACTTCGCGGGCCAGCCGCGCTGGGGCGCGGAGGACCCGCAGATCGAGTCGCGCGCGCTCGGCGCGACCTGCGGCGGCGTCCGCGTCTGGAGCCTGTACGTCCCGCACGGGCGGCACCCCGACGACGACCACTACCGCTACAAGCTGCACTTCCTCGACAGCCTGCTCGAGGCCGCCGGCACGTGGGTGGACCCGCAGCTCGGCGACCCGGCGGCGCCCATCGCGCTGATGGGCGACTGGAACGTCATCCCGTACGACACCGACGTGTGGGACGTGACGGCGTTCGAGGGCCAGACGCACGTCACGCCCGGCGAGCGCAAGGCGTTCTTCGCCTTCGGCGACATCGGCTACACGGAGATCACGCGCACGTTCCTGCCGGACGAGCACACGTACACCTACTGGGACTACCAGCAGCTCGCGTTCCCCAAGAACAAGGGGCTGCGCATCGACTTCGCGTGGACGTCGCCGGCCCTCACGCCGCGCGTCGCCGGCGTGAGCATCGACCGCGAGGAGCGCAAGGGCAAGGGGCCGTCCGACCACGTGCCCGTGGTCCTGGACCTCGCCGACTGACCGGGTGCCCGGCGGCCGATCCGTGGACGACCGCGGACGGGGCTCCGCGCGGCGCCCGCTGGCGCTAGGTTCCTGACATGGCCGACCAGCCGCCGTCGCCCCCGGGCCCGCCGCAGCCGCAGGACCAGCCACCGACGCCGTCCGCGCCGATGCCGGCGCCCGCGCCAGGCGCGCCCGCGCCGATGCCGATGCCGGCTCCCGCGCCCGCGCCGATGCAGGCGCCCGCCGGGTACTACCCCCAGCAGCCGTACTACGCGCCGGGCTGGACACAGGCCCAGACGCAGCCGCAGCGGCACCGCGGGCGGAAGATCGCGCTGTTCGCGACCCTCGCCGTCGTCGTGCTGGGCGTGCTGGGGACCGTCACCGCGGCGGGACTGTACTGGTGGGGCACCCAGCCGATCGGCGACGTGACCTCACCCACGAGCGCCACCGCGCGCCAGGTCCGGGCGGGCCACTGCATCCGCGACCTGCCCGCCGACGGCTCCGTGGGCAGCGTGACGCTCGTGCCGTGCAGCGACGACCACGAGGCCGAGGTGCTCGGCTCGCTCCGGCTCGACGACGGCCCGTGGCCGGGCGACGACGGCGCGGCCGAGGCCGCGGCGTGGTGCGAGATGGACAACGACCACGCGGCAGCCGGCTACCGACCCGTCGTGTGGACCCCCAGCCGGCAGAGCTGGACCCAGGGCGACCGCGTCGCGCTGTGCATCGCCTGGCTCGACGACTGAGGCGCTGACCGACCGGACGGCGACGGCGAGCGCGTCAGGCGTTCGGTCCGGAGGCGTGCGGCACGGACGCCGTGATCACGGTCCCGTCGGTCCGCACGACCCCCCGCAGCGCCACGGGGTCGGGGCCGCCGTCGATGCGCGGGCCCTGGCCGTCGAGCGGCACGGTGACCGGTGCGTCGTCGGACAGCTCGATGCGGGCACCGCGCACCTCGACCACCAGCTCCGCGCCCGCCTCGAGCGCGAAGGTGATGTCGTCCTGACGCAGCGTCACGCGCACGCGGGACCCGCGCACGGTCAGCGGGAACGTCAGGCCCGCCCAGCCGACCGGCAGCCGCGGGTCGAACCGGACGACGCCGTCGTGCGCGCGCATGCCGGCGAACCCGGACACCAGCGCGCCCCAGACGCCGGCCGCCGAGGCGACGTGCACGCCGTCGGTCGTGTTGCCGTGCAGGTCCGCGAGGTCGACGAGCAGGGTGTCGCGGAAATAGCCGAGCGCGACCTCGTGGTAGCCGACCTCGGCGGCCATCACCGACTGGACCACGGCCGACAGGCTCGAGTCGCCCGTGGTGATCGGGTCGTAGTAGTCGAAGTTCGCGCGCTTCTGCTCCGGCGTGAAGTCCTCGCCCTGCAGGTACATGGCGAGCACCACGTCGGCCTGCTTGAGCACCTGGAACCGGTAGATCACGAGCGGGTGGAAGTTCAGCAGCAGGGGCCGCTTGTCCGGCGGCGTGTTCGGCAGGTCCCACACCTCCCGCTCGTGAAAGTGCGAGTCCTGCGGGTTGATCCCGAGGTGCTCGTCGTAGGGGATGGCCATGGCGTCGGCCACCCGGTCCCACTCGTCCACCTCGCCGGGCTCGAGCCCGAGCCGGGCCACCATCCGGGCGTGCTCGTGCGGCGCCCATCGCTCGAGCTGGCGCACCGCGCGCGCCGAGCAGCGCAGGTTCAGGCGCGCCATGACGTTCGTGTAGAGGTTGTCGTTGACGACCGTCGTGTACTCGTCCGGGCCGGTCACCCCGTGGATGTGGAACGACCCCTCGCCCTCGCCGCGCCAGAAGCCCAGGTCGGCCCACATGCGCGCGGTCTGCACGAGGATGTCGATCCCCTCGCGGCTCATGAACTCGTCGTCCTGCGTCACCCACCCGTACAGGTCGACGGCGTACGCGATGTCGGCGTCGATGTGGTACTGCGCGGTGCCCGCCGCGAAGTACGCCGACGCCTCCTCGCCGTTGATGGTGCGCCAGGGGAACAGGGCGCCGTGCTGGGTGAGCTTCGCGGCCCGCCGCTCGGCGGCCGGCAGCATCGTGTAGCGGAAGCGCAGCGCGTTCCGCGCGACGATCGGCGTCGTGAACGCGAAGAACGGGACCACGTAGATCTCGGTGTCCCAGAAGTAGTGCCCGCCGTAGCCGGTGCCGGTCACGCCCTTGGCCGGGATGCCGGAGCCCTCGGCGCGCGCACCCGCCTGCGCCACCTGGAAGAGGTTCCAGCGCACCGCCTGCTGCACGTCCGGCTGGCCCTCGACCACCACGTCCGAGCGCTGCCAGAACCCGTCGAGCCACGCGCGCTGGTCGCCGAACTGCCGCTCGATGCCGAGGTGCCGCACGCGGTCGAGGGTGCGGCGGCAGCGGTCCACGAGCTCGTGCGCCGGGACCCCGCGGGAGGTGTGGTAGGCGACGACCTTGGTGACGGTGATCGGCTTCCCGACGTCGGCGCACGTCCGGAACACGTGCTTGGCGGAATGCTCCTCGACGTCGACGAGCACCTCGACCTCGTTCTCGGACTCGACGAGGTCGTCGGTCCCGACGGCGAGCGTCATCCCCGAGCCCGCGCACCGGAAGCTGAGGACGGTGCGCTCCTCGTTCGCCCAGTGGGTCACCGGGACGAGCGCGCGCTCCGGGACCGGGTCCGCGCGTCGGGGGTCGGTGGCCCGGCGGTGGTGCTGCGTGCGCACCGACCGGTACTCGTCGACGCCCTCCTCGCGGTTGATGAGGTGGGAGGAGATGACGACGGGCGCCTGCTTGTCGAGCAGGGTCACCTCGAACGTCATCACCGCCATGTGCCGCTGCGTGAAGGAGACCATCCGGCGCGAGCGCACCCGCACGCGGTTGCCCGACGGGGTGCGCCAGACGAGGTCGCGCCGCAGGACGCCGTCGGCCAGGTCGAGGGTGCGCTCGTAGGTGACCAGGTCCGCCACGGACAGCAGGAGCGGCTCGTCGTCGACGTAGAGCCGGATGACCTTGGGGTCGGGGACGCTGATCATCGTCTGGCCGACCTCGGCCAGTCCGTACGCCTCCTCCGCGTGCTTGATGGGCCACGTCTCGTGGAACCCGTTGATGTAGGTCCCGTGGGTGTGCCAGTCGCGGCCCTCCTCGAGGTTGCCGCGCATGCCCAGGTACCCGTTGCCGACGGCGAACAGCGTCTCCGTGCGGCCGAGGTCGTCGGCGTCGAAGAACGTCTCCGTGAGCCGCCACGGGTCCACCGGGAAGCGCAGCCGGTCGATCGCGTCGGTCAGGCCAGGCGCCCGCTCCCCGCGCCGCCCGTCCCCGTCCGCCCCGCTCATGCCAGCTCCCCCAGGTCCCGGACGACGACGTCGGCGCCCGCCTCCA
>AXCX01000742.1 GCA_000767215.1 Actinotalea fermentans ATCC 43279 = JCM 9966 = DSM 3133
CCGCTCGACTCGTGGTTCCGGTCCGGGCTGCGCGACTCCATGTGGGACCGCCTCACCGGGCCGCGCTCGTTCGTGGCGACCGCGCTCGACCGGGACGCCGTCGTCCGCCTGCTCGAGCGCCACGAGTCCGGGACCTTCAACGAGGAGGCCCGGATCTGGACGCTGATGTCGCTGGAGGTGTGGCACGAGATGCTCATGGAGCTGCCCGCGCCCGCGCCGACGCACGCCCCCACGGTGCTCAGCGCCGCGCTCGCGGCGGACATCGACGAGGCGCTGAGCCCGGCGCTGCACCCCGACCTGGGGCCCGACCTGGCGCTCGACCCGGCGCTCGCCGACCTGCCGGTCCCGACGTCCCCGGCGGGCCTGGGCGAGCTCGAGTACACGGCGCCGCGCGAGCCCTCCG
>AXCX01000743.1 GCA_000767215.1 Actinotalea fermentans ATCC 43279 = JCM 9966 = DSM 3133
GCCGGCGACCGTCTGCGCCTGCCGGACCACACCGTCGTCGCCCTCGCGGGCCCGACCGGCTCCGGCAAGTCCTCGCTGCTCAACGCGCTCGCCGGGCAGGACGTGGCCGAGGTCGCGGCCACGCGGCCGACGACGAGCGAGGCGCTGGCGCTCGTGCGTGCCGACGGCGCCGGGCCGCTCCTGGACTGGCTGGGCGTGCGGCGCCGGCACGACCTCGGCGCGGGGACCGGCCTGGTCGTGCTCGACCTGCCCGACCACGACTCGGTGGTCACCGACCACCGTCTCGAGGCCGAGCGGCTCGTGGGCCTCGTCGACCTGCTCGTGTGGGTGCTGGACCCGCAGAAGTACGCCGACGCGGCGGTCCACGAGCGCTACCTGCGCGGGCTGGGCGGCCATCGGGACGTGCTGCTCGTCGTCCTGAACCAGGTCGACCGGCTCACCGCCGACGAGCGCCGCGCGTGCCACCGTGACCTGGAGCGGCTCCTCGCCGAGGACGGCCTAGCGGGGGTCCGGTTGCTGGACGTCTCGGCGCGGACCGGCGAGGGCGTGGCCGGCCTGGAGGCCGCCCTCGCCGACGCGGCGCGCCGCCGGGAGGCGTCGCGCGACCGGCTCG
>AXCX01000744.1 GCA_000767215.1 Actinotalea fermentans ATCC 43279 = JCM 9966 = DSM 3133
CGAGCACGACGCACGCGGCGGGCGCGAGGTGCAGGCGGGCCGCCGCGGCGAGGTACGGGTCGGGCGCGGGCTTGCCCCGCGTGACGTCCTCCGACGCCACGATCGTCGCGGGCACCGGGATCCCTGCGGACCGGAGCCGGGCGACGGCCAGGGCCTGCGGCGCGGAGGTCACGACGGCGCGGGCCGGCTCCGGGAGGGTGGCGACGAACGCCGCGGCGCCCGGGATCGCGACGGTCCCGGCGGTCGACGCCAGCTCGAGCCCGTCGATCTCGGCCGTCGCCGCGTCGACCTGCTCCGGCGGGACGAAGCGTGCGACCGTCTCGCGCGAGCGCACGCCGTGCACGAGCGCGATGACGGCCTCGGGGTCGAGCCCGTGCCGGACCGCCCACGTGCGCCACGCGACCTCGCCGGACTCCTTGGAGTCCACCAGCACGCCGTCGTTGTCCAGGAGGACGGCGGCGGCGGTCAGGTGCAGCGGGTCGGTCACGGCGGGGTCCTCGTCAGCGGGCGGCGGATGCGCCCGCGTACGCGGTCGCGTCGTCGGCCGCGTCCCCCGGCGCGATCGCGTCGAGCAGCACGCCGCCGTCGGACGACTCTCCCACGACGACCACGACCGGCGGGGCGTGCCGCGCGTCGGCGGCCGGCCG
>AXCX01000745.1 GCA_000767215.1 Actinotalea fermentans ATCC 43279 = JCM 9966 = DSM 3133
CGTCGAGCCCCGCGGCGAGCCGGCTCGCGCCCGCCCGCAGGTCGCCGGTGCCCGCGGCGAGCTCGCCCGTCCCGCTGCGCAGGGTCCCCGCGCCGGAGGCGAGCTGGTCGATGCCCGCGACGAGGGTCTTCGCGCCCGCGACCAGCTGGTCGACGCCCGAGCTCAGCGACCCGATGCCGCCGCGCAGCGTCCCGTCGGTCTTGGTCTGGCCCGCGGTCCCGATGCCGCCGGT
>AXCX01000746.1 GCA_000767215.1 Actinotalea fermentans ATCC 43279 = JCM 9966 = DSM 3133
AGCTGGTCGATGCCGCCGGCTACCTGGTCCAGGCCCTCGTCGAGGCCAGGGGTGCTGCCGCACGTCGCCGCACCCGTGACGGACTGGTCGAGGCCGCACTGCAGGCGGACCAGGCCGGGGACGACGCCCGTCGTGAGCACCTGGCCGAGCACCTGGAGGCCGGGGCCGAGCGGGAGCGTCACGCCGGGGGCGGCGCCCGCGTACAGGGCGGCGACGGCCTCGAGCGTGGCCTTCTCGACCGGGTCGGTCTTGGTCGCGGCGACCCCAGCGACGAACTGGCCGAGGGCCTGGACGCGGGCCGCCGCGGTGGCGTCCGCGGGCGTGACCGTCGGGTTCGTGGCCGCGAGCGCGAGGAGCACGTTGCCCTCGTTCTGCGCGGTCGAGGCGAGCTGCTGCGCGCCCGCGAGGAGCTGCGCGACGCCCGCGTCGAGCTGGGCCACGCCCGCCTTGAGGGGCGCGGCGCTCGCCGGCAGGTTCCCGACGGCGGCCGACATCTGGGCGAGCCCGGCGTCGACCGTGCCGAGACCGGCCCGCACCTCGGTGAGG
>AXCX01000747.1 GCA_000767215.1 Actinotalea fermentans ATCC 43279 = JCM 9966 = DSM 3133
CGCCCGCCCCGACGGCGCACTGCCCGCACGAACGCCGCCCCGCCGCGGTACTGGGCGAGCTTGGCGTCCAGCCCGAGCAGCCGCCGCAGCAGCAGGTCGCCCGGCGCCGTGCTCGAGCGCCGCGCCTCCATGCGCCTGCGCAGCGTCCGTGCCGACGGGATCGCGCGCGCGGCGGCGTCCATCGTCACGTCCGCGTGGCCCTCGAGCAGCGACATCACCGCGGTCAGGCGCTCCACGCGCTCGCGCTGCCCGGCCGGCAGGACGTCGAGGAACGACCACTGGTCGCGCGTCCCGCCGCGCAGCGCCCGGACGACGCCCGTCAGGAGCGCCCCCGCCTCGGCGGTCGCCGGCGTCGACTCGACCTCGGCCAGCAGCCCGGCGAGCTCGCCCCGGAGGTGGTCGGCGAGCCACGGCGCGGCCGCGAACTGCAGCGCGTGCGTCTGCTCGTGCACGCACACCCACAGCCGGAAGTCGTCCCGCGGGACGCGCATCGTCCGCTCCGCGCGCAGCACGTTCGGCGCCACGAGCACCAGGCGCCCGTCCCCGGTGTACGGGTCGTACTGCCCGAGCACGCGCGTGGCCAGGAGCGTCAGGAGGCCTGCGGCCTGCGCCGTCGGGCCTGGGATCGGCCGCCCGCCCGCGATCCCCGTGAACGACGACGCCGCGGCCCGCGCCCAGCCCGCCCGGTCCACCACGAGCACCTGCGCGGGTTCGGTCCGGGCGCCCGGCGACTCGAGCGCGTGGTCGAGGCGGGCCGCGCGTCGGGCGAGCTCGCG
>AXCX01000748.1 GCA_000767215.1 Actinotalea fermentans ATCC 43279 = JCM 9966 = DSM 3133
CGGCCGAGGCGCTCGCGGCCCTCGACCTCGACGCCCTGCCGTCCGCGCCGTCCGCCGACGGCGCCCGCCTCGCCGCACCCCTCGCGCGCCCCGGCAAGGTGGTCGGCGCGCCGGTCAACTACGTCGACCACAAGGTCGAGATGCACGAGCAGCGGACCATCGCCGACTACGGCGTCTTCCTCAAGGCGAGCAGCTCGGTGATCGGGCCGGGGGAGGACATCCGCCTGCCGTACCGCGACGTGCGCACCGACCAGGAGGGCGAGCTCGGCGTCGTCATCGGGCGGACGGCGAGCCGGGTGCCGGCCGAGCGGGCGCTCGACCACGTCTTCGGGTACGTGCCGCTGCTGGACATCACGGTGCGCTCCGGCGAGGACCGGTCCACGCGCAAGTCGTTCGACACGTTCACGCCGATCGGCCCGTGGGTGACCACCGCGGACGAGGTCGGCGACCCCGGCGCCCTGCGCCTGCGCTGCTGGGTGGGCGACGAGCTCCGCCAGGACGTGTCGACCGGCGAGCTCATCTTCGACGTCGCGCAGCTCGTCGCGTACGCCAGCCACGTCATGACGCTGCACCCGGGCGACGTCATCGCCAGCGGAACGCCGGCCGGCGTCGGGCCGATCGCGGCGGGCCAGCGCGTCGCCGTCGAGATCGAGCGGCTCGGCCGGCTCGAGGTCGGCGTGACCGACGACGGCGCCATCGCCTACGCCGACCGCCCGGGCGCCCGGTGACGGCCGTCCGCCCGGCGGCCGACGAGGCCGTGGAGCCCG
>AXCX01000749.1 GCA_000767215.1 Actinotalea fermentans ATCC 43279 = JCM 9966 = DSM 3133
CGCCGGCACCCCTGCCGCGCCGGGTGGCGCGCCCGCCACGGGCCCGGCCGCACTGCCGACGGCGGAGCTCACCTCCGTGGCCGCGCGCGGCCTGGTCGCCGTGGACGACGCCCTCAAGGCCTCCGAGCAGGAGCTCGGGTTCGCCCAGGCCCAGTTCGGCATCGACGCGACGGCGCCCTTCGCCGCGGTCCTGGCGACCGGCAAGCAGACGCTCGCGCAGGCCTTCGCGCTGCGCGCGCAGCTCGACGCCGGCGACCAGCCCGAGCCTCGCCGGCGGGAGCTGCTCCTCGAGATCGTGCGCCTGTGCGAGGAGGTCGACGCCGCCCTCGACGCGCAGACGGCCGAGTTCGCGCGCCTACGCGACCTTCAGGCGCGCGCCCCGCAGGTGCTCGCGGAGATCCGCCAGCGCGTCGGCGAGGTGCAGGGGCGGCTGCCCACGGCGCGGGCGGCGTACGAGCAGCTGCAGGCCCGCTACCCCGCGAGCGCCCTCGCCTCGGTGGCCGGGAACCTCGAGGAGGCCGAACGCCTGCTCACCGGGGCCCTGACCAACGTGGACCAGGGCGAGGCCGCCGTGGCGGGCGACCGTGCGGCCGCCGTCGCGCGGGCGCGCCTGGCCGAGGACGCCGTGACACGCGCCGGCACCCTGCTGGACTCGGTGGACCGGGCGGGGACAGACCTGGCCGAGGCCGGGTCCCGCATCGACGCCGCGCTCGCCTCCCTCGCCCAGGACCTCGCCGACGTCGACCGGCTGGCCGCGGGGGACGCCG
>AXCX01000078.1 GCA_000767215.1 Actinotalea fermentans ATCC 43279 = JCM 9966 = DSM 3133
CCGGCGCCCCGGTCCACCCCGACGACGAGCCCGAAGCCCCCGGCGCGCCCGGCGGCCACCCCGGACACCGCGTCCTCGACGACGGCGGCCCGGTCCGGGGGCACGCCGAGCCGCTCCGCGGCGCGCAGGAAGGTGTCCGGCGCCGGCTTGCCCGCGAGGTGCTCGGCGGCGGCGACGGCGCCGTCGACGACGACGGGGAACCGCCCGCCCAGGCCGGCCGCCTCGAGCACCGCCGCGGTGTTCCGCGAGCTGGAGACGACGGCCATCGGGACGCCGCGCCGGTTGAGCGCGTCGACCACACGGACCGAGCCCGGGTACGGCTCGACGCCCTCGGCGGCGAGCAGCTGGTTCACGAGCGCGTTCTTGGTGTTGCCGAGCCCGCACACCGTCTGCGTGCCCGGCGGGTCCGACGGCGCCCCCTCGGCCAGGTGCACCCCGCGCGAGACGAGCGTGGCGCGGACGCCGTCGTACCGCGGCCGGCCGTCGACGTGCGCGAAGTAGTCCGCGTCCGTGTACGGCGGCGCGATCTCGTGCTCGGCGAAGTACTGCCGGAACATCAGCTCCCAGGCCCGCATGTGCACGGCGGCGGTCGGCGTGAGCACGCCGTCCAGGTCGAACAGCACTGCGGCAGCGTCGTCGAAGCGCACGTCTCGACCGTAGCCCGGGCGGGCACGCGCCGCCCAGGGTGCGTGCGGATCAGCCGGCGCGGAGCTCCAGGCCCAGGCGCGGGCGCCGGGATCGGCCCGAGCGCGGTCCCCGGGATCAGCCGGCGCGGAGCTCCAGG
>AXCX01000750.1 GCA_000767215.1 Actinotalea fermentans ATCC 43279 = JCM 9966 = DSM 3133
CGGCCACGGCGCCGCACCCGCGCCCCCACGACGAGGGCGCGACGCTCGTCCGCGCGGGACGTCGCCGCCGCGCGCGCCGGGCTCGGGTGGTCACGCTGGTGGCACTCGCGGCAGTGGTAGCCCTGGTGCTGGTGAGCCTGGCGCTCGGCACCTACGCCGTGTCCCCGGCCGAGGCGTGGGCCGTCGTCACGGGCCAGGGCGCGCCGCTGGACCGGACCATCCTGCTCGAGCTGCGCCTGCCCCGGGCGCTGCTGGCCGTCGTCGTCGGGGTCGCGTTCGCGCTCGCCGGCGGCATCTTCCAGACCGTGTTCGCGAACCCGCTCGCGAGCCCCGACCTGCTGGGCGTCACCGGGGGCGCGACGGTGGCGGCCGTCTGGGTCCTGCTCGTCCTCGGGGTGACCGGTCCGCTCGTCGGCGCCGCGGCCTTCGCGGGTGCGGCGGTCGTGGCCGGCGGCCTGCTCGTCCTGACGCGCGGGCGCGACCTGACCGGGCACCGGTTCGTGCTGACCGGCGTCGGGGTCGCGTTCATGGCCTCGGGTGCGGTCGGGTACCTGCTGAGCCGGGCGCAGGTCCAGGCGGCGCAGTCGGCGCTCGTGTGGACGGCCGGCAGCCTGGGCGCCGCCCGTTGGGACGAGGTCGCGCTCGTCGCGGGTTCGCTCGCTCTCGCGGTCCCGGCGCTGGTCGCGGCGTCGCGCCCGCTGCGCGCGATCCAGCTCGGCCCGCTCGCCGCGACCGGGCTGGGGGTCCGGG
>AXCX01000751.1 GCA_000767215.1 Actinotalea fermentans ATCC 43279 = JCM 9966 = DSM 3133
CGAGGCCGAGGGCGAGCACCGCGGGGCGCACGCGCCAGGCCAGGACGCGGAGCGCGAGGGGCAGCCGGGGCGAGGTCACCCGGGGACGCTAGGGCCGGCGTCGGGCAGGGAGCGTGGCGGCCCGGAGGGGCTGGGGACGGGCAGGGGGCGCCGGACGCGGTGGAGAGTCGGACGCGGTGGAGTGGCGGCCGCGACCTCAGGTGGCCGGGTTGCCGGTGGGGCTCAGGCCGACGCGGCCGGGGCGCTCGCGGCGGGCGTCGAGGTGCTCGACGTCGACGGCGTGCTGGACGAGCTGCTGCTGGACGAGCTGCTGCTGGACGAGCTGCTGGACGAGGCCGGGATCGACGCCGTCTTGCCCGACGACCGCGAGTCGGTCCGGTAGAAGCCGGAGCCCTTGAAGACGACGCCCACGGCACCGAAGAGCTTGCGCAGGCGACCGGAGCACTCCGGGCACTCGGTCAGCGAGGCGTCCGTGAATGCCTGCTGGGCGTCGAAGCGGTGCCCGCACGCGGTGCACGCGTAGGAGTACGTCGGCACTGTCCCTCCAGGTCAGCTCGACAGGTCGGCCCGGCGGGGTGCTCGCCCGGCCTGGCACTCGGCTCATCCGAGTGCCAATGGTACGACGCTCGCGGGGCCCGTCGCATTCCCGTCCGCCGGGACGACCCG
>AXCX01000752.1 GCA_000767215.1 Actinotalea fermentans ATCC 43279 = JCM 9966 = DSM 3133
CCCGATCGCGCTCGCCCTGGCGGCAGTCATCGCCTGGGCGAACGCCGACTCCAGCGCGCGCCTCGCCGCGCGGCTGCCCACGTCGGGAGGCGCCTACGCCTACGGGCGGGCGCGGTTGTCGCCGGCGGCCGGCACCCTGGCCGGCGCGGCCTTCCTCGTCGGCAAGACGGCCAGCGTGGGGGCCGTCGCCCTGACCGCGGGCTCCTACCTGTGGCCGGACCGGGCCCGGGTCGTGGCGATCGGCGCCGTCGTGATCCTGACGGCCCTGGCCGCGACCGGCGTCCAGCGCTCTGCCCGGGTGACGACGGTCGTCGTGGTCGCCGTGCTCGCGGTCCTGGCGACGGTCGCCGTCCTGGCCGCGGTCCTCGGGCGGGACGCGGGCGCGACGGGGCTGGCGGGGCTCGGGTCCGGGGACGGCGACGTGGGCCCGGTCGGCGTCCTCCAGGGCGCCGGCCTGCTGTTCTTCGCGTTCGCCGGGTACGCGCGCATCGCGACCCTCGGCGAGGAGGTGCGGGACCCCGAGCGGACGCTCCCGCGCGCGATCGCCGTCGCCCTGGCCACCGTGCTCGTGACGTACGCGGTCGTGGGCACGGTGCTCGTCGGCGTGCTCGGCGTGCCGCGGCTGGCGGCCAGCCGTCGCCCGGTGGCGGACGCCGTGGCGGCGCTCGGCGTCGACGCCCTCGTGCCCGTCGTGGTCGCGGCGGCGGTCGTCGCGG
>AXCX01000753.1 GCA_000767215.1 Actinotalea fermentans ATCC 43279 = JCM 9966 = DSM 3133
GTCGGCCAGGCGCCGCAGCCGGGCGGGCCCACCTCGCCGGTCCGCACCGCCGTGCAGTGGCTGCTGCGGCACGGCCTGCTCGCGATGAGCGACACGCAGCACGCGGTGCTCCCGCGCGAGATCGGCCTCGCACTGCGCGGGGACCGCACGCACGCCTCGCCCGCCCACGCCCCCGAGGTCGTCCCGGCCGTGCCGGACCCTGCCGTGGTCGCCGGCGACGGCGCCCGGCACGCCGAGGAGTTCGTCCGCCTCGTCGCGGCCCTCGTCGCGATGTGGGGCGACCAGCCCGCGTCGCAGGTGCGCACCGGTGGCCTCGGGGTACGCGAGCTGCGTCGCCTCGCCGTCCGCCTCGAGGTGACCGACGCCGTGGCCGCCCTGGTCGTGGAGGTCGCGGAGGCGGCCGGCCTCGTCGGCGACGACGGCGCCGAGCAGCCGTCGCTCGTCCCCACCACCGAGGCCGACACCTGGCTGGAGAGGCCCGTCGGCGCCCGGTGGCACGCGCTCGCGCGCGCCTGGCTCGCGTCCGACCACGCCACCTGGCTCGTCGGCAGCCGGGACGAGGGCGGCACGACGCGCGGCGCCCTCGACCCCGAGCTGCGCCGGCCGTG
>AXCX01000754.1 GCA_000767215.1 Actinotalea fermentans ATCC 43279 = JCM 9966 = DSM 3133
CGCGTCCGGCGCCCCCGCCGCGCCGGTCGCTGCCCGTGCGCATGGTCCGCGGGGTCTGGATGGGCGGCGCGCACCTCGTGGGCGGGGCCGCCCGGCACATCGGCCAGGGCGCGCGCGACCTCGATCCTGCGCACCGCCGGGACGGCATCGCTTTCGCCCTCGTCGGGCTGGCGGTCGTCGTCGCGGCGCGCGAGTGGTGGGGACTGTCCGGCACCGCCGGCGACGTCGTGCACAACGCCGTCGCGGGGACCTTCGGCGTCGTGGGCCTCGTCGTCCCCGTGCTGCTGGTCGCCGGCGCCGTCCGGCTCATGCGCCACCCCGACCGGGTGCAGGCGAACGGGCGCATGGGCATCGGCATCACGGCGCTCCTGCTCGCGGCGTGCGGGCTCGTCCACCTCGACGCCGGACTCCCGTCGCCGTCGGACGGCTTCGAGCCGGTCCGCGCCGCCGGGGGTGTGGTCGGGTACGTCGTGGCCACGCCGCTCGAGACGCTGGTCACGGCCTGGGTGACCGTCCCGCTGCTGCTGCTGGCCGGTGTCTTCGGCGTGCTGGTGCTGACCGCCACGCCCGTGCACCAGGTGGTGCCGCGCCTGCGGCAGGCCGTGGCCTGGGCGACCGGCCGTCGCGGCGGCGAGCCGGACGCGGAGCCGTCCGAGCCGGACTCGCGGACCAAGGCCGACGCGCCCGCCAAGCCGAGCCGCCTGCG
>AXCX01000755.1 GCA_000767215.1 Actinotalea fermentans ATCC 43279 = JCM 9966 = DSM 3133
TCAGCGTCCTGCGCCGGTGCCGCGAGCGCCGCGGACCCCGCCGCCGGCACCCGACCCCGAGGCCCTGCGCGTCGTCCAGCGTCGGATGGGCACGTTCCTGCTCCTGGTGCTCGCGGCGCTGCTGACGTCCCGGCTGCGCCTGCCGTGGCAGCTCGGCAGCCTGGCGTTCGTCCTCGCGGCGCTCGGCACCGGGGTGTGGGCGCTGTCGGGCGCGCGGCGCCCCGGCCTGCGCGAGCAGGTCGCCCCGATGCTGGTGGTCGGCCTCGTGTTCACGGTGATGCTGGCGCTGTCGATGTCGTCGTCGTTGGTGCTGTGGTCCGAGCAGATGACGCACCAGGACTGCCTCGACAACGCGGTGACGCTGTCCGCCCGCGAGTCGTGCGACAGCGCCTACCGGGACGCCGTGGAGCGCCGGCTGGACCAGCTGACGAACCCGACGCGCGACTGAGGTCAGTCGTCGGCCGACCCGTCGGGCGCGGCCTCGGCCGACCCGTCGGGCGCGGTGTGGGGCGCGGGGTGGGGCGCGGGGTCGGGCGCGGCGTGAGGCGCGGCG
>AXCX01000756.1 GCA_000767215.1 Actinotalea fermentans ATCC 43279 = JCM 9966 = DSM 3133
CGTGGCCGTGCCCACCGTGTCCGCGGAGTCCGGCGGGAGCGCCCCGACCACCGCCGCGGCCGCCTCCGCCGCGCCCGGCCCGTGCACCCAGGCGACCGTGGGCGGCAGCGCGCCCTGGTCGGCGATGAGGGTCCCCAGGGCGAGGAACACGAACGGGCCGCGCCCGGAGCCCAGCGGTGCGTAGGTCGTGGTCCCGACGACGTCGAGCTCGGTCCGCGCGCCCGACACCCACAGGGAGAGCCCGCGAGAACCGATGCGCTCGGCGACCCACGGGCTCACCACGGCCTGCACCGTCGGGCGCGGGTCCCCGCGCTCCGGCACGGGCACCGTGGTGCCGTAGGGGAGCCGGTCCAGGGCCGCGAGGTTCACGTCGGCGCCGGGCAGGCCCTCGAGGGTCACCCGGTACGGCTCGTCCACGGCGAGCACCGTGACCTCCGTGTCGCGGTTGCCGAGGTCCGCGCGCGCGCCGCTGACCACGCGCGCCGCCACGACCTCGGTCACGCCGGGCTCGTCGCGCAGCCGCGCGGCCAGCAGGCCGACGTCGTCGGCGGTCACCATGGCATCCGCGCCCACGAGGTCCCACGACGCGCGGACCTGGCCCGCGCGGATGGTGCTCACCAGGAGCAGGCCGCCCACCCCGACGGCGACGGCGAGGGTCAGCACGAGCAGCGGCAGCGGCTGCAGGGCCCG
>AXCX01000079.1 GCA_000767215.1 Actinotalea fermentans ATCC 43279 = JCM 9966 = DSM 3133
CCGCCCCCGGGGCGGTCGGGCGACGCGCCCGGGCCCGACGTCGGTGCCGCGGCCCCGCGCGTCGCCCCCGCGGCGTCCCGCCTGGACAGCAGGCGCAGGTACTCGTCGACGCCGCCCGGGACGTGCCGCAGGTGGCCGTCGAGCACCGCGTACTGCTGGTCGGTGACGCGTTCGAGCAGGTACCTGTCGTGCGAGACGACCACGAGCGTCCCCGGCCACGTGTCGAGGAGGTCCTCGATCGCGGCGAGCATGTCGGTGTCCATGTCGTTGGTCGGCTCGTCGAGGACCAGCACGTTGGGCTCGTCCAGGAGCGTGAGCAGCAGCTGCAGGCGGCGCCGCTGGCCGCCGGAGAGGTCGCGCACCGGCGTCGCGAGCTGGGCGTTCGTGAACCCGAGGCGTTCGAGCAGCTGCCCGGGCGTGAGGTCGCGGGCCGAGCTGCCCGAGCCCGTCGCGTAGGTGGTCCGGTAGCGCGCGACGACGTCGCTCACGCGCTCGTCCGCCACGTCGGCGAGCTCGGCGAGGTCCTGGGTGAGGGCGGCGACCTTCACGGTGGTGCCGCGCTTGACCCGGCCGGTCGTCGGCGCCACCTCGCCCGTGACCAGCCCGAGCAGCGTGGACTTGCCGGCGCCGTTCGTCCCGAGGATGCCGGTGCGCTCGCCGGGCCCGACGAGCCAGGTGACGTCGCGGAGCACGGGGTGCTCGGTCGGGGTGCCCGGCTCGCCGTAGCTGACGGACACGTCGACGATGTCGATGACGTCCTTGCCGAGCCGCGCCGTCGCGAGCCGCGCCAGCTCGGTCGGGTTGCGCAGCGGCGGCACGTCCGCGATCAGCGCGTTGGCGGCGTCGATCCGGAACTTGGGCTTGGAGGTCCGCGCGGGCGCGCCGCGGCGCAGCCACGCGAGCTCCTTGCGCATGAGGTTCTGCCGCCGCGCCTCGGTCGCGGCGGCCATCCGGTCGCGCTCGACCCGCTGGAGCACGTAGGCGGCGTACCCGCCCTCGAAGGGCTCGACGACGCCGTCGTGCACCTCCCAGGTGGCCGTGCAGACCTCGTCGAGGAACCACCGGTCGTGCGTGACGACGAGCAGGCCGCCGGCGTTCGGCGCCCACCGCGCCTTCAGGTGCCCGGCGAGCCACGTGATCGCCTGCACGTCGAGGTGGTTGGTCGGCTCGTCGAGGAAGAGCACGTCGTGGTCACCGGCGAGCAGCGCGGCCAGGGCCACGCGCCGGCGCTCGCCGCCGGAGAGGTTCCCGACGAGCCCGTCCCAGGGCAGGTCCGCGACCAGGCCCGCCAGCACGTCGCGCACCTTCGCGTCGCCGGCCCACTCGTGCTCGGGCCGGTCGCCGACGACGGCGGCCCCCACCGTGAGCGCCGGGTCCAGCACGTCGCCCTGCTCGAGCACGCCGAGGCGGACGCCGCCGCGCACGGTGACCCGTCCGCCGTCGGGCTCCAGGCGTCCTGCGAGCAGCCGCAGCAGGGAGGACTTCCCGTCGCCGTTGCGCCCGACGACGCCGATCCGGTCGCCCTCGGAGATGCCGACGGTCACGGACTCGAACACGAGCGTCGTCGGGTACTCCAGGCGGAGGGACTCGCCGCCGAGCAGATGGGCCACGGTGAGAAGGGTAGGTGCCGGGCGAGGGGTCGGCGGAACGCGGTCGGGCCCCGACGGTCGTAGAGTGGCCGCCCGTGACCGAACCCGCCCTCGACGGCGCCCCCGCCGGTCCCGCGCTCAGCCGTCTCGTGCTCGTCGGCCTGGCCGGCGGACTCCTCTCCGGGACGTTCGGCGTCGGCGGCGGCATCGTGATGGTCCCGCTGCTGCTGCTCGTCGCGCGCCTGGAGGACCGCCGGGCGGCCGCCACGTCGCTGGCGGCCATCGTCCCGGCGTCCCTCGCGGGCGTCGTCACCTACGCGGTGCGCGGCGACGTCGCGGTCGGCGTGGCCGTGGTCGTCGCGCTGGGCGCCATGGCGGGGTCGACCATCGGGACGCGCATCCTGCGCCGGGTCCGCGTCGACGTGTTCCGGTGGCTGCTGGCCGCGCTCCTGGTGGCCGCCGCCGTGCAGCTGTTCGTGTCGCTGCCCGAGCGCGACGGCTCGATCGCGCTGACCTGGGCGCTCGCGCCCGCGCTGCTCGCCCTGGGCCTCGTGACGGGCATCCTGTCCGGCCTGTTCGGCATCGGCGGGGGCATCGTCATCGTGCCGGTGCTCATCGCCGTGTTCGGGGCGAGCGACCTCGTCGCCAAGGGCACGTCGCTCCTCGTGATCATCCCCACCGCGATCACGGGGACGGTTGCGAACGCGCGGGGCGGCATGGTGGACGTGCGCAGCGGCCTGGCCGTCGGGGTCGCCGCAGCGGTCGCGTCCGCGCTCGGCGCGAGCCTCGCCGGGCTGCTCAGCCCACGGCTGTCCAACGTGCTCTTCGGCGTGCTGCTGATCGCCTTCGCCGGCCAGATGGTCCAGCGGGCCCTGCGGGGCCGGCGCCGCTGACGCGTCCGGCGGCTCAGCCGGCCTGGAAGACGGCGAACGTCGCCCCGGCGGGGTCGCGCAGCACCGCGTAGCCGGAGCCGCCGTCGCGCTGCGGCCCGGCGACGACGACGCCGCCCGCCCCGGTCGCGGCGCTCACGGCGGCGTCGAGGTCGGTGACGGCGAAGTAGGGGATCCAGACGGGCGGCAGCCCGGCGTTCTCGCCGCGCGCGTAGCAGATCCCGGCCGCGGCCTCGCCGTCGGCGCTCGCCATCGTCCAGTCGTCGTAGCCGTCCATGGGCGCCGGCTCGGCGGTCCAGCCGACGACGCCCGAGTAGAAGTCCCGGATCGCCGCCGCCTCGGGGACCGACAGGTCCAGCCACGCCATGGTGCCCGGCGTCGGGCCGTGGTCGTGGTCGTGGCCGTCGTGGTCGTGCGCGTGGTCATGCGCGTGCGCGTGGCCGTCGTGCGCGTGGCCGTCGTGGTGGTGGTCGTGCTCGGGCATGGTGTGCTCCCAGGTCGCTCGGCGGTTCCGGCCAGGGCACCAGCATGGTCGGCGGGCGCCGGTGCGGCCAACGTGGACGCGCAGGCCCGCGCGCGCCGTCGCCGGACGCGAGCCGGCGGCAGACCTCGACGTGCGGTACCGCGCGCGGGCATCATCGGCACTTGAGACGGTCACCGGCGGTGCAAACAGGGGACGGTGCGGGCGATGGCGTGGATCAGCGGGCCGGACGAGGCCGAGCCGGACGTCCAGGCCCTGTTCGAGGCGGACCGGGAGGCGCTCGGCTTCGTCCGGGAGTACACCCGGGTGTTCGCCCACCGGCCCGCCGTCTACGCCGCGTGGGCGCAGCTCAACGGCGCGGTCAAGGCGTCGATGGACCTGCGCACGTACGAGCTCGCCACCGTCGCGGCTGCGCGCCGGCTCCGGTCGAGCTACTGCTGCCTCGCCCACGGGCAGGTGATGCTGCGTCGCGGGATGCTCGACGCCGACGGCCTGCGCTGCGCCGTCGCCGACGAGCCCACCGACCAGCTCTCCGAGCGCGACCGTGCCGTGATGGCGCTCGCCGACGCGGTGGCCGCCGGCGCGGCGGACATGACGGACGAGCACCTCGCGCCCCTGCGGGCGCTGGGCGTGCCCGACGACGAGATCCTCTCGGTCGTGCTGGCCGCCGCGGCGCGGTGCTTCTTCAGCACGGTCCTCGACGCCGTCGGCGCGCAGCCCGACCGCGACTTCCTCGAGCTGCCCGACGCCGTACGCCGCGCGCTCGTCGTCGGCCGCCCGATCGCCGGCGAGGTCGCCCCACCGGCGTGACGCCGCCCGTCGGTCGCCTCCCGGCACGTGTGCCGCCCATCCCGCCGAGGTCGAAGGTTTCGATCGAGGTCGAGGGTCCGAACCTTCGACCTCGATCACAAAGCTCGACCTCAGGGCCCGGTGGGTCGATGCCCGGTGGGTCAGGGGATGCCCGGTGGGTCAGGGGGATGCCCGGTGGGTCAGGGGGATGCCCGGTGGGTCAGGGGGATGCCCGGTGGGTCAGGGGATGAGCCGGGGCTGGGCAGGGGCCCGGTGGGGCTGCGGGCGACCGCCGTCGGGCGTCAGCGCTTCTTCGGGCGCGGCGGGCCCTCGGCACCGCGCGAGGTCGCCCAGATGTCGATGCCGGCGTCGACGGCGTGCTGGTCGATCGCCGCGAGCTCCTCGTCGGAGAACTCCAGGTTGGCCAGCGCACCCAGGTTCTGCTCGAGCTGCTCGAGGTTGCGGGCGCCCATGACGAGCGACGTGACGCGGGTGTCACGCAGCGCCCACGCGAGGGCCATCTGCGCGAGCGTCTGCCCGCGGTCGCGGGCCATCGCGTCGAGCGCACGGATGTGCGTGAGGGCCTGCTCGGTGAGCAGCGTCGGGGCGAGGGACGTGCCGGTCGCGGCCCGCGAGTCGTCCGGCACACCGCCGAGGTACTTGCCCGTGAGCATGCCCTGCGCGAGCGGGGAGAACGCGATGACGCCGACGCCGAGCTCCTCGACGGCGTCGAGCAGGCCCTCGGTCTCGATCCACCGGTTGAGCATCGAGTACGAGGGCTGGTGGATGAGCAGCGGGGTGCCGAGGTCGGCCAGGATCGCGGCGGCCCGGCGGGTGTCCGCGGGGGAGTAGCTCGAGATCCCCGCGTACAGCGCCTTGCCCGACCGGACGGCCGTGTCGAGCGCGCCCATCGTCTCCTCGAGCGGCGTCGTCGGGTCGAAGCGGTGGCTGTAGAAGATGTCGACGTAGTCCAGGCCCATCCGCGCCAGCGACTGGTCCAGGCTCGCCAGCAGGTACTTCCGCGAGCCGCCGCCCTGGCCGTAGGGGCCGGGCCACATGTCGTAGCCGGCCTTGGTGGAGATGACCAGCTCGTCGCGGTACGGCGCGAGGTCCTCGCGCAGGATGCGCCCGAAGTTGCGCTCGGCCGACCCGTAGGGCGGGCCGTAGTTGTTCGCCAGGTCGATGTGGGTGATGCCCGCGTCGAAAGCGCGGCGGATCACGGCGCGCTGGGTGTCCAGCGGGCTCCGGTCGCCGAAGTTCTGCCACAGCCCGAGGGACAGCAGCGGCAGGTCCAGCCCGCTGCGGCCGGTGCGGCGGTAGGTCATGGCGTCGTAGCGGGCGTCGTCGGCGAGGTACGTCATGGGTGCAACTCTGCCACCCGGGCGTCGCCGGGCCGTGACGCGCGGCGTCCGGTCCGGACGCGCGGTGGCGCCCCGCGCGGGAATGCCGTTGACGCGGCGGCGAGGATGCGGGGATGCGGACCTTCGAGGAGCTGGTCGACGAGGCGGAGCGCGCGGACGTCACCGGGTGGGACTTCGGCTGGCTGGACGGCCGTGCCACGGAGGAGCGTCCGCCCTGGGGCTACGCGCGGCTCGTCGCGGGCCGGCTGGCGACGGCGCGGTCCGCGCTCGACCTGGACACGGGTGGCGGTGAGGTGGTCGCCCAGATGCCGGTGCTCCCGCCCCGCATGGCCGTCACCGAGGCGTGGCCGCCCAACGTCGCCCGGGCCCGCGAGCTCCTGGCGCCGCGCGGCGTGGACGTGGTGGCCGTGGAGCAGGGTGCGCCGCTGCCCTTCCCGGACGGGATTTTCGAGCTGGTGACGAGCCGCCATCCGGTGGCGCCGGCGTTCGGCGAGATCGCGCGCGTGCTCGCCGACGGCGGGACGTACCTCGCCCAGCACGTCGGCCCCGGGTCCGCGTTCGAGCTCATCGAGTGGTTCCGCGGCCCCCTCGGGGACGACGCGCGCCAGGAACGCGACCCGCGCCGGGAGGCGGCGGCCGCCGCCGCGGCGGGGCTGGACATCGTCGACCTGCGTACGGCGCACTGCCGGATGGTGTTCGGCGACGTCGGCGCGGTGGTCTGGATCCTGCGGCGCTGCGTCTGGTGGGTCCCCGACTTCGACGTGACCAGGTACCGCGAGGCGCTGCTCCGGATGGACGCGCACATCCGCGCGCACGGCAGCTTCGTCGCGCACTCGACGCGGACGCTCATCGAGGCCCGCCGAGCGCCCGCGCGGTAGCACGGGGCGGGCGCGCAGGCCGCCCGGGCGAAGTGTGCGGGTGGTGTGCGGGTGCTGCCCGTGGTCGCGGGCCGCTGCCCGCCGGGACGCTGGGCGTGGCATGGCGACCCGTGACCGGGGCCGTGCCTCCCTTCGACCCTGAGGACCCCCGTGCCTGCTGCTGCCCGCGCCCGACGACGGCGCGCCCCCCACCTGCTCGTCTCCGCCCTCGTCGGCGGCCTGATCGGCGTCGGCATCCCGGCTGCGGCCGCGCCGATGCCGGCGACCGCACCCGCGACCGCCCCGGCGACCGCACTCTCGACCGCCGCCGGACCCGCCGCGTACAGCCTGCAGCCCGTCAGTGGCGACTACCCGGGTGAGGGCGAGATCCTGAACACCGTCGTCGACGTGAGCGCGTCGGGGACCGAGGTGCTCTACGCGACGTACGGCCTGCCGGGAGCCCGCAGCGGCCTGCTCCTGCGTGACCGCGTCGCAGGCACCACGCGGCTGGTGGACCACGTCGCGGGGGCGCCTGACCAGCCCGCGGGAGCGTTCGGCGCCCAGCGGGCTGCGCTGTCGGCGGACGGTGGCACCGTCGTCTGGGTGACCCTCGACGACGAGTCCGTCGCCGAGCCGGGCGCGGCCGCCGAGGAGGCCTTCATCGCCCGGCCGGACGGGTCGATCGCGCGCCTGCCGCGCTCCCCGGAGGCGGGAGAGACGCCCGCCCGCGCCGTCGACGTCTCGGGTGACGGCTCCCGTGCCGTCGTGCTCCTCGGCGATCCGTGGAGCGAGGAGCCGAGCCACCGCGTCGAGGTCGTCGACGTCGTCGCCGGCACGGTGGAGGCGTCCCTGGCCCTGCCGGACTGGGCGAACGACGTCACGATCAGCGACGACGGCAGCACCCTCGCCTGGGTGGAGCTCGTGCCGGGCCCGCTCGACGAGAACGGCGAGCCGACGTCCGTGCGTGCGGTCGCGGTCGCCGCGGCCGACCTCACGCGCCGGGCGGGGCTGACCGACGCCGCCTACGGCACGCAGCCGTCGCTCGACGCGGACGGGTCGACGGTCGTCTACCAGGCCGAGGACGGGCTCGTCGCCGTCGACACCAGCGCAGCCGTCCCCGTGCGCACGCCGGTCCCCGTGGCCGAGGGCGTGTCGTCGGCCGCACGCCCCCGCATCAGCGGCGACGGCACCGTCGTCGTGTACGACGACGTCCAGTACGACGAGGGCTCGCTGCCCGGTCGCGTGTGGGCGGTCACCCTGCCCGACGGTGTGCCGGTGAAGGTCGCCGGATCGTCGGAGGACGAGCCGTGGGAGGAGCCGGTCGAGGGCCAGCCCACGTACCCCTTGGGCGAGCGGGCCTGGCGCGCGGCGCCGTCGTACGACGGCTCGGTGGTCGCCCTGTGGGTGGGCGACACGGTGGTCGCGGCCGTCCGCAACGAGGGCCCGGCGGACACGACCGCACCCGTGTGGCCCGACGGCGCCGCACTGACCGCGACGCCCCTGGCGCGCGACGCGCTGCGGCTGGCCTGGCCGACCGCGACCGACGACGGTCAGCTGCGCGGCTACGAGATCGTGGCGGACGGGCGCCCGTTGGCGGTCGTCCCGCCGTCGGCCCCGTCCTACGACGTGAGCCTGCTGATGGACCGGGCGCACGTCTGGACGACCTACTCCGTGCGGGCACTGGACGCCGCCGGGAACGCCGGGAGCCCCCTGACGGCCGAGGCGCGCGGCGGCGCGCAGGTATTCCTCTCCCGGCAGGGTCCGGACACGATCGTGCTCTCGTGGGAGGCCGCGGACGACCGCGTCGGCGGCACCGTGGCGGCCTACCGGGTGCTGCGCCGTGACGGCGGCCAGCTCGCGAGCGGTTCGGTCGGCGACACGTCGGCGTGGGTCCCCGTGGCCGACGTCGCGGCGTCGGCGGCGACCGAGTTCACCGACGCGGGCCTGCCGCTCCTGACCTGGTTCGACTACCGCGTCGACGTGGTTCTCGCTGACGGGTCCACGCGTGCGTGGTCGGCCCCGACGACGGAGCGCACCGACCTCCCCGAGCGCGGCGATCTCGTCCCCGCCGAGGTGCGCGCCGTCGACGTGCGGATGGAGTTCGAGGGTCTGCCCGCGGGTGTGCCCGTGGACCACTACCGGCTCGAGCGCCAGATGTGGTCGCCGACGCGTGAGACGACGTGGACGGCAGCCGGGACGACGGGGCCCGGTACGGGCATGCTGAGCATCTCCGCAGGCGACCTCGTGCCCCGCGCGACGTACCTGTGGCGAGTGGTCGCCGTGCTGGGCCTCGACTGGCCCGAGCGCGAGCACACCGGGACCCTCCTCACCACGACCGCGAGCGAGGGCGTGCAGCGGCTCGCCGTCGAGGCGCCGCGCACGGCCGACGGCGCCGCCCTGGTTCTCGGCAGCGACCTCACCGCCGTGGCGGAGGGCGAGCCGGGCATGACGGCCGCGCTGCGCATCTGGGCCGACGCGGGCCAGCGCACCGTCGCGGCCCCCGACGTGACGATGCCGATGGCGGAGACCGCGCCCGGTGTGTACGCGATCGCGCCGTACCGCCTCGACGGCGAGCTGCCGGCGGTCGGGTGGGCCGAGGTGGTCCTCGCCGACGGGGCGCGCGCCCACACCCGCGGTGGGACGGTGGGGCCGGTCAGCGGTCGCCTCGACCTGTCCGTCGCCGCGAGCGAGCACGACCTGCCCGGGCTGGAGCTCGTGCTGGCCGGCCCGCGGGGTACCCAGCGTCAGTCGGCGACGGCTCCCGGTGAGGCGGCGGTGCCGCTCTCGCCAGGGACATGGACGGCGAGCCTCGTGACAAGCGACGGAGACACCGTCGCCCGCTCGACGTTCAGCGTCCGCGCGGCGACGCCCGTGGCGCTGGACCTGACCCCGGTGCGGCACGCGGTCGTCACGGTCCGGGTGCTGCCGCCGGACGGCCAGCCGGCGCCGGCGCAGACGGTCCGGGTCCACGACGCGGAGGGGACCCTCCTGGCGACCCGGCGCCTTGCCTCCGGGGCCACCGACGTCGGCGTCGACGGGCTCCCGCACGGGACCGAGGTCGTCGTCAGCACGCGGCTGGACGACCAGTCGCGAACCGTCAGCCAGCCCTCGGTGCGCACCGTGCTCGAGCCGGGCGCTCAGACGGTCGAGCTCCGCTCGGAGGTGCTGCCCGCCTCGTCGGTCACCGCGAGCGTGCGGGCCGACGGCGCCGCGCTGCCGGGGGCCACGGTGACCGTCCGCCAGCGGGTGGACGGGCGCGACTGGGTGTTCAACGCGGTCACGGCCGCCGACGGCGTCGCGGCGATCCCCGCGCTTGCGGGCGCCGCGGACGTCACCGCGACGGCGCCGGGCCGGCTCTCCGGCGGTACGCCGGCGCGCCTCGCACCCGGGGACGCGAACCGGGTCGCACTGGACCTGCTGCCGGTCCCGGCGTACGTGGTCCGGCCCCGGCTGTTCACGACCAACGCGGGTGGCGAGCCGACGGAGCAGCCCATGGACTGGGCGACCAACACCCACCTGCGGGTCTCGCTCACGGTCGCCGGGCGCTACGTGCCCGCCGGTCCGCTCGTGCCCGTCGTGGGCGCGGAGGGTGACGTGGTCGAGCTCTGTGCCTACGGCCTGGAGCGCGGCCTCAGCCACGGCTGCGCCCGGGTGACCCTCGGCCGCGAGGCCGACGTCGAGCTCCGGCTGGACCTCGTGCAGGCCGGCGGGGTCACGGCACGGCTCGTCGACGGGTCCGGCGTCGGCGTCGCCTCGTGGACGGCGACGGTGCTCCGCCAGTCGACGACCGGGACGTGGGCCCCGGCGGGCACCGCAGGCGGCTACGGCGCCGAGGCGACGCTGGGCGTGCCCGAGGCCGGCACGTACCGGGTGGTGTTCCGGTCGGGCAGTGCCCTGTCGGCGCCGGTCGTGGTGTCCGTCGCGGACGGTCGCCTCGTCGACCTGGGCACGGTGCCGCTCTCCCCGGAGACCACCGGCACGGCCACCGTCATGCAGGCGCTGCCGACGCCGGTCATCCCGGGCGGGCTCCTGACCTTCCGGGTCGAGCTGCCCGCGGGCGGCGACGGCCGGTCCGCGCTGCGCGCGACGATCCCCGCGGGGACGACGCTCGAGGCCGCGTCCGTCACCGTCGACGGCGCGCCCGTGGCGGCGACGTTCGCCGGCGGCGAGGTGCGGGTGCCCCTGACCGGCTCAGCCGCGACCGTCGTCCGGTACTCCGTGCGGGTCGACCCGGCGGCGCCGTCGGGCACCGTGCGGTCAGCGGTCGCCGTGGTCGAGGACTTCGGCGGCACGCTGCGGCAGCTCGGCGCGGTCGTCGGCCAGGTGGCCGGGGTCACGTTGACCGGGCCGCGGACCGTCGTCTCGGAGTCCTTCCGGCTCACCGGGACGGCTCCCGCGGGCGTGCCGGTCGAGGTGCGCCAGGGCGACGTCGTCGTCGGTGGTGCCACCGCCGGACCGGGTGGGCGCTTCACGGTCGACGTCACGCTGCCCATCGCCCAGCGCGGTTCCCTGCACGAGCTGCGGGCGTACGCGAGCGCCGACGGCGTCGCGCTCTCCTCGGGCCCGTGGACGGTCCGGTACGAGCCGACGTTCGTCCAGCCGACGCGCATCGTCGTCGACAACGCCGGCGTGACCGCGGCGGGCTCGCGGAGCATCGCGATCGACCCGAGCCAGGGCGTGGCCGCGTTCACGATGGTCTACGTCCCGAGCCGACCGGTCACCGTGACGGCCGAGTTCGCCGACGCCTCCCGGGTGCACGACTACGTCGCGCACGTGGGCAACGCCGTGGCGACGGGCACCTGCACGGGGAACGCCTGCACGGCGGTCGTCCACCCGGCGTCGTCGGCCGAGGTCGGGGACATCTGGGTGGACTACGAGGTCGACGGCGTCCCGGTCGCCACGATCGACGACCTGGACGTGCCGACGGTCACGGAGCTGCGGCACCTGACGCAGGCCCCGTTCAACGACCCGCGGGAGGCGGTCGTGGAGGGCTCGGGCGACGAGCGCGCCGTCGGCTTCCTGCTGGGCGGGACGGGTGTCCCGGTCGAGGGCACGGTGCGCACGACGCTCGTCGAGGAGTACGAGCCCACCGCGGCGGACCAGCTGTTGCAGCGGGCGAGCGGTGTGCCCGCCCACGGCTTGTCCGTGACGGGCACCGAGCACTCCGACGGGTACGAGATCCGGATCCGCGGCACCGTCCCGGTGTCCTACCTGGCGCCGGACTCGGCGCTCGTGCCGGACGCGGTCGCCTTCATGCCGCTCGGCTGGGTGGACAAGGCGGGGGTCGCGATCGACATCGTGCTCAAGCTGAAGTCCGCGGGCGGCATCACCGTGAACCAGCTCAAGTCCTGGCTGGGCACCGGCGACGAGGAGTACAAGCTCGCGGAGCTGGAGACCTACATCAACGAGGAGATCCGGCCCTGCTCGCCGGACATCGCCGACCAGATGCAGGAGCAGGTCGACTACAGCCGCGCGACCGTCGTGGTCTACCGGACGGGCAGCGACCTGCTGAACCTCCTCGGCCTCCTCGGCGGCTCGTGGGTCGGTGGCGCCCTCGGCGGCATCGTGGCGCTCGGCGCGGACACGGCCATCTCGGAGACGCTCGACCTCGGCATCGGTCAGATGGTCAACGACGAGATGGCGCAGATCACCGAGTACGTGATGGCCCGCGAGAAGAAGTGCGACAAGCGGATCCAGTGGATCCCGCGCGAGCCCGGCAACCCGCCGGCCGCACGGCCGACCTGGATCTTCGACCCGAGCGGCTTCGTCTACGAGGCGCTGGAGAGCCAGCGGGTCGATGGCGTGACGGCCACGGTGCTGACCGGCCCGGGCCCCGACGGCCCGTGGACGCAGTGGGACGCGGCAGCCTTCGGGCAGTCCAACCCGCAGGTCACGACGTCGGACGGCCGGTACGGCTGGGACGTGCTGCCGGGCTGGTGGCTGGTGCGGTACGAGAAGCCGGGCTACCGCACGGCGTACAGCGAGCCGCTCCAGGTGCTTCCGGAGCACTACGACGTCAACGTCGGCCTGCACCGGCTCGCCGCCCCCGCGGTCGCGTCGGTCGCGCTGACCGAGGGCGCCGACGACGTCGACCTCACCTTCGACGAGTGGATGTCGGTGGCGTCGGTGCAGGCGGGCGTGCGCGTCACGTCGGCCGGTGCGCCGGTCCCGGGCACGCTCGAGGCGGTGGACCCGCAGCAGTCGCCCACGGGGGAGCTGGCGCGTTCGTTCCGGTTCCGTCCGTCGGCGCCGCCGGCGCCGGGGTCGGTCCTGCAGGTCACCGTCCCGGTGACGGTCGTCGACCACGGCGGTGTCGCGCTCGAGGCCGAGGCCGTCCGCGAGGTGACGGTGCCGGGACGGGTCGGGTTCGTGGGGTCGGTCGCGGCGGTCGGCGCGTACGTCCAGGGCGGGCGCGCGGGGAGCGTCGCGCTCGCGGTCACGGCGCGGGCCGACGGCTCGGTCGCGGGGCTCACGACGCTCGGGCTGCCGCGCCTGGGGACCCTGCGTTCGACGGGCCACGACCTGGTCACCGTCGACGGCGCGCGGGTGGTGGTCACGGGCCGGGGGACCCTCGGCGGCCGGGGCGACTACGCCTTCACCGTGACGCTCGACCGCGGGCGCACGTTCCTCGGCGACCGCGTGCGGCTCCAGGTGCGCGAGCGGGCGACCGGGCGGGTCGTCTACGACACCCAGCCGGGTGCGCCCGACGCGGCGGCCGCGACCACGCGGCTGGTCGGTCTGGTCGCCGTCGTGTGACGCGTCAGCCCAGGGCGGCGTGGACGGCGCCGGCCGCGTCGAGTGACCGGCCGGCGTCGGCCGCGTCCTCGTACGCGTCCTCGCCGAGGGCGTCGCGGGCGGCCGCCACGGCGGCGCGGAGGAGCCGCTCGTCCGGCTGGTAGTAGCCGTAGACCCGGGCGCCGACCTCCTCGCGCAGGCCCTCGGCCGCGCCCAGCAGGAGCGCGACCCGCTCGTGCCGCCCGGCGGCCGACTCGACGACCGCGAGGGCCTCGAGGAAGAACGCGAGGTTGGCGAGGTCGCGCGTCTCGCCCGAGAGCCGGATGCCCTCGTCGAGGTGGGCGCGGGCGGTGTCGTGGTCGCCGTCGCCGATCGCGGCCTGGGCGAGGGTGAACAGCGCGATGTAGGCCGCCAGGCGGTCGCCGCGCTCGTCCGCCGAGGCCAGGCCCACCCGGGCGGCCTCGCTCGCGCCGGCGCGGTCGCCGCCCAGCAGCAGCGTCGTGCCGAGCCAGGCGTGGCACAGGCCCTTCAGCCAGCGCGTGACGAGGCTCCCGGACGTCGGCAGCGCGGCGGCCGTCCGGAACGAGGACTCGGCCCCGGCGAGGTCGCCCGTGGCCAGCCGCACCAGGCCCTCGCCGGCGTGCGCGTGCGCCGCGACGTCGACGTCGTCGTGCTCGCGGGCGTACCGCCCGGCGGTCGCCCAGCGCTCGGCGCTGTCCTCGTACCGCTCGGCGGCGAAGCTCATCGCCGCTGCCGTGAGCGAGGCGTAGGCGTGCACGCGCGGGGGAGCGGGGAGCTCGAGCGCGGCCAGCGCCCAGCGCAGTCCCTCGTCGAGCTGCCCGCGCAGCCACCAGTAGAGCCACATCGCCCACGTCAGGCGCCCCGCGACCAGGCCGTCGCCGGCCCCGACGGCGCGCTCGAAGGCGGCGTCGACGTTCGCCTCCTCCGACTCCATGCGGGCCAGCCACGCCACCTGGTCGTCGAGCATGTAGCCGTCGGCGGCCCGCTCGGCCAGGCCGAGCACCCAGGCGGTGTGCGTCGCGACGGCGCGCTCCCGCTCGTCGCCGGTGAGGATCGACCGCGCGTACTGGGCGACGGGCTCGAGCATGGTGAACCGGCGCCGGCCGTCCGACCCCGGTCGGACGACCACGAGCGACTGCTCGACGAGGGCCTCGAGCGTGGCCAGGGTGTCGGTGCCGTCGGGCAGGACCCGCGCGGCGACCGCCTCGAACGCCTCGAGCGTGGCGCCGCCGTGGAAGACGCCGAGGAGTCGGAACGCGGCCTGGCTGGGCTCGTCCAGCAGCCGGTAGCTCCAGTCGAGCGTCGCGCGCATCGTCTGGTGGCGCGACGGCAGGTCGCGCGCCGTGGAGGTGGGGGCCTCGTCGAGGCGGCGCAGCAACGTGCGCGGGTCGAGGAGCCGGGCCCGGGCCGCGGCCAGCTCGAGGGCGAGCGGGAGGCCGGCGAGGCGCCGGCACGTCTCCGCGAGCGCGGCGACGTCGTCCGGTCCGAG
>AXCX01000757.1 GCA_000767215.1 Actinotalea fermentans ATCC 43279 = JCM 9966 = DSM 3133
CCGGCGTGCACGCGCGCGGCCAGGTCGCCCACCTCGACCTCCCCGCCGACGTCTGGCAGGCCGTGCGCGGCCGCATGGCCGGCAGCCCGGGGGAGGTCCTGGTCCGCCGCCTCGCGGGAGTGCTGCCGCCGGACGTCGTCGTGCACCGGGCCGCGCCCGCGCCGCCAGGGTTCGACGCGCGGTTCTCGCCGCTGTGGCGCCGCTACGCCTACCGGATCGTCGACGACCTGACGCGCGTGGACCCGCTGCGCCGCGCGCACGTGGTGCGACACCGGGTGCCGTTGGACGCGGAGGCGATGGCGCGCGCGGCGGCACCGCTGGTGGGGCTGCACGACTTCCTCGCGTTCTGCAAGCCGCGGCCCGAGGCGACGACCGTACGCACCCTGCAGGTGCTCGACGTCGTCCGACCGACCGACGGGGCCGACGCGGACCTCGTCGTGGTCACCGTCCAGGCCGACGCGTTCTGCCACACGATGGTGCGCTCGCTGGTCGGCGCGCTGACCGTCGTCGGCGAGGGGCGCAAGCCCGAGACGTGGCCCGCCGAGCTGCTCGCCTCCCGGGTCCGCGCGAGCGCCGTCGCGCCCGCGCACGGGCTCACGCTGGAGCAGATCGCCTACCCCGACGACGCCGAGCTCGCCGCCCGCGCCGAGGCGACCCGGGCGCGCCGGGCCCCCCTGCCGCCCGG
>AXCX01000758.1 GCA_000767215.1 Actinotalea fermentans ATCC 43279 = JCM 9966 = DSM 3133
CGACGTCGTCCCGGGCGCCCTCGAGGACGCGGCCGCCGCCGGGGTGCGGGCCGCCGTCGTCTGTGCGGGCGGCTTCGCCGAGAGCGGGCCCGAGGGTGCCCGACTCCAGGAGCGCGCGCTCGCGGTGGCGCGCGCGGGCGGCATCCGGCTGCTCGGCCCGAACACCTCCGGGTTCATGAACCCGGTCGACCGCGCCACGGCGAACTTCATGCCGGCGGTCGCCGACCTGCTGCCCGGGACGGTGGGCGTCGTCGCGCAGTCGGGCGGGATCAACCTGGCGATCGCATTCCTGCTCGCCCGCGCGGGCGTCGGGCTGCGGCTGGGGGTCGGGCTCGGCAACGCCGCGGACGTCTCCTTCGCCGACGTCCTGGACTTCCTCGCCGCCGACGAGCGGACGACCGCCGTCGGGCTGCACGTCGAGGGCGTCGCCGACGGGCGCGCCCTCGTCACGGCGGTCCGCCGGACCGTCGCTCGCAAGCCGGTGGTCGCGTTCTGCGTCGGCCGGTCCGACGTCTCGGCCTTCGCGCGGTCGCACACCGGCGCCATGGCGGGCTCCTGGGCGCTCACGCGGGCCGCGCTCGAGCAGGCCGGCGCCGTCGTCGTCGACGGGCTCGACGACCTCGTCGCGGCGCTCGCCGTGCTGCGGGCGGTGCGCGTGCCCGCGGCGCGCGAGGTC
>AXCX01000759.1 GCA_000767215.1 Actinotalea fermentans ATCC 43279 = JCM 9966 = DSM 3133
CTCCGCGGCGGCCAGGACCGCGGCGCGCACGCCGTGGGCGTCGAGCTCGCGCAGCGCCGCGACGGTGGTCCCGCCGGGCGACGACACCCGCTCGCGCAGCACCACGGGGTGCTCGCCGGACTGGGCGAGCAGCGCCGAGGAGCCCTCGAACGTGGCCACGGCGAGCTCGAGCGCCTGCGCGCGCGGGAGCCCGAGCAGCACGCCGGCCTCCGCGAGCGCGTCGACCAGGTAGAAGACGTAGGCCGGGCCGGAGCCCGAGACGGCGGTCACCGCGTCGAGGTGGTGCTCGGGGACCTCGACCACCAGGCCAGTCGCGGCGAGCAGCTCGCGCGCGAGGGCGACGTGCTCGCGCGTCGCGGCGGTCCCCCCGGCGAGCCCGCTCGCGCCCTTGCCGACGACGGCGGGCGTGTTGGGCATGACGCGCACGACGGGCGTCCCCGCGGGCAGCCGCTCCTCGTAGAACGCGAGGGGCAGCCCGGCCGCGACGGAGACGACGATCGCACCCGCTGCCAGGTCCGGCCCGGCCGCGGCGAGCGCCGCGGCGACGTCCTGCGGCTTGACGGCCACGATCACGACGTCGGCGCCCCGGACGGCCGTGGCGGCGTCGGCCGTGGTGGAGACGCCGTGGCGCTCGGCGACCTCGGCCGCGCGGGCGGTCG
>AXCX01000760.1 GCA_000767215.1 Actinotalea fermentans ATCC 43279 = JCM 9966 = DSM 3133
CAGGCGTCCCGCCCGGCGACCGTGGCGTCCAGCTCCAGGCGCGCGCCGGCGAGCCGAGCGGCCGTCCGCAGGGGCAGCAGGCGCACGACGGGCTCGACGACGACGGCCGTCGCGGCGACGCGGGCCAGGAAGGCCCAGCGGCGCGGTCCGAGCGCGATCACCGTGCTCACGAGGCTCACGGCTCCCCCTCCGCCTCGGTCGTGGGT
>AXCX01000761.1 GCA_000767215.1 Actinotalea fermentans ATCC 43279 = JCM 9966 = DSM 3133
CGGACGCCCCGCCCCCACCGACCTGCTCAGGAGACGCCGTGGTTCGGCTTCGGGGGACGCGGGCCGCCGTGGCGGCCGAGGGTCAGGTCGGAGACGGTGCCGACCTCGGTGATCTGAGGCTTCTCGTAGCCCATGGCGGGACTCCCTTCGGGGACGCGGCCCGGTGACCGCGGGGTGCTGGGAGCGTAACCGCCCAAGGGGTTAAAAACGGTCATCCCGGTGAGAATTCACCCGTTCAGCCCATTCCGCGAGACTGCCGCGAGGTAGGCCTCGCGCGCGGCGACGTCGCCGTCGGGCGTGTGCAGCGGGTTCTCCTCCGGGTCGGCGATCCGGGCCAGCGCCCGCCACGCGTGGTCCGCCGCGCCCGCCCCGAGGGTCCACGCGCTCGCCGCGGTCGACCCCCGCGTGCTCCCGACGAGCAGCCGGCCGGTCCCCCGCGCCAGGTG
>AXCX01000762.1 GCA_000767215.1 Actinotalea fermentans ATCC 43279 = JCM 9966 = DSM 3133
CCCCATCCGCCCGCGTCTTCACCCTCCGACCCGCTAAGGTCCGCCGCCGCGGTGGCCGATGATTGCTGCACGCGGATCCCCCGTCCCGGCCGACGTGCGTGCCGGGACACTGCGGAAGGAGGCGGATGGCCGGCGTCGTCGTGTGCCACGGCTCCGCTGCCGTCCGCGAGCGCATCGTCGCGGCGGCGCACGGGGTCCCCGGTCTCGTCCCCGCGCGCGGCGCCGGGAGTGCCGAGGAGCTCGTCACGCTCGCCCGGCGCACCGCACCCGCGCTCGTGCTCCTGGACACGCACCTGCCCGGCACCGGGCCGCTGGAGGCCATGCGCCGCCTGCGCGAGCTCGACACCGCGCCGATCGTCATCATGCTGGCCGTGCCCGGTGACGAGATCACCCTGGACCGCGCCGTCGCGCTCGGCGCGCGCGGCTACCTCGCGCCCGACCTCGAGCGCAGCGAGCTGGCGGCCGTCGCCGCGCACAGCCTCGCGGCCGCCCCGGCG
>AXCX01000763.1 GCA_000767215.1 Actinotalea fermentans ATCC 43279 = JCM 9966 = DSM 3133
CTCGCCTCGGGGCGCAGGGCCAGCCGCGTCATCGTGCGGGCCCGGGGCGGTGGTCGGCGGGTCGGGTGCGCCGTGCCGCCGATGCGCGCGCCGAGACGTGCCCGCAGCGGCGCCATGCTGTCGTTGGTCACCCGGCCCGCCCACACGAGCTCCCAGAGCGCGTCGCGCACGGCTGACAGGGCGACGCCGGTGCCGAGCCGGAGCCGCACCTGCTCCGCGAGCGCGGGCAGGAAGAAGCCGCCGCCGCCGCCGAGCACGTCCAGCAGCGCGTGCTCGACGCGCGGACCCTGCGGTGCGGCGACGCCCTCGACAGGGGTCCCGGCGCCCGACGGCGCGTCGCCGTCGAGCATCTCGAGGTCCCCGGTCACCGCGACGATCGCGTCCGGGTCCAGGAGCGGCAGCGTGAGGTCGGCGGTGGCGGCGAGGTGGAGGCTGACCAGGCCGTCCTGGGCGGCCAGGGGGCCGTGGCCGGCCCACAGGACCTCGCCGGCGCCCGTGAGCTCGTCGAGCATCCGCGGGTCGTAGTCCGCGACGCGCGCCGGCAGCACCAGGCTCTCGAGCGCCGACGCGGGCACGACGGCGCCCGCGAGCTGCTCGACCGCGCGGAGCAGCCCGTCGGCGCCGCGCAGGCGGGTTGGCC
>AXCX01000764.1 GCA_000767215.1 Actinotalea fermentans ATCC 43279 = JCM 9966 = DSM 3133
GACGACGACGTCCACCGCCGACGGCCCCGCCAGGTGCCCGCCCTTGAGGAGCACCCACGCCGACCCCAGCCCGCGCAGCCGCTCGGCCTGCGCGAGCATCGCGTCGACGTCGGCCGCCGCCGGCTCGTCGAGCAGCCGCGCCGCCTCCGGCAGGTTGGGCGTGACGAGCCGCGCGCGGGGGAGGAGCGCGCGGATGGCGGCCACGGCGTCGTCGGCCAGCAGCGGGTCGCCGCTCGTGGCGACCATGACCGGGTCCAGGACCACCACCCGCTCGCCGTCGCGGTCCCAGTCGCGCAGGAACGCGCCGACGACGTCCACCACCTCCGCCCGCGCCAGCATGCCGATCTTGACGGCGTCGATCCGGACGTCGGCCGCGAGCGTCGCGAGCTGCTCCGCGACGAACGCCGCCGGCACGGCGTGCACGCCGGTGACGCCGCGCGTGCTCTGCGCGGTCAGCGCGGTGAGCACCGCCGTGCCGTAGGCGCCGAGCGCCGAGAAGGTCTTCAGGTCGGCCTGGACGCCCGCACCGCCGGACGGGTCGCTGCCCGCGATCGTCAGCGCCACCAGCGGCCGGGTCATCGGACGCCCCCGGCCGCGCCGTCCCAGGCGGCGCGGACCGCCCGGGTGGCCGCGGCGAC
>AXCX01000765.1 GCA_000767215.1 Actinotalea fermentans ATCC 43279 = JCM 9966 = DSM 3133
GTGCCGATCTGATCGGTGCTCGCCCATGGAGGGGCGGCGTGTCAGGACCCGATTCAAGGAGGAGTTCACCATGGGTCTCTCGATCAACCAGAACATCGCGGCGCTGAACAGCTACCGCAACCTGTCGGTCACGCAGAACGACCTGAGCAAGTCGCTTGAGAAGCTCTCGTCCGGCTTCCGGATCAACCGTGCGGCCGACGACGCGGCCGGTCTGGCGATCTCCGAGGGTCTGCGTTCGCAGATCGGTGGCCTGAAGGTTGCTGTGCGCAACGCTCAGGACGGCATCTCCGTCGTGCAGACCGCTGAGGGCGCGCTCACCGAGACGCACGCCATCCTCCAGCGCATGCGCGACCTGTCGGTGCAGGCGGCCAACACCGGTGGTCTGTCGGCCGACGCGAAGGGCAACATCCAGTCCGAGATGAGCCAGCTCAACTCCGAGCTGACCCGCATCGCGGACACGACGCAGTTCAACGGCGCCAAGCTGCTCGACGGCACCTACACCAACGGCACGTTCCAGGTCGGTGCGAACGTCGGCGAGGTCATCGACGTCAGCATCGCCACCTCGATGAGCGCCAACGGCCTCGGTGTCGACACCATCGACGTCCGCACCGACGCCCAGGCCGGCTACGTCCGC
>AXCX01000080.1 GCA_000767215.1 Actinotalea fermentans ATCC 43279 = JCM 9966 = DSM 3133
GGCCCGACCGCGGCGGAGCAGCGCGCGGCGCGCAAGGAGCTGGCCGCCGTCGAGCGGCGCCTGTCCAGGCTGAACGCCGACGCGGCGAAGCTCGAGACGGCGATGGCCGAGCACGACCCGACCGACCACGTCGGCCTCGTCGCGCTGCACGGGCGGCTCGACGCGCTCACCGCGGAGATCGCCGACCTCGAGGACCGCTGGCTGGCCCTCGCGGACGCCGCGGACTGACGACAGCGCTCAGGCGTGGAGCCTGGGCTCCGCGGCGACGACGGACCGCAGCTCGCGCCACGCGGCCTCGCCGGCGGTGACGTCCGCCGAGCCGCACGCGGACGAGAGCTCGGCGAGCCGGTCCAGCAGCGGAAGGTCCGCCGCGGGCACCTCCGCCTCGAGCGGCACCATGAGCGCGCGGGGGTCCCACGGCAGGATCTCCTCGCCGGTCAGGGCGAGGACGTCACGGACGAGGTCGCCGAGCACGAACGGCAGGCCCTTCATGTCGTGGATCCCGAAGTCGTCGGGGTCCGCCGCGCCGGTGCGGCACAGCCGCCACGCCTCGCCGGCCACGACGAACCTGTCGCGCGGCGTGTCCAGCGGATCGAAGTCCAGGCCGAGCGCCTCGCGCTGGAGCTCGTCGAGCTGGGCGTCGGTCAGCACCCAGCGGCCGGCGGCCGCGTCCCATCGCTCGCACACCCAGTGGTCCTCGTAGTGCCCCGGCACGAAGTACGTCGCGAACCCGCACCGCGCCCGGGCCGGCACGCCCGCAGCCCGCAGCGCCGCCGTGAGCAGCACCGTGTGGTCGCGGCAGTTGCCGACCACCCGGCGCCCCGGCGGTCGCGTCGCCCCGAGCGCGCCCGGGTCGAGCTCGAGCGCTCGGTCGACGATCCGCCGCACCGTGCGCAGGTTCACCTCGCCCTGGCGCTCCGGCGAGAGCTCGACGCCGTAGCGGCCGGCCCAGAAGACGTGCACCATGACGCCCTGCACCGCCCTGACCAGGCCCGGGACGTCGTCGGGCAGCGCCCTGAACGCGGCCGCGTGCGGACCCGGGTCGGTGACGGCGCTCTGCTGGCGGAAGGTGTCGGCGAGGTCCGCGCTGATCATGCTCGCCATCCTGGCACCGGCGCCCGACACCGGCCCCGAAAGCCGTTCCCGGACCGTACCGACCGGCGTAGCGTCGGGCTCATCAGCCCACGGAGGCCACCATGCGCACTCGCAGGTCAGCACCCGTTCCCGCCCTCCTCTCCGCGATGGCGCTGACGCTGCCGCTGGCCGCCTGCACCGGCGACGACGGCGACACACCTCCCGAGACGGTCACCGTGACCGTCGGCCCCGACCAGGGCGAGGACGACGGTGGTCAGAGCGCGTCGCCGACGCCCTCCGCCGAGCCGTCGACGCCCGTCACCCAGAGCCCCGCGGCGGAGCCGCTGAACGAGCCGGGCGCCGACGACGCACCGTTCGTCGCGAACACCGAGCCGGACACCAACAGCGGGTCCGGCCTCGTCGAGGCGACGAACCTGCGCTTCGGCCGGCACGACGGCTACGACCGCCTCGTACTGGACCTCGGCGGGTCCGGCGAGCCGTCGTGGCGCGTCGAGTACGTCGGCGAGGCGCGCGGCCAGGCCTCCGGCGAGCTCGTGGTGCTGAGCGGCGACGCCGTCCTGCGCATGGACGTGCAGGGCGTGATGTACCCGGGCGAGGACGGCGCGGCCGACTACACCGGCCCGGACGTCATCGCGCCGCCGCCCGGCGGGGCGATCCGCGAGGTCGTCGTCGACTCGGTGTTCGAGGGGACGATGGAGATCTTCGTGGGGGTCGCCGCGGAGACGCCGTTCCGCGCGTACCTGCTGGAGAGCCCGACGCGCCTGATCCTGGACGTCCAGAACCCGTAGCGCGCCGGGGTCAGGGGCAGGTCACCAGCGGGCGACCAGCAGGCCGTTCTTGTCGCGGAAGCCGCCGACGAGGATCACGATGAAGTCGATCAGCGTCCACAGGCCGAGGCCGCCCCCGGTGAGGAGCTGCAGGACGCCGGTCCCGACCTTGCCGACGTAGAAGCGGTGCACGCCGAGCACGCCGAGGAAGAAGGCGAGCAGGGCGGCGGCCGTACGGCTGCACGGGCTCACGGGCCCGACGGGCGCGTACGCGTAGGACATGAGGGGCTCCTCGGATGACGCTCGGGCGGCCCCGCGACCGGGACCGCCCGACAACGCTAGTACGCCCTCACTGCCCTCGGAGCAGGTCCTCGAAGCTCTCGGTGAGCGCGAACGGGTCCGCGGGCGGCCGACGTTCGCTCGCCGCGACGAGCCGGGCCAGCTCGGCACCGCCCTGGGCGACGCGGTCCGCGAGCGGGGCGACGTCGTCGTCGGCGCGGACGCCGGCGGAGTGGCCGAAGTCGTCGGTGGCCGCGAAGACGCCCGTCGGGGCGACCACGGCGCCGAGGTAGGCGAACAGCGGGCGGAGCGCGTGCTCGATCGCGAGCGAGTGCCGCGCGGTACCCGCCGTGGCACCCAGCAGCACTGGCACGTCCGCGAGCGCGTCCTTCTCGACGAGGTCGAAGAACGTCTTGAACAGGCCGTTGTAGGACCCGGAGTAGATGGGCGAGACGGCCACGAGCCCGTCGGCGTGCGTGACGGCGCGCATCGCCGCACCCAGGGCCGGCGACGCGACGCCCGTGAGCAGCATCGTCGTGAGGTCCTGGGCCAGCAGCCGGACGTCGACGAGCGCGACCTGCGCCGGGATCCCGCGGGCCGCCAGCGACGCCACGGCGGCCTCGCCGAGGCGGTCCGCGAGCAGCCGCGTCGAGGAGGGCTCGCTGACGCCCGCGCTCACGACGGCGATGGTCGCCTCTCGCCGGCCGGTCATGCCGTCGCCTCGACCTTCGGCGAGCGGCCGGTGACACCGTCGGCGTCGGCGTAGACCGTGGAGTCCTGCGGGCCGCCGGCCGCCGCGACGAGCGAGGCGTGGGTGGGGGCGTCCGGGACGTGGGCGGGCCGGCCGACGGCCAGCTCGCGGCGCAGCACCGGGACCACCTCGGTGCCGAGGATCTCGATCTGCTCGAGCACGGTCTCCAGCGGGAGCCCGGCGTGGTCGATGAGGAACAGCTGGCGCTGGTAGTCCCCGACGGCGTCGCGCATGCCCGCGTACCGGTCGATGACCTGCTGCGGGCTGCCGACCGTCAGCGGGGTGAGCTCGGTGAACTCCTCCAGCGACGGGCCGTGGCCGTAGACCGGCGCGACGTCGAAGTAGGGCCGGAACTCGCGCACGGCGTCCTGGCTGTTCGGGCGCATGAACACCTGCCCGCCCAGGCCGACGATCGCCTGGTCCGCGCTGCCGTGGCCGTAGTGCTCGAACCGCTCGCGGTAGAGCTGGACCATCGCCTGGGTGTGCTCGATGTTCCAGAAGATGTTGTTGTGGAAGAAGCCGTCGCCGTAGAAGGCGGCCTGCTCGGCGATCTGCGGCGTGCGGATCGAGCCGTGCCACACGAAGGGCGCCACGCCGTCGAGCGGGCGCGGGGTGGAGGTGAACGACTGCAGCGGCGTGCGGAACTTCCCGGACCAGTCGACGACGTCCTCGCGCCACAGCCGGTGCAGCAGCGCGTAGTTCTCGATGGCGAGGCCGAGGCCGTTGCGGATGTCCTGGCCGAACCACGGGTAGACCGGGCCGGTGTTGCCGCGGCCGAGCATGAGGTCGTTGCGGCCGTCCGCCAGGTGCTGGAGCATCGCGTAGTCCTCGGCGATCTTCACCGGGTCGTTCGTGGTGATGAGCGTCGTGGCCGTGGACAGGATGACCCGCTGCGTCTGCGCAGCGATGTAGGCGAGCGTCGTCGTCGGCGAGGACGAGAAGAACGGCGGGTTGTGGTGCTCGCCGAGCGCGAAGACGTCGAGCCCGACCTCCTCGACCTTCTTGGCGATCTCGACGACGGCGCGGATGCGCTCGTGCTCGGTGGGGATGCGCCCCGTGGTCGGGTCGCGCGTGATGTCGCTGACCGTGAAGACGCCGAACTGCATCATGAGTGCTCCCGCTGTCCTGTGGTTGTTCAATCTTCAACCATCTGGCGACAGAACACAAGGCCCCCA
>AXCX01000766.1 GCA_000767215.1 Actinotalea fermentans ATCC 43279 = JCM 9966 = DSM 3133
GCTCGTGCCCGTGCGCGTCGTGCGCCGGGTGGCCGGCACCGTGGCCATGGGGCGCGACGCCGTCGTGCCCGCGCTGCCCGTCGCCGACACGATCAAGCAGGTCGGGCCAGACGGCGCCGTGGTGCGCACCCTCGAGCGACCCGCGCTGCGTGCGGTCCAGACGCCGCAGGGCTTCACGCTGGGCGCCCTGCGCTCGGCACACGCGGCGGCCTCGCACCGCGCCGACGACGAGGCGCTCGCGGCGACGGACGACGCCGGTCTCGTCGAGGCCGCGGGTGGCCAGGTCTGGGT
>AXCX01000767.1 GCA_000767215.1 Actinotalea fermentans ATCC 43279 = JCM 9966 = DSM 3133
AAGATCACCACGCCGCGCGACCTCGTCGTCGCGACCGCCCTGGTGTCGGCTCTCGTCGGCCCGTCCGTCGCGGTCCCCGCCGCGGCGCCGACGGCCGCGGGGGTGGGGGAGCCGTGATCCCGCGCACCGGCATCGGCATCGACGTCCACCCCTTCGCCGACGAGGGCAGCGGGCGCGAGCTCTGGCTCGCCGGCCTGCACTGGCCGGGCGAGCGCGCGCTCGCGGGTCACTCCGACGGGGACGCTGCGGCGCACGCGGCGGCGGACGCGCTCCTGTCCGCGGCCGGGCTCGGTGACCTGGGCGCCGTGTTCGGCACGTCCGACCCGCAGTGGGC
>AXCX01000768.1 GCA_000767215.1 Actinotalea fermentans ATCC 43279 = JCM 9966 = DSM 3133
TGCTCACCGTGCCCGACGACGCGCTCGCGGACCTGGTCACCGGGCTCGCGACCCTCGGCCGCTGGCAGCCGGGTCAGCTGGTCGTGCACACGGCCGGCGCGCTCGGCACCGGCGTGCTCGCCCCGGCGCGCGCGGCCGGCGCGATCCCGCTCGCGCTGCACCCCGCGATGACCTTCACGGGCACGTCGCTGGACGTCGCGCGGCTCGTGGGGTGCACGTTCGCGGTCACGGCGCCGACGCCGGTGCTGCCCATCGCTCAGGCGCTCGTCGTGGAGCTCGGCGGCGAGCCCGTCGTCGTCGCCGAGGAGGACCGGCCGCTCTACCACGCGGCGCTCGCGCACGCCGCGAACCACCTGGTGGTCCTGGTGGCCCAGGCGGCGCAGGCCCTGGCGGCCGCGGGCGTCGCGGCCCCCGACCGCGTGCTCGGGCCCCTGCTCGGCGCGGCCCTGGACGGTGCG
>AXCX01000769.1 GCA_000767215.1 Actinotalea fermentans ATCC 43279 = JCM 9966 = DSM 3133
CGCCGCCTCCTGCGCCGCCCGCGCGAACGCGCCCGGCGTGCCGCCGTCGTGGGTGGCGCAGCCCGATGCCAGGCCCACGGCTGCGACCAGGGCGACGACCGCCCGGACGACCCGCCGACGCGCGCGCATCGTCCCAGGATGATCGCGCTCCCCGGTGCCCGCGCGTCGAGCGGTGGCCGACGGTCCTGTGCCGCGGGCCGACGACCTGCCTACGGTGGACCTCCCGGACAAGGAGAGACCCATGATCGTGCTCGTGAACGTCACCCCGGACGGCCAGGTCGGCGGCGGCTGGGGCAAGGCCCCGCGCATCGCGGTCGCCGAGGTCACCGACGGCGCCGTGACCGCCTGGACCGAGCACGACGTCGAGTGGGACCGCCTGCACGACGAGGGCGAGCACGGGTCCCACCACGCCCGCATCGTGCGGTTCGTGCGCGAGAACGCCGGCGAGGTGATCGTCACCGGTCACATAGGCCCGCCGATGCAGCACACGCTCGGCAAGCTCGGCGTCCGCCTGGTGCTCGACGCGACGGGCGACGCGCGGGCCGCGGCGGTGGCCGCCGCGCAGGGCTGAACCGCCCAGGACCGACCTGGACCGCGGGCGGCGGCGTGCGGGCGCCCCCCG
>AXCX01000770.1 GCA_000767215.1 Actinotalea fermentans ATCC 43279 = JCM 9966 = DSM 3133
TGCCCGCGAGCAGCGCGCCCGCGCCGTCCTTGCGCACGAGGCTGAGCTCGAGCGCGTCGACCCGGGCCTGCCAGGTCGCCCGGTCGCGCTCCGCCGTCCGCTCGGCCTCGCGCAGCTCCGTGAGGGCGGCACTCGCGCGCTCGAGCGCCTCGGCCGCCGCCTCGTGCTCGGCGTCGAGGCCCTCCTCGCCCTCCTCCGCGCCCGCGACCTGCGACTCGAGCGCCGCGAACGCGACGGTCGCCTCGTGGCCCCGCCGCTCG
>AXCX01000771.1 GCA_000767215.1 Actinotalea fermentans ATCC 43279 = JCM 9966 = DSM 3133
TCCCGCGTTGCACGCCCCGAGCGCCCCGAGCGCGCGCCCGTCCTCCCCGGCGACGCCCCCGAGGTCGTCGCCCGGAGCACGGTCATCGGCGGTGCGCCGCGCTGGGTGTCGGGCGCGCTGGCGGGCGTGCAGGCCGCCCTGCTCTCGGTGCTCGCCGTCGTCACCCCGGCCCTGGCGGCCTACGTCGCCACCTCGGCCGACCCGGCCAACGCCGACGTCGGCTGGACCCGTTCCGTGGCGGTCGGCGCCGCGCTGTGGCTCATGGGTCACGGGGGCGCGCTGCAGGTGGGCGGGCTGTCGCTGACCATCGTGCCCCTCGGCGTCACGGTGCTCGCGCTCTTCGCCGCCCACGCGTCCGCGCGGCGCTCGGCCTACCCCACGCCCGGCGCCTGGGCGGCGGGGATCGGTGGCTACCTGGTCGCCGTCCTCCTCGTGACGCTGCTGGCCGGGGACGCCGGGCCGCTCGGTGCCGGGTGGGGCTCGGTGGCGCGCACGCTCATCGGCGCGACGTTGATCGCCGCGATCGGTCTCGGCTGGGGTCTGCTGCGGCCCGGTCGGCTCGCCGTCGTGACGCGGCCGCTGTGGTCCCGGGTGCCGCCGGTCGCGCGGGCGGCGG
>AXCX01000772.1 GCA_000767215.1 Actinotalea fermentans ATCC 43279 = JCM 9966 = DSM 3133
CGGCACGGGCCGCGCCAGACCGACGGCGGCCATGCCGGCCGCGAACCACAGCGCGGGCGCCCACATGACCCGCAGCGCGGACGCCGGACGGCGTGCGACCCGCACCACGTACAGCCCCGCCACGAGCGCGCACGCCAGGCCGGCCCCGAGCGGCAGCGCGACGCCGTGCAGGTCGGGCGGGAAGCCGAACCCGTCGACGGTCGACGTCACCACCATCACCGGCAGGATCAGCCCGCCGACGGCGACCATCGCCCGGGCGACGAAGCTCGCCCCGCTGCGCGTCAGCAGCGCCGCCGCGACGAACGGGACGGCGGCGACGGCCAGCTCCGCGACCGGCCGCAGTGCGGGCGCGACGTCGCCGAACGCGAAGGCGACCAGCCCGAACACCCCGACGAACAGGAGGAGGACGCCCAGGTAGGTCAGCCCGTGGACGGTGAGGTCGGTGTCGAGCCGCAGGCGGCTCGCGGTCCACCACTGCGCCAGGCGTGAGGGCGCGCGCGGCGCCGTCGGGCGGGCGGGGGTGGGGAACGACGGCGCGGGGAACGGGTCCAGGCCGGGCGAGACACCGGGCCAGGTCTGCCGCGGCGGGACCGGGCCGGGCGGGGCGAG
>AXCX01000081.1 GCA_000767215.1 Actinotalea fermentans ATCC 43279 = JCM 9966 = DSM 3133
CGGTGCGCGATGCCGCAGCCTCGAACCACACCGCACACGAGCCCACCGACGGCGAGGCAACACCCCTCGGCGAGCACGAGCCGCCGCGCTTGGGACGCAGGGGGCTCGTGTGCCGGGTGAGGCGAACCATCCGTCCCTCACGTCACCCCCGTCACAAGAGCGGCGGCGGGTGACCGGAGACGACGGAACGGGGACGCGCAGGCCAGTACGGGTCCCGGCCCGCGCGGCGCGTGGGCCGGAGCCGCCCCGCTCAGCCCACGCGGAAGCGCTCGACCATCCGGTCGAACAGGGCGTCGAACCGGGGATCCACCACGCGGCGAGCCGGGTCGGCGTCGTGCCAGGCGACGATCTCGCGCGCGCCCTCCTCGAAGCGCACCCGGGTCGTGAAGTCCGGCACGACCGCGCGCAGCTTGCTCGTGTCGAACACCATCGAGTGGGCCTTGTCCCCCAGCAGCCACGGCCCCCACTCGGGGTCCTCCGCGGCGAGCACGTCGCTCGGCACGTGCACGATGCGCGGCTCGGCCACCCCGGCGGCCCGCGCGAGGGTGCGCGCGATCTGGTCCCACGTGAGGACGTCGTCGCCGGTGATCGTGAACGCCTCGCCGACCGTGCGGGGGTTGCCGAGCAGCGGGACGAGGCCCCGGGCGAAGTCCGTGTGGTGGGTGAGGGTCCACAGCGAGGTGCCGTCGCCGTGCACGACGATCGCCTTGCCCGCCCGCATGCGCTCGATCGCGGTCCAGCCCGCGTCGAGCGGCACGCTCGTGCGGTCGTACGTGTGCGAGGGCCGCACGATCGTGACCGGGAACCCCCGCTCGCGGTACTCGCGCACCAGCAGGTCCTCGCACGCGATCTTGTCCCGCGAGTACTGCCAGTACGGGTTGCGCAGCGGCGTGGACTCCGTGACGGGCAGCCGCTCCGGAGGCGTCTGGTACGCGGACGCCGAGCTGATGAACACGAACTGCCCCGTCCGGCCGGCGAACAGCTCGACGTCGGTGGCCACGTGCTCGGGCGTGAACGCCACCCAGTCGACGACCGCGTCGAACTCGCGGTCACCCAGCGCGCCACGCACCGAGGCCGGGTCCCGGACGTCGGCGTGCAGCACCTCGACGCCGTCGGGCAACGGCCGCGTCGCGGTCGCGCCACGGTTGAGCACGGTCAGCGCGATGCCCCGCTCCACCGCCAGGCGCACGCACGCCGAGCTGATGGTGCCGGTACCGCCGATGAACAGGACGCGCAGGGTCATGCCGAAACGATATGACCCCGCCCGGGCTCAGAGATACGCCTCGTACGCCACCAGGTCGAGGACGCCGTTGCCGGAGACGCCGATGACGACGACCTCGCCGTCGCGCGCCTGCGTGCGGACGTAGTCCAGCGCGCCCGCGATGGCGTGCGTCGACTCGGGCGCCGGCACGATGCCCTCGGCCCGCGCGAACTCCAGGCCGGCGGCGAACGTGTCGTCCTGCTCGATCGCGATGGCGCTCATCAGCCCGAGCTCGACCGCGTGCGAGACCATCGGCGACATGCCGTGGTAGCGCAGACCGCCCGCGTGGATGGCCGACGGCACGAAGTCGTGACCGAGCGTGTGCATCTTGAGCAGCGGGGTGAGCCCCGCGACGTCACCGAAGTCGTACCGGTACTCGCCCTGCGTGAGCGACGGGCAGGCGGCCGGCTCGCACGCGACGACGCGCGTCGTCGTGCCCTCGCGCAGGTTCTGGCCGATGAGCGGGAAGGCGAGGCCGCCGAGGTTCGAGCCGCCGCCGGCGCAGCCGAAGACGATGTCGGCCTGCTCCTCGCCGGCAGCCTTGAGCTGCGCGAGGACCTCCTGGCCGATGACGCTCTGGTGCAGCATCACGTGGTTGAGCACGGAGCCCAGCGAGTAGTGCGCGTTCGGGTCCTGCGCGGCGACCTCGACGGCCTCGCTGATCGCCATGCCCAGCGAGCCGGTGGTCTCCGGGTCCTTCGCGAGCATCGCGCGACCGGCCTCGGTCAGGTCCGACGGCGACGGGTGGCAGACGCTGCCGTACGCCTCCATCTGGTAGCGGCGGTAGGGCTTGGCGTCGTACGACGCGCGGACCTGCCACACCTCGCAGGTGATGCCGATGAGCGCGCACGCCATCGCGAGGGAGGCACCCCACTGCCCCGCACCGGTCTCGGTGGTCAGCTTCGTGATGCCCTCGACCGCGTTGTAGTACGCCTGCGCGACGGCGGTGTTCGGCTTGTGCGAACCCGTCGGGCTGACGCCCTCGTACTTGTAGTAGATCTTCGCCTTCGTGCCGAGCGAGCGCTCCAGCCGGTGCGCGCGGACCAGCGGCGAGGGCCGCCACTGGGCGTAGATCTCGCGGACGGTCTGCGGGATCTCGACGTACCGCTCGGTCGAGACCTCCTGCATGATCAGCGCCATCGGGAACAGCGGCGCCAGGTCCTGCGGCCCGAGCGGCTCGCGCGTGCCCGGGTGCAGGTGCGGCGGCACCGGCTCCGGCAGGTCGGCGTTGAGGTTGTACCAGTGCGTGGGGACCGTCGCCGGGACGTCGACCCCGAGGGGCTCGATGCCACGAGGGGCGGGTGCGGGGGTCGCTGCACTGGTCACGGGACGCCGTCCTTGGGGTCACGGGGAGGATGACGCGGCGAGCATAGTGCGGCGCCCGGCCCGCGAGACGGCCCCTTCCGCCCAGCGGTCACCCAGCGGTGACGCGGGAGCGCGGCCGGCCCTCTCAGAGGGTGACGGCCGCCTCGAACGCGCTGTGCACGGCGTCCCCCACGTCGCCCGGTTCCACGCAGTCGCCGACGACGTGCACCCGCGGGTCCTCGCGGTATGCGGCGCCGGACAGCGCCGTGTCCGGTCGCGTGCCGAAGGCCGTCACGACCGTGTCCGCCGGCAGGTGCACCGGGCCGTCGGGCCCCTCCGCGAGCACCCCGTGGTCCTCGATCGCGACCACGCGCCAGCCCGTGAGCACGCCCACCCCCGCCTCGACGAGGCCGCGCAGCAGCGCGTTGCGGTTCACCTCGAAGATGTCGGCGCCGATCTCGTCGCCCGCCTCGAGGACCGTCACGTCGTACCCCTTGGTCGCCAGGTACAGCGCGGCGTCCGCGCCCGACGACCCGCCGCCCGCCACGACGACGCGCGGCCCAGCGACGTCGTCGCCCATGCGCAGCACGTCCACGACGCCCGGGCGGTCCAGACCGGACACCTCGCGCGGGTGCACGGGCTGACCACCGGTCGCCAGGACCACCTCGTCGGCGTCGCGCAGCACGGACGAGCCGGGGTTGACCTCGCGGTCCAGGTGCACCGTGACCCCCAGGGACCGCAGCTGCCCGGCCCACCAGTCGACCGTCGCGCGGGCCTCGGCCTTGAAGTCCGGCTCGGCGGCCCGCCGCAGCAGCCCGCCCAGGCGCTCCGACCGCTCGTACAGGTGCACGGAGTGCCCGCGGAGCGCCGCCACGCGCGCCGCCTCGAGCCCCGCCGGCCCGCCGCCCACGACGACGACCCGCTTGGACCGGGACGAAGGCGTCACCGCGCGCAGGGTCTCGTAGCCCGCCTGCGGGTTCATCGCGCACATGATCGGCATGCCGCCCTGGACGTGCCCGAGGCAGACGTTGCAGCGGGCGCACGGACGCACGGCGCCGAGCGCGTCCGCCGCGAGCTTGCGCGGCAGCTGCGGGTCGGCGACCAGGGAGCGCCCCATGCCGGCGAAGTCGATCTCGCCGTCGGCGAGCGCCTTCTCGGCGATCTCCGGGTGCAGGGAGCCGGTCGCCATGACCGGCGCCCCGACGGCGGCGCGCAGCGCGGCGGCGTCCCCGAGCGACGGCGCGGGGCTGAGGTACATCGGCGGGACTGACCAGTGCATGGACTCGGCGGCGCCGTCGTCCGTCACCAGGACGTCCGCGCCCGCGGCCACGAGCAGCCGGGCGATCTCGATGGACTCCGGCAGCTCGCGCCCACCGGGCACGTGGTGCGTGAGGCTGAGCCGCACGCTGACGGGCAGGCCGGGAGCCGCCTCCTTGGCCGCCCGGATCAGCTCGACGGCGAACCGCGCGCGGTTCTCCGCGGAGCCCCCGTAGGCGTCCGTGCGGCGGTTCCACACCGGCGACAGGAACTGGTCCACGAGGTGCCCGCCGCGCGCGTTCACGTCGACGGCGTCGAAGCCCGCCTCGGCCGCGCGCGCGGCCGCCTCGCCGAAGCGGACCACCAGGGCGCGGATCTCGTCGGCGCCCAGGGCGCGGCACGTCTCGACGGGGTTCGCCGTCCACGAGTTGTCCGACGCGGAGACCGGGACGTCCCGGCCGGGCTCCGGCCCACCGGCCCGACCGGCGCCGACGGTGAGCTGGGCGCCGATCCGGCCGCCGGCGTCGTGCACGCCGTCGGTGAGGTAGCGCAGGTGCGGCACGTACCAGTCGGCGTCGACGCGCGTCGCCGAGCGCCCCGGAGCCTCGTGCTCGGTCGCGACGAGCATGCCGCCGACGAAGACGAGGGCCGCCCCGCCGCGCGCCCGGGCGGCGAAGAAGGCGCGGTCCCGCGAGCTCGGCGTCCCGTCGGGGTGCGCCAGGCGCAGCCGCATCGGGGGCATCACGATGCGGTTGGGCAGCTCGAGCGCACCGAACGCCCCCGGGGCCAGCAGGTGCGGGAAGGGAGCCATCAGGGCGGCGCCTCTCGTCGTCGAGCGCGGGGCGTGGCCACCGTCGCTCCGGCGGCGCAGCCCAGGACTCCTCATTCTCCGGACGAGGTACCGCGTGAACGACGGGTCAATGGTCCCGACGTGGTGGTTCGTCCCGGTGCGGCGCGCGACGGCCCCGCCGCACGGGCGCGCGGGCGACTACGGTCGCGGCATGAGCACTGCGAGCGACCACCCCGAGCCCACCCCCACCGTCCGGGAGCTCGCCGACGCCTGGGTGGAGACCCTCGCCGACCTCGACCCGGTCGTCGCGACCTCCCTCGGCGTCCGCCCGGGCGACGACCGGCTGCCGGACCTCGGCCCCGACGGCCTGGCTGCGCTCGCCGACGCCGAGCGCGCCGTCCTCGCCGCGCTGCCGTCCGCGCGCGTCCTCGACGACGACGACCGCCGCTGCGCCGCCCTGCTGCGCGAGCGCCTGGAGACGCGTCTGGCGCTGCACGACGCCGGCGAGCTCCTGGCGACCCTGCGGCCGGTCGCGTGCCCCGTGCACAACCTGCAGTCGATCTTCCTGATGATGCCGACGGCGACCCCCGACGACTGGGCGGTCGTCGCGCGGCGGATGGCCAGGGTGGCGGACGCGGCGGCGTCGTACCAGGCCTCGCTCGCCGAGGGCCTGCGGACGGGCGTGCGGAGCGCCCCCCGGCAGGCGGAGGCCGTCGCCGAGCAGCTCACGCAGTGGCTGTCGGCAGCCGACGGCGCGGGCTGGTTCGCGGACTTCGTCGCCCGGGCGGGCGTACCCACCCTCGAGGGCGAGCTGACCCGCGCGGCCGCGTCGGCGGCCGACGGCGTCGCGCAGCTGCGCGACTGGCTCACCGCCACCTACCTGCCGGCGGTCGCGGACGTGCCCGACGGCGTCGGGCGGGACCGCTACCTCCGCTCGGCGCGGTCCTTCCTCGGGACGACGGTCGACCCCGAGGAGGCCTACGCGTGGGGCTGGGGCGAGCTCGCGCGCATCGAGGCGGAGATGGTCGCCGAGGCCGACCGCGTGCGCGCCGGCGCGAGCGCCGCCGAGGCGTTCGCGTACCTCGACGCCGCGGGCGCGGCCATCGAGGGGGTCGACGAGGTCGTCACCTACCTGCAGGGGCTGATGGACGACGCGATCCGGGACCTGGACGGGCGCGTCGTGGACGTCGCGGAGCCGGTGCGCCGGGTCGAGGCGATGATCGCCCCGCCCGGGGCCGCCGCCGCGCCGTACTACACGCGCCCGTCGCTGGACTTCGCGCGCCCCGGCCGCACCTGGCTGCCGACGCTCGGCCGCACGCGCTTCCCGCTGCACGACCTCGTGAGCACCTGGTACCACGAGGGCGTCCCCGGTCATCACCTGCAGCTCGGCACCTGGGCGTACCGCTCCGGCGCCCTCTCCCGCTTCCAGACGTCGGTCGGCTCGATCTCCGCGACCACGGAGGGCTGGGCCCTGTACGCCGAGCGGCTGATGGACGAGCTCGGCTACCTGGAGGACCCCGGCGTGCGGCTCGGGTACCTCGACAACCAGCGGATGCGCGCGGTGCGCGTCGTCATCGACATCGGCATGCACCTGGGGCTGCGGATCCCGGCGTCCGCGGAGGCGGCGGGCTTCCACCCGGGGGCCACGTGGAACGCCGAGCTGGGCGAGGAGTTCTTCGCGGCACGCAGCGGGTCGCCCGCGGCGTTCGTGCACAGCGAGGTCGTGCGCTACCTCGGCTGGCCGGGGCAGGCGATCAGCTACAAGCTCGGCGAGCGCGCCTGGCTCGCAGGCCGCGCGGCCGCGCGCCGTCGGCGCGAGGCCACGGGCGGCTCGTTCGACCTCCGGGCGTGGCACACGGCCGCGTTGGGGCTCGGCTCGCTAGGGCTCGCCGACCTCGAGCGGGAGCTCGCGACGCTCTAGGTCCGCGGCCGGCCGGCGGAGGGCGGCGTCACCGGCGTCGCCCGAAGACGCCCCGGCGGCGAGGCTCCGGCGTGGGGGCCTCAGGCAGGTCCGGCTCCGGCTCGGCGACCTCCCACACCTCGGGCAGGGGCAGCGCCCGGCCGTCCCCGCCGAGCGGTGGGATGCGCCGCGCCAGGTGGCGCGCGATCCCGTGGGCCACCTCCCGGTCCTGCGTGAGCACGACCTCCAGCTCACCGTCCGGCAACGAGCGGGCGAGGAGGGCGGAAGCGCCCTTCTCGTTGATCTGCACCAGGAACTCGGTCTCCGCGAGGGGGTCGTCGTGGTCGAGGCACACCGCCCGGAGACCGGGCAGCGGCTCGGCCGGCAGGTCGGTGCCGAACATGACGTACAGCACGGGCATCGCCCCGTCCGGGAACGAGGCCGCGACCGCGGGGTCGAAGCCGCTGCGGCCCACACCGACGAGCACCACCGGCGCGGCACCCGGCGCGATGGAACCGAAGGCCAGCATGCGCGCGAGCTCCAGGAAGTGCCGGCGCTCGACGCGCCGGGGCTGCCCGTCGCAGACCAGGTCGAACGGCGACCTGACCGGCGCGTCCTCCGCGGACGGTGCGACGAGCGGGATCGGGGACCAGGGGGCGGTCACCGCCTCGGGCAGCGGACCGGGAGGCGCGAGATGGCGGCCCTGGCCGAAGGCGGCGCCCATCGCGCGGGCCCACCGCAGGTCCGCGTCGGTCTCGATGCGCTCCACGCACAGCGCCGCACCCGTGCGCTCGACGTGCCGCAAGGTGGCCGCGAGCACGGCCGACGCATCGGTCTGCGGGGCCTCACGGAGCAGGCCGAGGTCGACCTTGACCACGTCGGCGTGCACCACCGGCAGCACGACGATCGGGGCACGGCTCGAACCCACGTCGTCGACGGCGACGCCCCAGCCCATGGCGCGGGCCCGGTCGACGGCGGCGACCAGCCCGGCGGGGTCGGCGACGAGCGCTCGGTCGTTGACCTCGACGAACACCCGCAGCTGCGCCTCGGCGCGGGCTACCTCCGCATGCAGGTCGGCCGGGCACTCGGTGCTGAGGGATCCCGGCTCGGTGTTCACGAAGACGGACAGCGACGGCGGAAGGTTGGCGTCGAGGACGGCGCGGAAGGCAGCCGCTCGGGCCACCCAGTCGAGCTCGGCGACGCGGCCCGCGGCGGCCGCCGCGGCGAAGAGCTCCCGGGGGCGCTCGATCTCCGTTCCCTCGGGGCCGCGCACGAAGGCCTCAAGACCCGCGACCTGCATCGTGCGCAGGTCGACGACGGGCTGGAACACGACAGTGACGGCGCGCGCGTCGATCACCGCGCCGATGTCCGTCGTCGTCGTGCTGGTCGCCTCCATGGCCCACCTCCGGGTCGTGCTCGCGCCGCGGGGGGTGCGGCACACCGGCCGCTGCTGCCGGTCGCCGTGGGTATCGACCGGCGCGCGGCCCTTTTAAGCGGTCCACGCGGAGAGAACAGCGCTCATCGACGGGGCCGTGCCCCGGGAGACCTCAGGCGCTGCGCTCCGGCAGGTCGGTGGACCACCGGCGCGCCCCCCGGGCGAGCACGACCCGGTCCGGCCGGACCTCGACGACGTCGGCCCAGCGGACGAGGAACGCGCCGGCGTTCCCCCGGCGCAGCCACTGGGCGACGGGCCACGGGCTGCGCGCGCCGCTGCGCTCGAAGCCGAGGAACGGGACGCGGCGCCTGTCACCGACGAGGACGCCGTGGACCCGAGCCGGACCGCGCTCGCCCGACGGCAGCAGGAATCGGACGTCGACGACGAGGCCCACCCGGTGGCCGGCGGCGTCGTGCACCGGCGTGCCGAGGAGCTCACCGAGGATCATGGCGTCCCCCGGGGATGCGCGCGATGAGGTGGTCGCGGAGCCACCGCTCGGTCCACGTCACGTCGAGCTCCTCCCCGCGCACCTCCAGCTCGAGCGTGACGCCCACGCGCCGGACGGCCGACCACGGGATCCGGTACCAGCGGGCGCCCGGCTGGTGGCCGCCGAGCAGGCGCGTGTTGAGCACCGAGCCGCTGAGCAGCGCGACGACGCGCGGCGCTCCGTCGTCGGGCCCCGGGTCGGTGAGCTCGACGTCGTCGACCACCGTCACCGGGGTGCCGTCCACGTCGAGCACCTGACGGTCGAGCAGGTGCAGTCGCGCGTCGAGGAGGCGGCCGGTGCTCGGCTCGTCCAGCGGGTACGGCGCCGCGGGACGGCGCCGCGCCCGCTCCCTGCGCCGGGCCGCGTTCACGCGCCCGCCCCGGACCAGAGCATGAGCGGGATCGCCGCGAGCGACGCCGCCAGCACGACGACGAGGACCACCTGCCCGAGGGCGTTGACCACGCGACCGTTCACCTCGTCCCCCATGTACTGCGGGTCGTTCGCGACGACGAGGATCGGCAGGTAGGTCAGCGGGAGGGCCACCGCCGAGAAGACCACCGAGTACTCAGTGACCTTGATGGCGTCGACGCCCGTCATGAGGACGCCGACGCCGACGAGCAGCGCGACGATCATCGTGAGGTGGAACCGGGCCGCCTGCGCGGGCCGGCGGAACTTGCCCCACGACCAGCCCAGGTACTGCGCGACCATGTAGCCGCTCGACAGCGCCGTCTCCAGTGCCGCGCCGAACGTCGCGGCCACCACGCCGACGATGAGGAACGCCAGCATGAGCACGCCTCCCGCGGTGACCACCGGCAGCGCGACGTGGGAGAGGGACGTCACCTCGATGCCTGCCGGCAGGAGCACGACGGCGGCGCAGGCCGCGATGGCGATCGACAGCACCCCACCGAGCGGGAAGCCGACGAGGACGTCCGCGCGGGACTGCGCGACGTCCTTCTCGGTCCAGCCCTCCTCCACGCCGCCGGAGGAGAAGAAGAACACCTCGTACGGCGTCATCGCGGCCCCGAACAGGGCGACCGCGTAGTACCAGTACGTGCTCGCGTGCTCCTGCGCGGGGATCGCCGGGGCGACGGCGTCCTGCAGCAGGGCCGACCAGTCCGGGCCGAGCTGCACGAGGGCCACCGCGAACACGACGAGCGCCAGACCCAGCAGGCCGGTGACGTTCTCCATGACCTTGAACCCCGCACGCCACACCACCAGCCACACCGCGAACGCGGCCACCGGGATCCACAGCCTCGGCTCGACGGCCGTCGCGAGCTGGAGCGCGAGGGCGATGCCGCCGACCTCGGCCGTGAGCGTGAGCAGGGTCACCAGGAACGAGGCGACGAGGTTCGCGAGGGCCACCCGCGCGCCGAGCCGCTCGCGGATGATCTCGAACGTCGCCCGCCCGCTGACCGCCGCGACCCGACCGGACATGTGCGCGAACAGGACGATCCCCACGACGCCGAGCACCACCACCCACGCGAGCGACATGCCGAACCGCGCCCCGACGACCGCGTTGGTGACGATGTCCCCGATGTCGAGGAAGCCGCCGATCGCGGTGAGGATCCCGAGGGCGACGCCGAGCAGCCGCTTCATGCCGGCTCGATCTCGTCGGCCAGCGCGGTGAGCGCGTCGGCGGCGTCGCGCAGGGCCCGCGCGACGCCCGCGCCGTCGCCGTCGCG
>AXCX01000773.1 GCA_000767215.1 Actinotalea fermentans ATCC 43279 = JCM 9966 = DSM 3133
CGAGACCCGCGCCGGCGCGCCCCTCGCCGCCGCCCTGGAGCACCTCGCGGACCGCACCGGGCTGGCTCCGCTCGCGCGCTTCACGGAGGGCATCGCGGTCGCCGTGGAGCGCGGCACCCCGCTGGCCGACGTCCTGCGCGCCCAGGCCGCCGACGCCCGTGAGGCGAGCCGACGCGCCCTCCTGGAGACGGGTGGCCGCCGCGAGATCGCCATGATGGCGCCCGTCGTCTTCCTCGTCCTGCCGGTCACCGTCGCGTTCGCGGTGTTCCCCGGCCTCGCCGCCCTGCGCATCGACCTGTGATGTCCCCGTCCCGAGGAGTGACCGTGCCCGCCCTCACCATGCAGACACCCGTGCCGAGCGTCGTGCCGGACACCGTGCCGGGCGCAGCGCCACCCGGCCCGGCGCGGCTCGCCGCCGTCGCCCGCCGCGCAGGCGCCG
>AXCX01000774.1 GCA_000767215.1 Actinotalea fermentans ATCC 43279 = JCM 9966 = DSM 3133
GCTCACGCCCGGGCGCCCCGCCGACCTGCCCTCGCCGCTCGCCGCGCTCTGGCGGACCGCCGAGGGCCCCCGCCGCGGGCCGCGCCCCACGCTGACCCTCGACCAGATCACCCAGGCGGCGATCACCCTCGCCGACGCCGAGGGCCTGCGCGCGGTCTCGATGGCGCGCGTCGCCGAGGCGCTCGGCGTCACCACGATGGCGCTCTACCGGTACGTCACCTCCAAGGACGAGCTGCTCGGCCTCATGTACGACGCCGCGATCGCCGACGAGCCGGGACCCGAGGTCCTGGCCCCACCCGCCGCCGACGCACCGGCGTGGCGAGTCCGGCTGCACGCCTGGTGCGACCGGCAGCTCGCGCTCACGGTCCGGCACCCGTGGCTCATGCACGCCGCGGACGCCATCCCGGCGCTGGGTCCGCGCCGCGTGCAGATGCTCGAGGAGGGCCTCGAGACGCTCGCGGACACGCCGCTGCCCGTGGGCCAGCGGGTCGAGGTCCTGGGTGCGGCGTCCCTGCTGATGCTCAGCGAGGGCATGCTGCTCGCGGCGGCGCTGGCGCCGCGGGGCACGGGCGACGCGCCGCCGACGGACCAGCCGGCGGGC
>AXCX01000775.1 GCA_000767215.1 Actinotalea fermentans ATCC 43279 = JCM 9966 = DSM 3133
AGGGCGGCCGCACGCGGCGGAGCGCGGCCCACCCGGTCGTGACCACCGCGCCGGCGATCCCCCACCAGGCCCCGGCTCCGGCCAGCACGCCGACCGCCATCAGCACGGTCACCGCCCAGCCGACGACGCCGTACACGATGCCGGCGGCGGCGACGTCGTCGGAGCTGCGACGGCCGAGCCACTCGAGCAGCCCCAGCCCGGCGACCAGGCCGGCGAGCACGAGCGCGGGCCGCGCGTCGAGGGCCGTCCCGGCCCAGGGCAGGTCGGCGGAGAGCAGCGGGGTGCCGTCGTCGATCGTCGCGACCCGCAGGAGCACCGCGAGCCAGCCGGCGGTCAGGAACGCGTCCGCGCGCGTCGGCCACACGACCGTTCCCACCAGGGCGAACGCCGCCGTCGTGACGACGGCCGGGATGAGCGGCCAGCCCTCGGCGGCCCACGCGACGAGCGCGAGGACGGCCGTCACGACCAGGCCGGCCGGGACCGCCGCGAGCGCGCCGGAGGCGAGTGCGACGTCCGCGCGGCGGAGCATCCTGGCCGCCACGAGCGTCGTCGCGAGCAGGGCGAGCGCGATGACGGCGACCTGCGCGGCGCCCGGGACGG
>AXCX01000776.1 GCA_000767215.1 Actinotalea fermentans ATCC 43279 = JCM 9966 = DSM 3133
AGCGGCACGCCCGCCGAGCCCTCGGTCGCGGCGACGGCGGCACGGCACGCGTCGAGCAGGCCGGTGAACGTCGTCATGCCGGCCGGCCCCGTCGCGTTGACGGGGCCCGCCCAGCCCTCCTCCGCACCCCGGACCAGCCACTCGGCCAGGTCCCGCGCGTCGACGACGGCGACCGGCACGTCCGCGTCGCCGGGCACCACGACCTGCGGCTGGGTGGCGCACCGGTGCAGCCAGGCGGTCAGGCGCCGGGTCCGGTCACCGGGCCCGACGATGAGCCCGGCGCGGGCGAGCAGGGCCCGCCCGTCCGTCGCGGCGGTGAGCACCCGCTCGCTCTCGGCCTTCATCGGGCCGTAGTCGGCCAGGTCCGCCGTCGGCGGGAAGATCGGCGCCGACTCGTCGGGGACGGGCCCGGGCGGCCAGCCCGCGTACGCGCTGATGCTGCTCACGTACACGTACCGCGGCACGCGGCCGAGCACCTCCCCCGCGGCGCGCGCGCCCGCCACGGTGTAGCCGCAGACGTCGACGACGGCGTCGGGCAGCCCGGGCAGCGACGCCACCGCGCGCGCCAGCGAGGCGGCGTCGTCGCGGTCGGCGACGACC
>AXCX01000777.1 GCA_000767215.1 Actinotalea fermentans ATCC 43279 = JCM 9966 = DSM 3133
GGCACCGCCTGCTCGCGCCCGAGCGCGGCGCGGGCCACCGGCCCGAGCACCGCCTCGACGTGCTCCGCCGTGAAGGCGTCCGCCAGGTCCGCCCGCAGGCCGTCGAGCGCCTCTGCCAGCGCCGGCCCGACGCGCGGCGTGCTCATGACCACCGCACGTCGACGACGACGGGCAGGTGGTCCGACGCCCGGGCCGTGTGCTCGTCGCTGACGACGCGCGCGCCGGATGCGACGACCCCGCGGCTGCCGAGCACCGCGTCGATCCGCTTGACGGGCGCGGTCGCCGAGTAGGTCGGGCCGGCGTGGGCCGCGAGGTCGCGCAGGTTCATGCCCAGGCGGCGCCAGCTCGGCCCGTCCGGGAGCTCGTTGAGGTCCCCGAGGACGAGGCAGTTCGGCGCGGCGGCGACCAGCGGCATGATCCGCACGACCTGCCGCGACCGCTCGTGCGCGGACAGGCCGAGGTGGACCGAGATGATCCGCAGGCCGGCGTGCTCCGCGATCGCCAGCCCGCGCAGGGTGCGGCCCGGCGCCGAGGGCAGCCGCATCCCGCGCGCGCCCGTGATCGCGAGCTCCGGGCGGGCGAGCAGCGCCGTCGTGC
>AXCX01000778.1 GCA_000767215.1 Actinotalea fermentans ATCC 43279 = JCM 9966 = DSM 3133
CCGGGCGCGCCGGACGCCGTGACGGTCCCGGACCCCGTCCGGCTCGCCGCCGCCTCCTGGCGGATGACCGCGGGGGGCACCGTCGCGCTGGCCGGACACCTGACGGGGGTCTTCGCCGCGCTCATGGCACTCGGTGCCGAGCGGCCGGCCTGGCCGTTCGCCGTCGCGCTCGCGGGGGCGACGCTGGCCTGGCTCCTGACGGCCGTCGCCGGGGACCGCGGTCGCTCGCCGGTGGTCACCCTCCTCGACCCCGTCGGTGGTGGCCCCCTCGCGTGGGTCCTCACCGTGCTGGGGCTGCCCGGGAGCGCGCTCGCCGTCCTGGCGGCTACCGAGCGGGTACTCCCCGCGTGGCAGGTCACGCCCGTGCTGGTCGCCGCGCTCGGCTACGCCGCGGCCACTCGCGTGCGCGCGCCCGCGCGGCTGCGCCCGGTGCTCCCGTGGGCCGGGTTCGGGCTCGCGGTCCTCGCCCTCGGCCCGACGGTTCTCGGCTTCCCCGAGCAGTGGTCGGCGGTCGTCGCGCTCGCCGTCCTCGCCCTGGTCCCGCCGCTCGTCCGGCCCCGGCACCCGGCGATGGTGTGGACG
>AXCX01000779.1 GCA_000767215.1 Actinotalea fermentans ATCC 43279 = JCM 9966 = DSM 3133
GGGAGGCCGAGGCCGCCCGCGTCGCTGCCGCGACGACGCCGAAGCCGGGCGCCCGCCCGCCGCTGCCGGCGGCGCCCATCGGTCTGGACGACGGCGACACCGCCGAGGTCGGCCTGCCCGTCACGGGCACCGGTCCGGTCGTCGAGGAGGCAGCGGCGGCTGAGGCGACGTCGGCAGAGGAATCGTCGCCCCTGGACGAGTCCGGGGACGCGTCAGCGCCGGCCGTCGAGCAGCCGGGACTGTTCGACGTCCCGCCGGCCCGCGGCCCGCGCCCCGACGTCGAGGTCGGCCTTCCCATCAGCGCCTACACCGACGACCAGCTCGACGACATGGTCGCGTGGATCGCGTCCGACGGCGTCCCGCGGGGCGACGTCGAGCTGGCGACCGCACTGCGCGCCGAGCTCGGCATCAAGCGCCGGGGCAGCAGGGTCGACCAGGCCGTCGACGCGGCGGTCCGCCGGTCGCGATGAACGGCCGCGACGACTGGGACCGGGCGGGTACCGAGAGCCCTGCGGCGGTCCCGCCCGCGGAACCCACCGCGACCGACGCGCCCACGCCCACGCCCGCGGCCGGCCGGCC
>AXCX01000780.1 GCA_000767215.1 Actinotalea fermentans ATCC 43279 = JCM 9966 = DSM 3133
CGGCGAGCGGATGGGCGTCCCGCTCGTCCTCAACGCGCGCACGGACGCGCACGCGCGCGGCGCCGCGCTGCCCGACGTCGTCGCCCGCGGCCGCGCCTACCTCGACGCCGGCGCGGACTGCGTGTTCGTCGTCGGGCGCACCGGCTTGCGTGACGTCGTCGCCCTCGTCGAGGCGTTCGACGGTCGCCTCAACGTCCTGGGCCGACCGGGGCAGCCGAGCATCGCGGAGCTGACCTCCGCCGGCGTCGCGCGCATCAGCATCGGCTCCAGCGGCCCGGGCGTCGCGTACGCCGCCCTGGCGCGCGCGGCCGGCCAGCTCCTCACCCGCGGCGACTACCTCGAGGACCAGGCCTTCGCCTTCCCGGAGTGAGGCGCGACGTCGTCAGTCCGCGCGCCGGACTGGGCCCGGCCCCGGCCGGGCCCACCTCTCAGGGGCGGTCGCGCCCGTTGCCCGGCTTCCACCAGTCGCGCCACCACGGCTCCTCCTCCTGAGCCTGGCGCGCCGCCTCCTCGTCGGCAGCGGCCGCGGCGGCCTCGGCGGCGGCCTGCTCGGCGGCCAGGCGCGCGGCGACGGC
>AXCX01000781.1 GCA_000767215.1 Actinotalea fermentans ATCC 43279 = JCM 9966 = DSM 3133
GTCTCCCGAGTCCCTCCTGCTGCTGCACCACGCCATGCACGCCGAGCTGCTCGCCGAGCTCCGCGCCGGACGGCGGGGCGGCTCACGCCGGCTCCGCCGCGCCGCCGACGCCGTCGCGCGGGCCTTCGCGGTGCGCGGGTCGGCCCAGCGACGCATCGAGCTCTCCGGCCGATCGATGGTGGGTTGCGTCGTCTGCGCGTGAGGCTCGCGCCCGCGGCACGTGCGAAGTCCGGCGTCGGCGGGCACATCCGCCGAGGTCGGCCGCCTGTGCTGCTCCAGCCGGGTGACAACGGACCGTGCAAAAGGGCCAAGGTCCCATCTATGCCCGTCGCGTCCCGGAAATACTTCAGAGCATGGGTGACCACCAGCTCCGGG
>AXCX01000782.1 GCA_000767215.1 Actinotalea fermentans ATCC 43279 = JCM 9966 = DSM 3133
GCTCGTCCCCGGCCCCGCGCAGCCCGACACCGCACCGCGGGCGGAGCAGCCGGTCGCGACGTCCGTCACGGTCCCCCTGACGGCCCTGCACGGGCGCGACGCCGACCTCGCCGCGCTGCGCACCCTGCTCACCTCCGGCGGCGCCAGGCTCGTGACGCTCACCGGCCCGGGCGGCGTCGGGAAGACGCGCCTCGCCGTCGCGGTGCTCGACGCCGCGGCCGACACCCGCGAGGCGTTCGCCGTCGGCCTGGCGAACCTCACGGACGCCACCCAGGTGCTCCCCGCCCTGGCCCGGGCCGTCGGGCTGCGCGCCGACGGCGACCTCGTCACCGCCGTCGCCGGCCACCTCGCCGGACGGCGGGCCGTGCTGCTCCTGGACAACGCCGAGCACCTCCTGGCGGCCGCCCCCGACGTGGCCCGGCTCGTCGCCCAGTGCCCGGACCTCGTCGCGCTCGTCACGTCGCGGTCGCCGCTGCGCGTGCGCGGGGAGCACGAGTACCCCGTCGCGCCCCTCGCCCTGCCCGCCGCGGACGAGCACGACCTCGCCCGGCTCGTCGCGTCGCCC
>AXCX01000783.1 GCA_000767215.1 Actinotalea fermentans ATCC 43279 = JCM 9966 = DSM 3133
TCCCGCCGTGCTCGTGTCCGGGAACGCGCGCGGGCCGCGGATCACCGAGCCCGACGCCACGACCGCGCCCATCCCGCTCGTCGCACCGCCGGCGGTACGCACCGGCGCCCGCACCACGCCGCGCCCCGGCCGGCGGCGTACGCGGACCCTGCACGCCCCGGTCCTCCTGCGGCCCGTCACCGTCGCCCCGCACCCCGGTGAGCCGGACATCGACCTCGCCCTCGAGCCGTCGCTCGAGGTGAACCCGCTGCTCGCGGTGGCGCTGCGGCAGCGCGGCGCGCTGCTCGACCCGCTCGCGCTCGCCCGCGGCGCCTTCGGACCCTCGGGATTCGACCCGCGGCCGGCGCTCGACCGCCTGCGCGGCCTCGGCGAGACCCTCCTGGAGGACTTCCAGCTCGACGACCGCCTGCTGGTCGGCACGTTCGTGCACCCCGAGCAGAGCCTCGTCGACGACCTCGACGCCCTCGCGCCCCAGCTGACCGAGCACGAGGTCGTCGCCGCGCTCGCCGGCGACGAGCGGGCCGCGGCGGCGCTCGCCCACCCGCTCCCGCCGCGCCCGTCCG
>AXCX01000784.1 GCA_000767215.1 Actinotalea fermentans ATCC 43279 = JCM 9966 = DSM 3133
CGGCGTCGGTCGGCAGCTCCGCCGGGACCTCGTCGGCGTCGGCCGGCTCGTCCGGGTCGGCACGGTACTCCGCGGCCTCTGCCGCCTCCGCCGCCAGGTCGGGCCGCGGCGCCGCGGGCTGCCGCGCCGGGTCGACGGGCATGGTCCCCCGCTCGGGCGTCGGGATCCGGGCGTCCTCGGGCGGGACCAGCCCCGCGTCGGCCCAGCTGTCCTCGGGT
>AXCX01000785.1 GCA_000767215.1 Actinotalea fermentans ATCC 43279 = JCM 9966 = DSM 3133
CTCCGTCGATCGCGCGGACGCCCGAGCAGCTCATGGGCGCCACGTGCCGTCACTCCATCCTTGTCCCCCACCGTGGCGGCTGCCAATCATGGTCGCCGACGGCAGGCCTCCCCGCCGCCATCGCTCAGCGGGGCAGCACCGCCCACGTGAGGTGCGCCCAGTTGCCGAGGGCGGGGTGCGCCGCCCCTCCCCGGAGGACCGCGGCGTCCGCGTGCACGACGGCGCCGCGACCCGGCTCCCACAGGTCGAGCCCCCCGTCGCGCTCGGCGACGGCGAGCACCACGTGCCGCGGCACGGCCGTGCCCCAGCCGCGCGAGCTGTCCCCGCCGGTCAGGAG
>AXCX01000786.1 GCA_000767215.1 Actinotalea fermentans ATCC 43279 = JCM 9966 = DSM 3133
GGGGACGCCACGCTGGCGGGCTTCCTGGCCGCCGAGGGCGAGGAGCCGGCCCGCCAGCTCGCGACCGCGGTCGCGTGGGGCCGTGCGGCCGTCCTGCTGCCCGGCACAGCCGTGCCCGCGCCCGCCGACATCCGGACCGACGACGTGCGCGTCGCCGCGGACCCCGACCCCGACCTGGCGCTCAAGGAGCTCTAGGCCTCCACGGAAGGAACCCACGATGCCCCAGCGCACCGTCACGATCGGCTCCAAGGTCGGGCTGCACGCCCGCCCCGCCGCGCTCTTCACGCAGGCCGCCGCCGGCGCCGGCGTGAAGGTCACCATTTCCAAGGGCGACGGCCCCGCCGTCGACGCCGCGAGCATCCTGCGGGTGATGACGCTCGCCGCCAGGTTCGGCGACGAGGTCACCCTCGCCGCCGAGGGCGAGGGCGCCGACGCGGCCCTGGACCGCCTCGCCGCGATGCTCGCCTCCGACCTGGACGCGGTCCAGGCATGACGACGCTGCACGGCGCGGGCGTCGGCCGCGGCGCCGCCGTCGGGCCGGTGGCCCGGG
>AXCX01000787.1 GCA_000767215.1 Actinotalea fermentans ATCC 43279 = JCM 9966 = DSM 3133
GCCGCGGCCTCCTGCGGCCGCGCACCTCGCTGCAGCTCGCCGTCGTCGGGCGCCAGTCGCTCGGCGGGCGGACGTCCGTGGCCCTCGTGGCCGTCGGCGAGCGCCGCCTGCTGCTGGGCGTCAGCGAGCACGGCGTCACGCTCCTCACGGAGGTCGCGCCCGAGCCCGCCGAGCCGTCGGCCGCGGAGCGCCGGGAGACCCTCGACGCCGCCGAGCTCGAGCGCCTGCTCGAGCAGCCCCTCAGCCCGTCGTCGGGGGAGTCCCTGACGGCTGCCTCCACCCCATCCGCCCCCGCGGCACGGAAGCCCGCGGTCCCCAAGCAGCGCAACCCTCTCGAGGGATCGGTCCTGGACGCCACGACGTGGCGCCAGGCGGTGGTTGCGGTGCAGGAACGGACCACTCGTCGTTGATCGCCACCTCCGCCGGGGCCGACCAGGGCCTCGGTGACCGGCCCGGTCGAGCCTCTCGGGGCGTGCGTCGGGCCCGTGCCCTCGCCGGCGCGCTCGTGCTCGCGGGCGCCGGCCTGCTGCTCGGCGCCGCGCCGGCATCG
>AXCX01000788.1 GCA_000767215.1 Actinotalea fermentans ATCC 43279 = JCM 9966 = DSM 3133
CGGCCTGGGACGTCGAGCGGCTGCCGGCCGAGCCGGGCCGCGACACCGCGGCGATGCTCACGGCGGCGGTCACCGGCGAGCTCGACGCGCTCGTGGTCGGCGGCCTGGACCCGGCGGACCTGCCGGACCCGGTGCAGGCGTCGCGCGCGCTCGAGGCCGTCGGCTTCCTGGTCTCGCTCGAGGTCCGCGCGTCGGCCGTGACGGAGCTGGCGGACGTCGTGCTGCCCGTGGCGCCGCCGGTCGAGAAGGCGGGCACGTTCGTCAACTGGGAGGGCCGCCTGCGGCCGTTCCCGCAGGCCCTGACGTCGACCTCCATGGCCGACCACCGCGTCCTCGACGCGCTCGCGGACCGGATGGGCGTGACGCTCGGCACGAAGACCGTGACGCAGGTGCACGCCGAGCTCGACCAGCTGGGCGGCTGGGACGGCGACCGTGCGGCGGCCCCGGCGGTCGCCGCGGCCGAGCCCCCCGCCGTCGGCGAGGGCGAGGCGGTCCTGGCCACCTGGCACCAGCTGCTCGACGCCGGCCGCCTGCAGGACGGC
>AXCX01000789.1 GCA_000767215.1 Actinotalea fermentans ATCC 43279 = JCM 9966 = DSM 3133
GGGCGTTGTCCGGCGGCGCGCAGCGCACCGGGGCGACCATGCGCACGCCGTGCAGCTCCAGCCCGTCGGCCGCGTCGACGCTGGTCGCCTGGGACGCCAGCCCGGCGCGGTGCAGCGCGGCGACGATCCAGTCGCCCGAGCGGTCCCCCGTGAAGAGCCGACCCGTCCGGTTGGCACCGTGCGCGGCCGGCGCCAGCCCGACGACGAGGAGGCGCGCCGCCGGGTCACCGAACCCCGGCCCCGGCCTGCCCCAGTACGGCTGGTCGGCGAACGCCCGCCGCTTGGTCACCGCGACGTCCTCGCGCCACGCGACCAGGCGCGGGCAGGCACGGCACACCGACGACGCCGCCCCGAGCGTCGCGAGATCGGGCGCCGCCGCGGCCAGGCGAGCGACGTCGTCGGGAGCCTGCGCG
>AXCX01000082.1 GCA_000767215.1 Actinotalea fermentans ATCC 43279 = JCM 9966 = DSM 3133
CGCGCCCAGCGCTCCCCCACCCGCGCGGAGAGCCGGGGCGCCCATCCCGAGGGCCGCGAGCATCCCCGCGCCGCCGTCGTTCGTGCCGGACCCACCGAGCCCGACCACCACGCGCGCCGCGCCGAGGTCGCGCGCCGCGAGGAGCAGCTCCCCGACGCCCGCGGACGTGGTCGCCGTCGGGTCGCGGCGCTCAGGCGGGACGAGGTGCAGACCGACGGCCTGCGCGGACTCCAGGTAGACGGTGGGGCCGCCCGGCCCGTCCACCCGCAGGAGCGCCGCCGGGACCGGCTGACCGAGCGGACCCGTCACCGTGACGGGCACGAGCTGCCCACCCAGGGACGCGTTGAGGATGGCCACGAACCCCGGACCGCCGTCGGCGAGCGGGAGCGTCCGCAGCTCGTCCGAGGGCGCCGTGCGGCGCCACCCGTCAGCCATCGCCTCGGCCGCCTGGACGGCCGTGAGGGTTCCGCCGAAGGAGTCAGGGGCGAGGAGCACGCGCACGGGACCATCCTGCCGTGGCCGCGGGACGCACCCGACCGCGCACCGGTCCCGGCGCCGCCGTCGGCATCATGGGAGGATTGCTGCCATGACCGGCCAGACCACGTTCGCCGAGCCGTCACCCTCCGCGCTGCTGCTGCTCGGCCGCGGCGCGGACCTCGCCTCCGAGCGGGGCGTCGAGTGTCCCGGCGACCTGCCGGCACCCAGCGATCCCGCGCTCACCGAGCGGGCCCGGGCCGCCAAGGAGGCGCTCGGTGACCGGGTGTTCGTGCTCGGACACCACTACCAGCGCGACGAGGTCATCGCGTTCGCGGACGTGACCGGCGACTCCTTCAAGCTCGCGCGTGAGGCGGCTGCGCGCCCGGAGGCCGAGTTCATCGTCTTCTGCGGCGTGCACTTCATGGCGGAGTCGGCGGACATCCTCACCTCCGACGCCCAGCAGGTCGTGCTCCCGGACCTCGCGGCCGGGTGCTCGATGGCCGACATGGCCGCCATCGACCAGGTCGAGGAGGCCTGGGCGGTGCTGGACGACGCCGGCGTGGCCGACCGCACCGTCCCGGTGACCTACATGAACTCGTCCGCGGCGATCAAGGCCTTCACGGGCCGGCACGGCGGCACGGTGTGCACCTCGTCGAACGCCCAGGTCGCGCTGCGCTGGGCGTTCGAGCAGGCCGGCGGCGTGGACGGCGACGGCAAGGTCCTGTTCCTGCCCGACCAGCACCTGGGCCGCAACACCGCGGTGCTCCAGCTCGGCATCCCGCTCGAGCAGTGCGTCGTGTTCGACCCCCGCCGGCCCGACGGCGGTCTCACCGCCCAGCAGCTGGCCGACGCGCGGATGATCCTGTGGAAGGGCCACTGCTCGGTGCACGGCCGCTTCTCGGCGCAGAACGTGGCCGACGTCCGCGAGCGCGTGCCCGGCGTGAACGTGATCGTCCACCCGGAGTGCAAGCACGAGGTCGTCACCGCCGCGGACCACGTCGGGTCGACCGAGCACATCATCAGGGCCCTCGAGGCGGCGCCCGCCGGCTCGGCCTGGGCCATCGGCACCGAGCTCAACCTGGTCCGCCGGCTCGCCGCGCAGCACCCCGACAAGCAGGTGCACTACCTGGACTCGACGGTGTGCTTCTGCTCGACCATGAACCGGATCGACCTGCCGCACCTGGTCTGGACGCTCGAGTCGCTCGTCGAGGGCCGGGTGCCCAACCGCATCGTGGTGGACGCCGACGACGCCCACTGGGCCCGCGTGGCGCTCGACCAGATGCTCGCGCTGCCCGGCATCTAACCCCTTGGCGTCCGCGCCGAGGTGCGGCACCCTGGCGCCGTGACGACCGACCGACCACTGCGCGTGGGCATCTTCGTCTTCGACGACGCCGAGGAGCTCGACGTCGTCGGGCCGTACGAGGTGCTGGCCTCCTGGGCCCAGCACAGCCCGCTGCGTCCCGAGGTGGTGACCTTCTCCACCGACGGCGCCGGCGTCCGGCTCGCCAAGGGACTGCGCGTCGTCCCCGACCTCTCCGCGGAGGACGTCGGCCCGCTGCACGTCCTGGTCTACCCCGGTGGGCGTGGCACCCGCCGGCTCGCCACGGACTCCGAGCACCTCGCGTGGGTGCGCGCGATGCGGGCCCGCACCCCGCTCATGACGTCGGTGTGCACGGGCGCGCTCGTCTACGCGGCGGCGGGTCTCCTCGCCGGCCGCGCGGTGACCACGCACTGGAGCGCCTTCGACGAGCTGGCCGCGCTCGACGCCTCCACGCTGCCGGACCACGACGCGCGCTTCGTCGACGACGGGGACGTCGTGACGTCGGCCGGCGTGTCCGCCGGCATCGACATGGCCCTGCACCTGGTCGCACGGCTGGAGTCCGTCGAGATGGCCAGGGGCGTGCGACGCGGCATCCAGTACGACCCGGCGCCGCCCGTCTGACGCGATGGCACCGCACGCGTCCGGCCACGTCGCGAAGGCCGTCAGGTGAGCCGCCAGCTGCACCTCGCCCGGCTGACCGCCCGGCCACGGGCCGCGATCCCCGGTCAGGGCCTCTTCGACCCATCGGTGACGCACCTGCGCGTGCACCCCGGCGACCTCGACGTCTTCCGGCACGTCAACAACGGCGTCTACCTGCAGATGATGGACGTCGCCAGGACCAACCTCATCGCCGACCTGGGCGGCTCCGCGCTCCTGCGCGAGCGCGGCTGGTACCCCGTCGTCGCGTCGTCGACGGTCTCCTACAAGCGCTCGCTGCGCCTGTGGCAGAGGTTCACGATCACGTCCCGGGTGCTCGGCTGGGACCCGCGCGTCGTGTACGTGGAGCAGGAGTTCACGCGCGCCGGCCAGCACGTGGCGCGCGCCAGGGGACGCAAACGGCCCACCTGACCGGACGCGATCGGCTAGCGTCCCGCCGTGCCCGACGCGCCCGCCCCGCTCGCCCCGACCGCGACCGCAGCGCCGCCGTTGGCGACCACCGACCCGACCGACCGCGCGTCCCGCATCGCCGGCGCGGACGGCCTGCGCGCCCTCGCGGCGCTGTGGGTGGTCGGCTCGCACCTCTTCCAGCGGCTGGCGCCCCAGCCGGGCTCCTGGGTGGAGGACGTCCGCCTGGTCATGATGAAGGGGCCGTTCGGCGTCTCGATCTTCTTCGTCCTGTCGGGGATGCTGCTGAGCGCCCCGTTCTGGCGGGCCTACCTGACCGGCCGACCGTTCCCGCGCATCGGGCACTACACGCGGCGCCGCGTGGCGCGGATCCTGCCCGGCTTCTACGCGAGCCTCGCGGTGAGCTCGGTCGTCGCCCTGGCCCTGGTGCCGGACGCGCCGTACCGGCTCGTGCGGCTCCTCGCAGGAGTCACGTTCACCTCCGGATTCCACTGGGCGACGTTCTTCCCGGTCCCGCTCAACGGGCCGCTGTGGTCCATCGGCTTCGAGGTCGTCAGCTACGTCCTCATGCCGCTGGCCATGTGGGGGCTGTTCCGGCTGCACCGCCGGAGCACCCGGATCGCCGTGGCCTACTGGGTCGCCGTCATGGCGGTGGTCGTGGGCGCGAACCAGTGGATCGTCACGACGCTCGTGCCGTCCGCCGAAGGCCGGGGCTGGCAGTACGGCGACGTCGGCGGCGCCAAGGAGTGGATGCCGTCGTACAACCCGGTGGGCTTCTTCGCGCACTTCTGCCTCGGCATCGCTGCCGCCGCGGCGATCACCTGGTGGCAGCTGCGGCGCGACGGCCGTCGGCACTGGGGGTTCGACCTCCTGGCGGCGGCAGGCCTCGGCGGCGCGGCCTGGCTCGTGTGGGTCAACCGGGAGCCGGCCGAGCCGCTGTACCTGACGAACTACCAGGGGCAGCCCTACCTGTTCCCGTGGTTCGCCGGGCTGGTCGCGGTGGCGCTGGTGGGGCTCGCGCACTCCCGCGTGCTCGGGCGCCTGGCCGACAACCGCTTCGCCCGCTTCACGGCGCGGGTCAGCTTCGGCATCTACATCTGGCACTACCTGCTCATCAGCGTCGTCGAGCACTACAGCGACGGCGGGCTCGCCTACGGCGCGATCACCGATCCGGGGACGCACCTGGCCGTCTCCGCGGCGATCGTCGCCGTGACGTACGCGATCGCGACCGCGTCCTGGCGCTGGATCGAGCGCCCCGCCCTCACGTCCCGCTGGGCGCGCGGCGGGGCGGTCAGGCCAGGCTGCTGAGCAGGAGCGCCTCGGCGAGCACCGCCTTCTCGAGCTCGGCGAGGTGGACCGACTCGTTCTCGCTGTGCGCCCGCGAGTCCGGGTCCTCCACGCCCGTGACCAGCACCGTCGCGCCCGGGAAGACCTCGAGCAGGTCGGCCACGAGCGGGATCGAGCCACCCAGGCCCACGTCCACGACGTCGGCGCCCCACGCCTGGGAGTACGCCGCCCGCGCGACCTGGGCCAGAGGCGAGTCGGCCGCACCTGCCCAGGGCCGGCCGAGCTCGCCGTCGGTCACCGTGACGCGCGCGCCGAACGGCGCGTGCTGCGTCAGGTGCGCCGTCAGCGCGGCGAGCGCATCGGCGGGCTCCTGTCCCGGCGCGATCCGCAGCGAGATCTTCGCCCGCGCGCTCGGCGCGAGCGTGTTCGAGGCGTGCGCGACGCTGGTGGCGTCGATGCCGATGACCGACAGCGCAGGCTTGGTCCACAGCCGCGCGGCGATCGAGCCGGTGCCGGCGAGCGCGGTGCCCGGGAGCAGCGCAGCGTCGGCGCGGAAGTCGGCCTCGTCGTAGTCCACGACGGGGTCGGCGGCCTCGACGAGACCCGCCACGGCCACGTCACCGGCGTCGTCGTGCAGCGTCGCCAGGAGGCGTACCAGGAGCGTCGTCGCGTCCAGGATCGGCCCGCCGTACATGCCCGAGTGCAGCGCGTGCTCCAGGACGGCGACCTCGACCTCGCAGTCGACGAGGCCACGCAGGCTCGTGGTGAAGGCCGGGACCCCGACCTTCCAGTTCACCGAGTCGGCGAGGATCACCAGGTCCGCGGCCAGGAGGTCGCGGTGCTCACGCAGGAAGTCGCCGAAGGTGGGCGAGCCGACCTCCTCCTCCCCCTCGACGAAGACCGTGACGCCCACCCGCAGGTCCTCGCCCAGCGCGCGCAGGGCCGCGACGTGCGCGACGACGCCGGCCTTGTCGTCGGCCGCGCCCCGGCCGTACAGCCGGCCGTCCCGCTCGGTCGGCTCGAACGGCGAGGTCGCCCACACCGCCTCGTCCCCGGGCGGCTGGACGTCGTGGTGCGCGTAGAGGAGCACGGTCGGGGCGCCGTCGGGCGCGGGTCGCCGGGCGACGACCGCGGGCCGGCTGACGAGCCCGTCGGCGCGGGTGGCGGTGAGGATGCGCACGTCGGGCAGCACGCCGCGCAGCAGGTCGGCGACCGCCTGCGCGCTGCGGGTCATCTGGGCCGGGTCGAACGCCGGGTTCGACACCCCCGGGATCCGCACCAGGGCGGCGAGGTCCTCGCGCGCCTGGGGCCAGCCGTCCCGGACCCGCGCGCGGAGCGTGTCCACGTCGGCGCCGGTCGTGTCGGCAGGGGTGGGCTGGGTGGGGCGGGCGTCATCGGTCACGGCCCACAACCGTACCCGCGTGCTCGCGTAACCTTGGCCCGTGCCCCCCAGCAAGCGAACCCCGACGTCGCCGCCCGCCGAGCCCGAGTCGACCCACCCCGGCAAGGGGCGGCCGACGCCCACGCGCAAGGAGGCCGAGGCGGCGCGCCGCCGGCCGCTCGTGCCCGACACCCGGGGCGACGCCAAGGCGCGCAAGGCGGCCACGCGGGCGCAGCGCATGCGCGAGCAGCAGGCGATGATGGACGGCGACGAGCGCTACCTGCCCGCGCGCGACAAGGGCCCGGTCCGCCGGATGGCGCGGGACGTCGTCGACGCCCGGCGCAACTTCGGCGACTACTTCGTCTGGTACGCCATGGGCCTGCTGGCGGCGATGTTCGTCATCGCGGCGCTCGCGCAGAGCATCGGTGAGCAGACGGCGTTCTACCTGCTCCAGGGCCTGAACCTGGCGACGATCGGCGTGGCCGTGGCCGCGGCCGTCGACGGCTGGCTGCTCTCCCGCAAGCTGCGCAAGGCGCTCGACGCGCGCTTCGGCGCCGAGAAGGTCGTGCGCGGCACCGTCATGTACGGGGTGCTGCGCGCGTACCAGATGCGCCGGATGCGCATGCCGAAGCCGCAGGTGGCCCGCGGCCAGCAGCCGCGCTAGGCGTCCGTGGCGGGCGGCGACGCCACCCGGCCCTCGTCCTGCCCGCGCGTCTGCGCGCGGGCATCGGGGCGCACGTAGGCCCACACCTCGCCGCGTTCCAGCACCAGCGGGGCATCCGGAGCCGCCTGCCGCAGGAGCACCTGCGACAACCACCGGCCCGCGAGCTCGACGCCGACCTGCACCCCCGCGGCCTCGGCCAGGTCCTGCTCGACGGCGCTCGGCGCGCCGTCGTAGACGAACCTCGTCCAGACGACGGGCAGCTCCACCTGCACCGCGACCGCGCGCAGCGCCGGCGTCACCCGGTGCTCGATCGCACGCCGGACGGCCGCCAGGCCGTCCGCACCCTCCGCCTCGCGCGAGCGCCTCATCGCACCCCCTTCCGGCCGTGCTCGACAGGGCCCTTCCGCTGCATCGGCAGGTCGAATCGATTCGGCAACCTTGTAGGCTTGGTCCATGAAGCATCGGTTCCTCGGCACCAGCGGTCTCCAGATCTCCGAGATCGCCTACGGCAACTGGCTCACCCACGGCTCACAGGTGGAGAACGACGCGGCGACCGCCTGCGTCCACGCCGCCCTCGACGCCGGCATCACGACCTTCGACACGGCGGACGTCTACGCGAACACGGTCGCCGAGCAGGTCCTCGGCGACGCCCTCGTGGGCCAGCGCCGGGAGTCCCTGGAGATCCTCACGAAGGTCTACTGGACCACCGGCCCGGGCGGCCCCAACGACTCCGGCCTGTCCCGCAAGCACATGATGGAGTCGATCAACGGCTCACTGCGGCGGCTGCGCACCGACTACGTCGACGTCTACCAGGCTCACCGCTACGACCACGCGACGCCGCTGGAGGAGACGATGCAGGCGTTCGCCGACATCGTCCGCCAGGGCAAGGCGCTCTACATCGGCGTCAGCGAGTGGACCGCCGACCAGATCCGGGCCGGCCAGGCGCTCGCCCGCGACCTCGGCTTCCGGCTCGTCTCGAACCAGCCCCAGTACTCGATGCTGTGGCGCGTCATCGAGGGCGAGGTCGTGCCCGCCTCGCGCGAGGAGGGGCTCTCCCAGATCGTCTTCTCGCCCGTCGGCCAGGGCGTGCTCACCGGCAAGTACCGGCCCGGCGCCGCGCCGCCGGCCGGCTCGCGCGCCACGGACGAGAAGGGCGGCGCGAAGTTCATCCAGCGCTTCCTGCGCGACGACGTCCTGGAGCGGGTCGCCCGGCTCCAGCCGGTCGCGGACGAGCTGGGCCTGACGATGGCGCAGCTCGCCGTCGCCTGGGTGCTCCAGAACGAGAACGTCGCCGCCGCCATCATCGGCGCCTCGCGTCCGGAGCAGGTCGCCGAGAACGTCAAGGCGTCGGGCGTCGTCATCCCGGCCGAGCTGCTGGCCCGGATCGACGAGGTCCTCGGCGACGTCGTCGAGCGGGACCCGGCACGGACGGCCGAGAGCTCGCCCGCGACGCGGCCCTGGTAGGTCCCTCGCCTCAGCGACCCTCGAGTGGGAGCGGTGGCGCGGCCGGCACCCCGTGGTGCGCGAGCCGCGCCGCCGCGACCCCCTGCGTCGCGAGCTGCCGCCACGTCTCCCCCAGCCACGCCTCGGCGTCGAAGCGCGAGGTGAACGCGGGGCTGACGGGCTGGTCGAGCAGCCGGTCGTGCGCGTCGAGCAGGTCCCAGTCCCAGGCCGGCCGGGTCGTCATCGCGCCCCGCCCGCCGGGCGTGCGGCCCGGGCGAGCCCGCGGTTGACCCGCGAGCTCCAGAACGGACCCTCGTAGATGAAGCCGGTGTACCCCTGCACCAGGTCGGCGCCGGCCGCGAGGTAGGCCCGCGCGTCGTCGGCCGTGGTGATGCCGCCGCAGCCGATGACGACCGGCCCGTCACCCAGCCGGGCGCGGACGCGGCGGACGACCTCGAGGCCACGGGGCAGCAGCGGCGGCCCCGACAGGCCGCCCGGGCCCAGGTCGTGCGCGATCGTGGTGTTCACGGCGACCATCCCGGCGAGGCCGAGCTCGAGCGCGAGGTCGGCGACGGCGTCCACGTCGTCGTCGGAGAGGTCCGGGGCGATCTTGACCAGCACCGGGACCCTCCCGGGCTCGGTCGCCCCGTCGGCCGCCGCGCGGACCGCCTCGAGGATCGGCCGCAGCTGGTCGACCGCCTGCAGGTCCCGCAGCCCCGGCGTGTTCGGCGACGAGACGTTGACGACCAGGAAGTCCGCGTACGGGGCGAGCAGGCGCGCGCTCGTGGCGTAGTCCTGCGCCGCGTCCTCGACGGGGGTCGCGCGGGACTTGCCGATGTTGACACCGACGACGAAGCGCTGGCCTGACGACCGCGAGCGCAGTCGGCGCAACCGGGCGGCCACCTCCGCGGCGCCGTCGTTGTTGAAGCCCATCCGGTTGCGGATCGCGCGCTGGTCCAGCACCCGCCACAGGCGCGGACGGTCGTTGCCGGGCTGCGCGAGCGCGGTGATCGTGCCGACCTCGATCCAGCCGAAGCCCAGCATCGTCAGGCCCCGGACACCGACGCCGTTCTTGTCGAAGCCCGCGGCGAGCCCGAACGGCGCCGGGATCTGCCGGCCGAAGGCCACCGTCGGCGCGAACCCTCGGTTGAACCACCGCCGCAGCAGCCAGCCGAGGCCGGGCACGGCGGCCGCCCACCGGATGCCGACGAAGGCGATGTGGTGGGCCCGCTCGGGGTCCATGCGGCGGAAGACCTGGTTGAAGAGCAGCCGGTACACGCCCGCAACCTACCGGGCGGCGCGGTCCTCGCGTGGGCCCGTTCGTCGCAGCCACCACAGGCCGAGCACGGGCAGGACGGCGGGCACGTAGCCGTACCCCTGCCCGAACCCGGACCACACCGTCGCGTCCGGGAAGAGGTCCGTGCGCGTCACCGAGAGCACGCCGACCACGACGACACCGACGAGCTCGGTCGTGACGGCCGCCCAGGCCACGGGACGCCAGCGCCCGCCCTTGGCGAGCGCGACGGTGGCCACGACGTACACGACGGCGGCGACCGCCGAGAGGAGGTACGCGAGGGGCGCCTCCTGCAGGTCCCGCAGGATCTGCACCCCCGAGCGGAAGGTCGCCGCAGTCGCCAGGACCGCGTAGATCGCGACGACGACGCGGCCCGGCCCGCTCCCGGTGTCGTGCGGCGCGCTCATCCGACCCACACCTGGACCAGCCGCACGTGCAGGAACGCCACCGTGAGCGACGCCACGAGGAGCACGACCGAGCTCCAGCGGGTGCGCTCGGCGAACGACCAGGCCGCCGCGACCGGGAGCACGACGAGCGTCGTCAGCAGGTACCCCCAGAAGGTCCACGGATCCGCCGGGCCGTCACCCGTCGCCCCCTTGACGACGGCGACGACGACCTCCACGAGCATGAGCGCCTCGACCACGCCACCGGCAATGAGCTGGCGCAGGATGACCGGGCGGTCGACGACGGCGCGCCAGCCGGCCCACGCGCCGAGCGCGAGCGCACCGACCGCGACGGCCCAGGCGAGAGGGGTCCACACGGCCCCGAGGATACGGCTCGGTAGCATCGCGACGTGACCACCGCAGCCCTCACCGTGACGCATCCCGCCCGCCTGGCCGTCGACGCCCTCGTCGTCCCGGTCGCCACCGGACCCGACGGGCCCGTGCTGCTCGACGGCGGCGCCCTGCCCGCCGCCCTCCGTGCGTCCGCCACCGCCGCCGCGCTCGGCGTCACCGGCGAGGCGGACGTCGTGCACCGCATCCCGACCGGCGGCGCGGTCAAGGCGCCCGTGCTGGCGCTCGTCGGCGTCGGTACCGGGACGGAGCCCGACCCGGAGCGCCTGCGCCGCGCGGCCGGCGCCGCCGCACGGCAGGTCACCGGGGTCGAGTCGCTCGGCCTCGCCTTCCCCGCCGACGACGCCGCCACGCTCGGCGCCGTCGTCGAGGGCGCCCTGCTCGGGGCCTACGTCTACGACCGCTACCGCGCGGCCAAGCCCGCCCAGCGGCCCGCCGCGCGCATCGACGTCTCGACGCCGCTGGCGAAGGACAAGGAGGCGAGCCGCGCCGCGACGCGTGCCGGCGTCGTCGCACGCGCGGTGCACGCGGTGCGGGACCTGGTCAACGCGGCCCCCGCCGACCTCTACCCCGCCGCGTTCGCCGACCTCGCGAAGGCAGCCGCCAAGGGGACGAAGGTCAAGGTCAGCGTCCTGGACGAGAAGGCGCTCGCCGCCGGCGGCTACGGCGGCCTGGTCGCCGTGGGCCAGGGCTCGGCACGGCCGCCCCGGCTCGTGCGCGTCGCCTACGCGCCGTCGCGCCCCCGGCGCACCGTGGCGCTCGTCGGCAAGGGCATCACGTTCGACTCGGGCGGCCTGTCGATCAAGCCGGCCAAGTCCATGGAGACGATGAAGAGCGACATGGCGGGCGCCGCCGCCGTGCTGCACACGGTCCTGGCCGCCGCCGCGCTCGAGCTCCCGGTCGCGGTCACCGGCTGGCTCTGCCTGGCGGAGAACATGCCGTCCGGGACGGCGCAGCGCCCGTCCGACGTCATCACGCAGCGCGGCGGCACCACGGTGGAGGTGCTCAACACCGACGCCGAGGGCCGCCTCGTGCTGGCCGACGGGCTGGTCGCCGCCCGCGAGGAGAAGCCGGACGCGATCCTGGACATCGCCACGCTCACGGGTGCGCAGATCGTGGCGCTCGGCCCGCTCGTCTCGGCCGTGATGGGCACGGGCGCGATGCCCGACGCCGTCGTCGAGGCCGCGCGCGCGTCGGGCGAGCAGTTCTGGCCGATGCCGCTGCCCGCCGAGCTCCGGGCGAGCCTGAAGTCCTCCGTGGCCGACCTGGCGAACATCGGCGACCGGAGCGGCGGGATGCTCGTCGCCGGCCTGTTCCTCAAGGAGTTCGTGGCCGACGTGCCGTGGGCGCACCTGGACATCGCGGGGCCGTCGTTCAACGAGCACGAGCCGTGGGGCTACACCCCTCGGGGCGGGACCGGGGTCGGCGTCCGGACGATGCTGACCCTGCTCGAGTCGAGCGGCGACTAGCGGGCCGGGCGCCGCTGCTTGGCGTTCCACTCCCGCATGCGACGCGGGTAGCCGGTGAGCTGGACGTCGTAGACGGGGATCGCCAGGGCGCGGGCGATCTCCCGCGCGGTGCGCTCGTCGGGCACGCGGCGGCGCGTCCACTCCCCGGTCAGGGCGACGAGCACCACCGTCGTCGGCGTGGTGCGGGTGGCCGGCTCGAGGTACGCCTCGACGCCGGCCCGCTCGGCGGCGAAGCGGGCGAGGTGCTCCCGGGTGGCGCGCTCCGCGGCGGCGACCCCCTCACGCTTCGCGCGGGCGCGGCCGAAGAAGCGTCCGAACTTCGCCATGAGCGCAAGAGTACGTCCGGTCCCGGTCGGGAGAAGACGTAGGATGAATCCACCAACCCCGGCGGATCCCGGTTCAGGTTCACGCCCCTGCTCAGGGGATGACAAGATGATCGGAGCCCGCACCGCGCGCGACCGAGGAGAGTCATGGCCGACACCCCCACCGTCTACGACATCGTTGTCCTCGGCGGCGGGAGCGGCGGGTACGCGACCGCCCTGCGCGCCACCGAGCTCGGCCTGAGCGTCGCGCTCATCGAGGCGGACAAGGTCGGTGGGACCTGCCTGCACTACGGCTGCATCCCGACCAAGGCGCTGCTGCACGCCGCCGAGGTCGCCGACGCCGCGCGCGAGAGCGCCAAGTTCGGCGTCCGCGCCAGCCTCGACGGCATCGACATGCCTGCGCTGCACGAGTACAAGGACAACGTCGTCGGGCGGCTGTACAAGGGCCTGCAGGGCCTGGTCAAGGCGCACGGCATCACGTACGTGCAGGGCTGGGGCCGCCTGGTCGCCCCCGACACGGTCGAGGTGGACGGGGTCCGCTACACCGGCCGTCACGTCGTGCTGGCCACCGGCTCGTACGCCCGCACGCTGCCCGGTCTCGACATCGGCGGCCGCGTCATCACGTCCGACGGCGCCCTGAAGCTCGACCGCGTGCCCGGCTCGGTCATCGTGCTCGGCGGCGGCGTCATCGGCAGCGAGTTCGCGAGCGTCTGGCGCTCCTTCGGGGCCGAGGTCACGATCGTCGAGGCGCTCCCCCACCTCGTCCCCGCCGAGGACGAGGCGCTCTCCAAGGCGTTCGAGCGGGCGTTCCGCAAGCGCGGCATCCGGTTCTCGCTCGGCGTCCGGTTCCAGGGCGTGACGCAGGACGACCAGGGCGTGCACGTCACGCTCGAGGACGGCAAGACGTTCGACGCCGAGTACCTCCTCGTCGCCGTCGGCCGCGGCCCGCGCACCGAGGGCCTCGGGTACGAGGAGCAGGGCGTGCGGATGGACCGCGGGTTCGTGCTCACCGACGAGCGGCTGCGCACCGGCGTGCCGAACGTCTTCGCCGTCGGCGACATCGTGCCCGGCCTCCAGCTGGCCCACCGCGGGTTCGCGCAGGGCATCTTCGTGGCCGAGGAGATCGCGGGGCTGAACCCGGCGCCGCTCGTCGAGTCCGGCATCCCCCGCGTCACCTACTCCGAGCCCGAGGTCGCCTCCGTGGGGCTGACCGAGGCCAAGGCGAAGGAAACCTACGGTGCGGACGCCGTGTCGACCCTCGAGTACAACCTCGGCGGCAACGGCAAGAGCCAGATCCTCGGCACCACGGGCTTCGTCAAGCTCGTCCGCCGCAAGGACGGCCCCGTCGTCGGGGTGCACATGATCGGAGCGCGTGTCGGCGAGCTCATCGCCGAGGGGCAGCTCGTCGTCAACTGGGAGGCCTACCCGGAGGACGTCGCGGCGCTCGTGCACGCGCACCCCACCCAGAACGAGGCTCTCGGCGAGGCCTTCCTGGCCCTCGCCGGCAAGCCGTTGCACGCCCACAACTAAGGCGAGGAGACGCGTGGTCATGTCCGACACCGTGCAGATGCCGGCTCTCGGCGAGAGCGTCACCGAGGGAACTGTCACCCGGTGGCTCAAGCAGGTGGGCGATTCCGTCCAGGTCGACGAGCCGCTGCTCGAGGTGTCGACCGACAAGGTCGACACCGAGATCCCGTCGCCGTTCACCGGCACCCTCCTCGAGATCCTCGTGGGCGAGGACGAGACGGTCGAGGTCGGGGCGCCGCTCGCGCGCATCGGCGCGGCCGACGAGGCGGGGAGCGCCCCGGCAGCCCCGCAGGCCGAGGCCGCCCCCGCTCCGGCCCAGGAGCCGGCGGACACCGCCGACGCCGGTGCGTCGCAGCAGGCGGCCCAGGTCCCCGCCGAGGTCGAGGAGTCGACCCCCGCGCCGGCCGCCCCGACGCAGGCCGCGGACGCGCCGTCGGGCGACGCCCAGGACGTGACGATGCCCGCCCTGGGCGAGTCCGTGACCGAGGGCACCGTCACCCGCTGGCTGAAGCAGGTCGGCGAGTCGGTCGAGGTCGACGAGCCGCTGCTCGAGGTCTCCACCGACAAGGTCGACACCGAGATCCCCTCCCCCGTCGCCGGCACCGTCGTCGAGATCCTCGTCGGCGAGGACGAGACCGCGCAGGTGGGCGCCGTCCTCGCGCGCGTCGGTTCGGCGGGCGCTGCCCCGGCCGCGGCCGCAGCTCCTGCGGCGACCGCCGCGCCGGCCGG
>AXCX01000790.1 GCA_000767215.1 Actinotalea fermentans ATCC 43279 = JCM 9966 = DSM 3133
GATCCTCGTGGGCGGCGCGGCCACCGCACCGGCGCTCCTGGCCCGCGCGCGCGACGCCGGGCTGCGCGTCGTGACGACCTACGGCGCGACCGAGACCTCGGGCGGGTGCGTCTACGACGGCGTGCCCCTGGCCGCCGCCACGGCCCGGATCGCCGACGGCGTCGTGCACCTGGGCGGGCCGACGCTCGCCCGCGGCTACCTGGGGCGACTCGACCTCGACGCGGCCACGTTCGTCACCGCCGAGGGGGCGCGGTGGTTCCGCACCGGTGACCTGGGCGAGCTGCACGACGGCGTCCTGCGCGTGCTGGGCCGGGCGGACGACGTCATCGTGACCGGCGGCGTGAAGGTCGCCCCGGCGGCCGTCGAGGCGGTGCTGGCCGAGCTGCCGGGCGTCGCGCAGGTCTGCGTGGTCGGCGTGCCCGACGACGAGTGGGGGAGCCGCGTGGTCGCCGTCGTCGTGCCCGGCGGCGGGCGCGTGCCGGACCTGGCGGAGGTCCGCGCCGTCGTGCGACGTACCCTGGGAGCCGCGGCCGCCCCCC
>AXCX01000791.1 GCA_000767215.1 Actinotalea fermentans ATCC 43279 = JCM 9966 = DSM 3133
GGTCGGCTCGGCGTGCGGCTCGTGCTGCCGTTGGCGGTCTGCCACCTGCCGGCGTTCGTCCTGGTCGGGCTGGTGCCGGTGCTGATCTCTGTCGGTGGGGCGACGCTGCGGTGAGCGCCCCGTCCACAGGCCCCGGCCGCACCCGCCGTGCACCGCGGGCAGTGGCCCGGCCGACGGTCGACGTGCTCGGCCGCGAGGGTGGAACGGCGGGGCCGGCGGGCGCCGCCCGTCCCCGGCGGACACCCGGGAGGAGGAGGTGGCCATGACGACCCAGGTGATCGCGGACGGTCCGCAGGCGGAGTGCGTGGCGGTGGATGCTGCCGGGACGGCGTGCGGGCCGATGGCGGTCGACGTCCCCGCGACGGCGTGCGGAGCGCAGGTCGGCGGGCCCGGCCTGCG
>AXCX01000792.1 GCA_000767215.1 Actinotalea fermentans ATCC 43279 = JCM 9966 = DSM 3133
TCGTCGCGGTCCCGGGCCTCGTGGAGGGGTCCTTCCCGGTGAAGCCGCAGACCACGGGCTGGGTCGCCGGCCGTGGCGACCTGCCCACGGCGCTGCGCGGCGACCGCGAGCACCTGCCCGACGTCGACCTCGACGGCGTGACCGACCTTGCCGGCGTGGCAGGCCGCATCAGCGACTACCGCGAGGCCTACGTGGAGCACCACCGCGGTGAGGAGCGCAGGCTCGCCTACGTCGCGATGACGCGCGCCCGCGCCCACCTGCTGCTCGGCGCGGCCTGGTGGGGCGAGACCGGCGCCAAGGTCTGCCGCCTCTCCCCATTCCTCACGGAGGTGCTCGACGCCGCCGACGCGGGCGAGCTCGCGCTGGAGCGGTGGCTCTGGACCCCCGAGCCCGTGGCCGACGACGGCG
>AXCX01000793.1 GCA_000767215.1 Actinotalea fermentans ATCC 43279 = JCM 9966 = DSM 3133
CCGCCCATGCCGTCCGCGACGACGAACACGGGCGCCGTCGCGACGTGGGAGTCCTCGTTCAGCGGCCGCACCCGCCCGGCGTCGGTGGCGGCACCGGCGGCGAGGACCAGGTCGGCGGTGGCGACCATCAGGAGACCCGCGCCACGAACGACCGCTCGCCGAACCGCACGGTGGCGCCGTCGGGCACGACGACGCGGCGGCCCGCCGGGACCGGCTCC
>AXCX01000794.1 GCA_000767215.1 Actinotalea fermentans ATCC 43279 = JCM 9966 = DSM 3133
GGACGAGCAGCTCCGTGCCGTTCGTCGAGCCCTTGTCCTCGACCCACAGGCCGCCGTCGTCGGTGCCGAAGGCCAGGTGGGTCTTGGACACGGACATGTCGGGGTCGGTGATCGCGACGAGGTGCTCCACCTGCTCGCCCGCCGCGGCCTCGGGCGCCCGCCCGACGATGCCTCGACCGGTGACGTGCACGACCTCGCCGGTGTCGAACGCCAGGCGGTGGCCGCCGCGGCGTGACGCACGCGGGGACAGCCGCGTGTGCACCAGGTCGTCGTCGGCCTCGGGCGCGGCCGGCGCCGGGGCGGCCGCGGGCG
>AXCX01000795.1 GCA_000767215.1 Actinotalea fermentans ATCC 43279 = JCM 9966 = DSM 3133
CGTACTCGGCCTGCGCCGCGGCCAGCGTCGCGCGCCAGCCCTGGAGCGGGCGGTGCACGACGGCGTGCCCCCGCAGCCGCTCGAGGAGCCCGCGGTCCGACGCGAGCCGCACCAGGGCGCGGGCCATCCCGGCGTCGTCGTCCACCAGCAGGCCGTCGACGCCGTCCGTGACGAACTCCGCGATCCCCGTCCCGCGTCGGGCCACCACCACGAGCCCGGCTGCGCGCGCCTCGAGCGCCGCGATGCCGAAGGCCTCGAGCACCGCCGGCGCCACGAACACGTCCGCGTCGGCGTACGCCGCCCGCACCTGCTCACGGGTCATCCGACCGCGCAGCGTCACGACGTCGGCCAGCCCACGCCGGCGCGCCCGGCGGGCCATCGCCACCCGCTGCGGACCGTCGCCGATGACGTCCAGGCGCAACGCACCCGGCGCCAGCTGCGCGACCGCGTCCTCGACGACGCCGAGCAGCGCGAGCCCCCGCTTGCGCGGCGCGAGGCGCATCGTCGCGACGCAGCGCAGCGG
>AXCX01000796.1 GCA_000767215.1 Actinotalea fermentans ATCC 43279 = JCM 9966 = DSM 3133
GTCGTCGTGCTCGAGCCACGCGTCGGGCGCCGCCGGGAACACCGCGAGCACGGCGTCCGGCGTCGGCGCCGCCTCCCCCGGTGACGTGACCACGCCCGGCGCACGCTCGTCCGCGCGGTCCAGGTCGAGCGCATCGGCGACCCGCGCCACGGCCGCCGTCGGGACGAGCAGCAGCGGCCCGCAGTCCAGGCGCTGCGCCCAGAGGGGCCCGGCCACGGCGACGTCGTCGGTGGGGACCGCCCGGACGCCGTCGGGCACCAGGGCCGGGAGCAGGGGCAGCTCGGCGAGCGGGGCGACGCGGTCGAGGCGGG
>AXCX01000009.1 GCA_000767215.1 Actinotalea fermentans ATCC 43279 = JCM 9966 = DSM 3133
ACTGACGCCGTCGCGACGGCTAATGCGTTTGTTATAGCGATACTCAAACAACTAGGGTGAGCGGCATGACGACCTCGATCGACGGTGTGGTGAGCGTCCAGCACCTGTCCAAGACCTTCGGCTCTGTGCACGCCGTGGAGGACCTCAGCTTCGAGGTCGGACCCGGCCGTGTCACCGGCTTCCTCGGCCCCAACGGCGCCGGCAAGACCACGACCCTGCGGATGCTGCTCGGGCTCGTCGTCCCGACGTCCGGCACGGCGACCATCGGCGGCCAGCGCTACCTCGACCTCCCGCGTCCTGGCCGCGTCGTCGGGGCGGCGCTCGAGGCGTCGAGCTTCCACCCCGGACGCACGGCGCGCGACCACCTGCGGGTGCTCGCCCCCCAGGTCGGCGTCTCCACCAAGCGCTGCGACGAGGTCCTCGAGCTGGTCGGCCTCAGCGACGCCGCCCGACGGCGGGCCGGCGGCTTCTCGCTCGGCATGCGCCAGCGACTCGGGCTCGCCACGACGCTCCTCGGCGACCCGCGGGTGCTGCTGCTCGACGAGCCCGCGAACGGCCTGGACCCCGAGGGCATCGCGTGGCTGCGCTCGCTGCTGCGCTACCTGGCCGCGGAGGGGCGCACCGTCCTCGTGTCCAGCCACGTGCTGTCCGAGGTCCAGCAGACCGTCGACGACGTCGTGATCATCGCCAAGGGCCGCCTGGTGCACGCCTCCTCGCTGCCGGAGCTCGAGGCGCTCGCACGCCGTGAGGGCCTCGCGCGTCGGACGACGCTCCTGGCCTCCCCCGACGCCGCCGGTCTCGAGCGCCTGGTCGCCGAGCGCTGGCCGGGCCGGGCCACCGCCGTGCCGGGGCGCACCGGCGCCGTCTGGCTGCAGGACGTCGAGGCGCACGAGGCCGGCGCCGCCGCGTTCGCCGCGGGCGTGGAGGTGCACGAGCTGGTACCGGGCGAGGTCAACCTCGAGGACGTGTTCCTCCGCCTGACGGGCGGGCATACCGGCGCCCCTGCTGCCGCGGAGGTGGCGGCATGACCACCCTCCTGCTCCCCGCCCTGCGGTCCGAGTACCGCAAGTTCGTCACCACGCGCCTGTGGTGGGTCCTGCTGCTCACGATGGCCCTGTACATGGCCTTCATCGCCGTCGTGATGGCGTTCGCCCTGACCAACGACCCGGCGAGCGCCACCGCGGGCATGCCTGGCACCGACGGCGCGGCCGCCCCGATCCCGCCGCGCGACATCGCGCTCGCCGTCTACACGCTGGCGCCGTCCCTCGGCTACGTCTTCCCGGTCATCGTCGGGGCGATGTCGGTCGCCGGCGAGTTCCGGCACATGACGATCACCCCGACGCTGCTCGCCGAGCCGCGACGCGACGTCGTCATCGGCGCCAAGCTGCTGGCGAGCCTGCCGGTCGGCCTGCTCTTCGGCCTCGCCGGCGTGCTGGCCACCTTCCTGCCGGGTGCCGCCGTCCTCGCCGCCAGCGGCGAGAGCACCTTCCTGACGGACTCCGAGGTCGTCCAGGCCGGCGTCTGGTCGGCTGTCGCGCTCGCGGTGTGGACGCTCGTCGGCGTCGGCTTCGGCACCGCGCTGAAGAACCAGGTCGTCGGCATCGTCGTGATCCTGGCGTTCACGCAGATCGTGGAGCCGGTCCTGCGCATCGCCTTCGCGATGATCGAGCCGCTGGCCGGCGTCGCCCGCTGGCTGCCCGGTGCGGCGGGCGAGGCCATCGCCGGGTCGAGCTTCTACTCCGCGGCCGGGATGAACGAGCTCCTGCCCCGGTGGCAGGGCCTGGTCGTGCTCGTCGCCTACGGCCTGGTGCTCTCCGCCATCGGCCGCATGACGACCTTCAGCCGCGACATCACCTGATCCCGCGCCCCCACCTCCCCACCGTGTGGAGCGTTCGGGACCGACACGCCCGGCGTGTCGGTCCCGAACGCTCCAGCCGCGGCTCGAACGCTCCACTCGCGCGCAGAACGCTCCACACGGGGCGGCTTGACCCGGTCGCGGGCAGGGCTTTGCGCCGTCCTGGCCGGGTTCTGACCGGCCAGTGACCAACCCGGTCGGCCATGGGACGAATGCGCCCGATCACCCGCCCCGGACCGGGACCTAAGGCCCGGGTTGGCCTAGGGTGGGACCCGGAATCGGCCGCATCGGCGCGGCCCTCGTCACGGTGGAAGAGGCGATCCCCGCGTGTCCCAGCAGGCAGACCGAGGCACCCTCCGGTCGACGTTCGGCGCCAACGAGTGGCTCGTGGACGAGCTCTACGAGCAGTACCTCGCTGACAAGGAGTCCGTGGACCCGGCGTGGTGGGAGTTCTTCGCCGACTACCGGCCACGCAACGAGGTGCACGCCCCGTCGGTGAACGGCTCGACCACCCCCCCGACCGGTGACAGCGGCCCGGCGCCCGCAGCTCCCCCGGCACCCGCCGCGGACGAGGCCGGCACCCCCGGGCCCACCGCTCCCCCGACGACGCCCGACGAGCGCCCGGCTCCCGACGCGCGGGCCATGCGCTCGCCGGCCCAGGCGACGCCGCGCACGCCGCGCGAGCCCGAGACCACGGCACCGATCGCGGCGGCCCAGCCTGCGACCGCCCCGTACGCCGAGAAGCCGCAGGCCCGGGTGCAGTGGCCCGAGACCTCCCCGGAGCCGGTCGTGGAGCGCCTGCGCGGGCCTGCCGCGCGCGTCGTCACCAACATGACGGCCAGCCTCGAGATCCCCACGGCCACCTCGGTCCGGGCAGTCCCGGCCAAGCTCATGGTCGACAACCGCATCGTCATCAACAACCACCTGCGCCGCGGCCGCGGCGGCAAGGTGTCCTTCACGCACCTCATCGGGTACGCGGTCGTCGAGGCCCTCGCCGACATGCCCGTGATGAACGCGAGCTTCGCCGAGGAGGACGGCAAGCCCGCCGTCGTGCACCACGGGCAGGTGAACCTCGGTCTCGCCATCGACCTGGCCAAGCCGGACGGCACCCGCCAGCTGCTCGTGCCGAACATCCGCAGCGCCGACGCGATGGACTTCGGCCAGTTCGTGGCGGCCTACGAGGACGTCGTCCGCCGCGCGCGCGCCGGCAAGCTGACGGTCGAGGACTTCGCCGAGACCACCATCAGCCTGACGAACCCGGGCACCATCGGCACGGTCCACTCCGTGCCACGCCTGATGCCGGGCCAGGGCACGATCGTCGGCGTCGGCGCCATGGACTACCCCGCCGAGTTCCAGGGTGCCTCCGAGGAACAGCTCGCCCGGATGGGCGTGTCGAAGGTGCTGACCCTCACCTCCACCTACGACCACCGCATCATCCAGGGAGCGCAGTCCGGGGAGTTCCTGCGCATCGTCGGCGCCAAGCTGCTGGGCGAGGGCGGCTTCTACGACCGCGTCTTCACCTCGCTGCGCGTGCCCTACGAGCCCGTGCGGTGGGTCCGCGACAACACCGTGGACGCCGACACCGAGCTGGCCAAGCCGGCGCGCATCGCCGAGCTCATCCACGCCTACCGCTCGCGCGGGCACCTCATGGCCGAGACGGACCCGCTCGCCTACCGCCAGCGCAAGCACCCGGACCTGGACATCCAGAACCACGGCCTCACGCTGTGGGACCTCGACCGGTACTTCCCGACGGCGGGCTTCACCGGCCAGCCCCGCGCGACGCTCCGCGAGATCCTCGGCCTGCTCCGGGACTCGTACTGCCGCACCGTCGGCGTGGAGTACATGCACCTGCAGGACCCGCGTCAGCGGCGCTGGCTGCAGGAGCGGCTCGAGGCCGGCTGGGCGCCGACCCCGCGCGAGGACCAGCTGCGCATCCTGCGCCGGCTCAACGCTGCGGAGGCCTTCGAGACCTTCCTGCAGACCAAGTTCGTCGGCCAGAAGCGGTTCTCCCTCGAGGGCGGCGAGTCCCTCATCCCGCTGCTCGACGCGATCCTCACCGAGGCCGCCGAGAGCGGGCTCGACGAGGTCTGCATCGGGATGTCCCACCGCGGGCGCCTCAACGTGCTCACGAACCTCGCGGGCAAGAGCTACGGGCAGGTGTTCGCCGAGTTCGAGGGCAACCAGGACCCCCGCAGCGTCCAGGGCTCGGGCGACGTGAAGTACCACCTCGGCACCGAGGGCGTCTTCACCGCCGACTCGGGCGCACAGACCCGCGTCTACCTCGCCGCCAACCCGTCGCACCTGGAGGCCGTCGACCCGGTGCTCGAGGGCATCGTGCGCGCCAAGCAGGACCGGATCGACCTGGGCGGCGACGGCTTCTCCGTGCTGCCCGTGCTCATCCACGGCGACGCCGCGTTCGCCGGCCAGGGCGTCGTCGTCGAGACGCTCAACCTGTCCCAGCTGCGCGGCTACCGGACCGGCGGCACGGTGCACGTCATCGTCAACAACCAGGTGGGCTTCACGACGGGTCCCTCGTCGTCGCGCTCGACCTACTACTGCACCGACGTCGCCAAGGGCCTCCAGGTCCCCATCTTCCACGTCAACGGGGATGACCCGGAGGCGTGCGTGCGCGTGGCGGAGATGGCGTTCGAGTTCCGCGAGCAGTTCGACCGGGACGTCATCATCGACATGGTCTGCTACCGCCGCCGCGGCCACAACGAGGGCGACGACCCCTCGATGACCCAGCCGCTCATGTACAACCTCATCGAGGCCAAGCGCAGCGTGCGCAAGCTGTACACCGAGGCGCTGGTCAGCCGCGGCGACATCTCCGTCGAGGAGGCGTCCCAGGCCCTGCAGGACTACCAGGCCCAGCTCGAGCGCGTCTTCGCCGAGACCAAGGAGAACGCGGCCCGGCCGAAGGTCGACGGCGAGTCGCTGTCCGGCCTGGAGAAGCCGGAGTCGCAGCAGGAGGACGCCGGCACGATGGTCGGCTGGCGGACCGCCGTCGCCCCCGAGGTCCTCCAGCGCATCGGCCGGGCGCACGTGCGCCCGCCGGAGGGGTTCTCCGTCCACCCCAAGCTCGAGCAGCTCCTCGCCAAGCGCGAGCAGATGTCGGCCGACGGCGGCGTCGACTGGGGCTACGGCGAGATCCTGGCGTTCGGCTCGCTGCTCCTGGAGGGCACGCCGGTGCGCCTCGCCGGGCAGGACTCGCGGCGCGGCACCTTCGTGCAGCGGCACGCCGTCCTGCACGACCGGAGCACGGGCGCGGAGTGGACGCCGCTGCTGTACCTGTCGAGCGACCAGGCGAAGTTCTGGGTCTACGACTCCTCGCTGTCGGAGTTCGCCGCGATGGGCTTCGAGTACGGCTACTCGGTCGAGCGGCCCGACGCGCTGGTCCTGTGGGAGGCCCAGTTCGGCGACTTCGCCAACGGCGCCCAGACGATCGTGGACGAGTTCGTGTCCTCCGCCGAGCAGAAGTGGGGCCAGCGCTCGTCGGTCGTGCTGCTGCTCCCCCACGGCTTCGAGGGCCAGGGCCCGGACCACTCGTCGGCCCGCATCGAGCGCTACCTGCAGCTGTGCGCCGAGAACAACATGGCGGTCGCGATGCCCAGCACGCCGGCGTCGTACTTCCACCTCCTGCGCCGGCAGGCCTACGACCGGCCGCGGCGTCCCCTGGTCGTCGCGACGCCCAAGTCGCTCCTGCGGCACAAGGCGGCGACGTCGTCGGTGGCCGACTTCACGGAGGGCCAGTTCCGGCCGGTGATCCCCGACGAGCACCTGCCGTCCGACGCGCGGGTGGACCGCGTGCTGCTGTGCTCGGGGAAGGTCTACTACGACCTCCTCGCGCACCGCGTGAAGACGAGCGACGCCGCGACGGCGATCGTCCGGCTCGAGCAGCTCGCCCCGATCGACGTCGAGGCGCTCCGCGCGACCGTGGACGCCTACCCGGACGCCGAGCTCGTGTGGGTGCAGGAGGAGCCGGCCAACCAGGGCGCGTGGACGTACGTCTCGACGTCCGTCGGCGACCAGCTGGGCCGACCGCTGCGGCGGGCGTCCCGGTCGGCCGCGGCGTCGCCGGCGACCGGGTCCAGCAAGACCCACCTGGCCGAGCAGGACGCGCTGGTCGCGGAGGCTTTCGCGCGCTGACGGCACGCAGGCGTGGCCCGGGGCCCGGTGGCGCGCGTCGCTCCCGCCGGGCCCCGGCGCCGTCCGCCAGACTGCTGGGGTGACGGGAGGGCACCATGGCGGCTGAGCAGCGACGGATCTGCATCGTGGGCGACGAGCTGGTCGCCGGCACCGGCGACCCCAAGGCGCTCGGCTGGGTCGGTCGCGTCTGCGCACGGACCGCGCTCGAGCCGGCGCCCGTGGTGATGCCGCTCGCCGTCCCCGGCGAGACGACGGCGGGGCTCGCCGCCCGCTGGGAGGCAGAGGTCATGCTCCGGCTCGGCGCCGACCCCGCACCTGGCGCCAACCACCTCGTCATCGCCCTCGGCCGGGCCGACCTGGCTGCGGGGGTCTCGCTCGCCCGCAGCCGGCTCAACCTCGCCAACGTCCTGGACACCGCCGAGTCCCGGCGCCTGTCGACCTTCGTCGTCGGGCCGCCACCCGGTGCGCACGAGGACCCGGAGCTGCAGGCCGAGCTCTCCGCCGCCTTCGCCGACGTGACGACCCGGCGCCGCGTGCCCTACGTGGAGACCTACACCCCGCTCGCACGGCACGAGCAGTGGCTCGCCGACCTCGCCGGTGGCGACGGCCGGGTGCCCGGCCAGGCTGGGTACGGCCTCATGGCCTGGCTCGTGCTGCACTCGGGCTGGCACCGCTGGCTCGGCCTGCCCGAGGACGGCCAGTGACCCTGGGCACGCCTGGGCACGCCTGGGCGCGCCTGAGGGCACCCGAGGGCGCCTGAGGGCACCTGGGCGCCCGACGGCTCGACGCCCCGCTAGCGCGCCAGCTCCAGGCCGTTCTCGGTGCTCTGGAGGAGCTCCCAGAGTCCCGCTGCGTCCATGGGCCGGGAGAACAGGTAGCCCTGGCCCAGGGCGCACGCCGAGCTGCGCATGACGTCGCACTGGTCGACGGACTCGATCCCCTCGGCGACCGTGGACAGGTGCAGCGTGCGGCCGAGCTCGACGATCGCGCGCGCCAGCTGCGCAGCCTCCTGGTCGCGGGCGACGTCGTCGACGAACGCCTTGTCGATCTTGAGGATGTCCACCGGGAACGAGCGCAGGTACGTCAGCGACGAGTACCCGGTGCCGAAGTCGTCGACCGCGAGGCCGACGCCGAGCGCCTTGAGCTCGCGCAGCCGCGTGATGGCCGTCTCCCGGTCCTTCATGAGGATCGACTCGGTGATCTCCAGCACGAGCGCGTCGGCCGGCAGGCCGGTCTCGGCGAGCACGGCTGCGACCTGGTCCGCGAACCCCGGTTCCTGGAGCTGACGTGCGGAGAGGTTGACGGCGACCGCCGGGGCGAGGCCACGGGACAGCCCCGTGTGCCACCCCCGCGCCTGGCGGCAGGCCTCCCGCAGCACCCACTCGCCGATGGCCAGGATGAGTCCGGTCTCCTCCGCCACCGGGATGAACTGCAGCGGCGGCACCCACCCGTGCCCCGGGCGCGACCACCGCAGCAACGCCTCGACGCAGACGACGTCGCCCGAGGCGAGGTCGACGATCGGCTGGTAGTGCAGCTGCAGCTCGTGGTGCGCCAGCGCCGAGCGGAGGTCGCCCTCGAGCGCCACGCGGCGCTCGAAGCTGTCGCGCATCTCGAGGTCGAACACCACGTACCGGCCGGCGCCCGACTGCTTCGCCTGGTACATGGCGACGTCGGCGTCCCGCACGAGGGACTCGGCGTCGATCTCACCGGGCGTGGTGGTCACGATGCCGATGCTGGCGTCGACGAAGACCTGGCGGCCGTCGATGATCGCCGCCTGGCGCAGGCTCTCCCCGATCCGGTCCGCGATGGCGACCACCTGCGCGACGTCCTCGACGCTCTCGACCAGGACGGCGAACTCGTCGCCGCCGAAACGCGCGGCCGAGTCCCCGGGGCGCAGGCAGGCCCGGATCCGGGCGCCCACCTCGAACAGGAGCTGGTCGCCCGCTGCGTGGCCGAGCGTGTCGTTGACCATCTTGAAGCGGTCGAGGTCGATGAAGCACACCCCGACCAGCGGACCGGCCGACGCGGTCAGCGACTCGTCCAGGCGCTGCATGAACAGCCGGCGCGTCGCGAGGCCGGTGACCGTGTCGTGGTTGGCACGGTCCATCTCCGCGAGGGTGAGCGCGTCGGTCAGCGCGAGGCTGACCTGCTCGGCGAACGCCTCGAGGACCGCCTGCTCCTCCACGCCGTAGTCGCGGGCCGGGTCGGCCGACGCGACGACGAGCACGCCCGCGGGCCGCGCACCCTCGTGCACCGGTGCGGCGAGCGCCACGCGGGGCGGGCGTCCGCCGGGCCACTCGTCGGGCTCCGGACCGCGCAGCACCGGACCACGCGCGAGGACCACCCGGTCGGCCCTGATCGCCGCCCAGGTCGGGTCGGTGGAGGACGGCCGCGACCGGCGCACCTCGACCTCCGCCGCGGCAGGCATCCCGCGTGACATGACGTGCACGAAGCGCGTGGGGTCGGCCCTGTCGACCAGGCAGATGGCCGCGACGTCGTCCTTCAGGAGCGTGCGTGCCGAGTCGACGATCGTGCCGAGCACCTCGTCGAGCGGGGCACGGCGGGTGACGGCGCGCTGCACGCCGACGAGGTGCTCCAGGAGCTGGTGGCGCACACGCAGGGACTCCAGCAGCCGGGCGTTCTCGGCCGCGTGCTGCTCCGAGAGGGCGCGCATGGCCCGCTCGCCCTCGACCGTCCGCAGGGACCCGACGGCCACGTGGTAGGCCCGCGCCATGCCGCGCAGGAGGTGCGCCTCGGCGGTGGAGAAGGGGACCGTCGACGCGCGGGCGACCACGAGGTGCCCGTCCGCCGGCTCCCGCAGCGGTGCGGCCAGCGCGGCGCACAGGCCGATGCCGGGCACCTCGACCTCCCGCTGGCCCCGGTGGGCCACGCCGAGCACCTCGTGCCGCCCGGCGACGCCCTCGGGCAGCCCGACCGCGGCGACCACACCGTCGAGGACGACGGCGCCGACCTCCGCCTCGAACGCGGCCGCGGCCCGTTCCGCAGCGACGACGGCGGCCGCATCCTCGTCGGCGCACGACGAGACGGCCGTGAGGAACTGCACGAGCAGCTGCGTGGAGAAGACCTCGGCGGGACTCGGCATCGCCGTGTCAGCTCTGCACCGGTACAGGACGGGTGCGGCCGACTGACGTCTCCGCCGCGTCCACGGGACGGGCCATCACGGCCATCTCACCCTCCGGGCAGCATCCAGGGGTGTGATGCCGCTCAAGGTCCATCGGCCCGCGACGCCGACATCTGAGCCGAACCGCGGGTGAACTGCCAGAAAGCATGCCCTACCCGGAGCCCAGTGTCCCCCGGATCGCCGTCCGCGCCGAGTCCAGGACGGTGCGGACGGTGTCCACCGTGAGCCGCCCGATCGTCCCGCGCGCGTCGGCGCGACGGATCTCGGCGCGCATCTCGTCGCGGAACTCGTGCAGCATCGCCTCGATCTCGGCGCGGTGCGCCCGCGACGTCGCCCGCGCATCCGGCCCGGTCGCGGACCGTGCGGAGGCGCGCGCCTCCTGGGCCGCTGCCGCGAGGTCGGCGCGCAGTCCCGCCATCGCCCCGCGAACCTCGTCGCGGACCTGGTCGGCGAGGGTGCGGACCGTCTCCGCCAGGTCCTCCTCGATCGCCGCGAGGTCGCCCTGGCGGGCGGCGAGCTCGGCGCGGCCCGCGGCCGTGAGGGCGTAGGTCCCCTTGCGGCCCTCGTCCGACCGCGTGACGAGCCCCTCCTCCTCGAGCCGGGCGAGCCGGGGGTAGATCGTCCCCGGGCTCGGCCGGTAGGTGCCCCCGAACCGGTCGGAGAGCGCGGTGATGAGCTCGTAACCGTGCTTGGGCCCCGAGTCCAGCAGGGCCAGGAGGTACAGGCGCAGCTGCCCGTGCGCGAAGACCGGCATCAGTACTCGCCCTCGTGGCGCACGGGTGCGGACCGCAGCACGGTGAGGTGACCGGAGACCGTGTTGGCCTGGATCCGGCAGACGCCGTCGCCGACGGTCACCTCGACGTTGCCGGTGAGGGGGCCCTCGCCCGTGCGGGCCTCGCCGTCGACCACGACACGCCCGGAGACGCTCCGCGCCGCCACCGTGACACCCACGCCTTCCGGCAGGCGGACGGTGGCGTCGCCCGAGACCGTCTGGAGGCTCACCCCGGCGGCGCGCGCCGCGTCGAGGGTGACGGCCCCGGAGACCGTCGTGAGCGAGGCCTGGGTGAAGGCGCCGGAGGCCGTCACGGAGCCGGACACGGCGTTCGCCCGCAGGTCGCCGGTGTGCCCACGGACGACGACGTCGCCCGACACGGCCTTGACGGTGAGCAGGCCCTGCGTGCGGTCGGTGACGAGCGAGCCCGACACGGTCGACACCTGGGCGCCCTGCGCGACGTCGCCGAGGAAGCCCTCCGCGCTCACCGTGCTCAGCCGGACCGCGACGTCGCGCGGCACGGCCACGTGCACGTCAGCACGGTCCGCGGGACGCCAGGACAGGAACTTGTCGAGCCACCCCTCCCAGCCGCCGAGCGTGAACGCGTAGCCGACCCGCAGCTCGCCGTCGACGAGCCCGACCTCGAGGGGGCGTCCGGTCACCCCGTGGACCTCGATCCGGGCGCCCGGCTCGTCGCGCCCGACGACGTCGACCCGGCCGGCCACGAGCGCGACGCGCAGGGCGCGCACGTCCTCGACCTCGATGATCTGCGGGCCGGTGACGACCCACGACTCCCCGCTGGTCCCGCTCACGAGCACGCCTCCTTGACGAGATATATCGCGTTACGGGAGAACACGTTATATCTCGTCTTGCCAGGGCGCAACTAGCGGACGATGCCCGCCGCCCGCAGCTCGACGGTGAGGTCCTGCGCACGGCTCGCGACCGTACAGGCGTCCTCGTAGGAGACGACGCCCTCGCTGACGAGCGTGAACAGGTGCTTGTCGAAGGTCTGCATCTTGTAGAACTCGCCGTCGGCGATGAGGTCCTCGAGCGGCGGGTTGTCGAAGGGCTCGACGATCGCGTCGGCCGTCCGGCCGGTGTTCACCAGGACCTCGACCACCGCCACCCGGCCGGTGCCGTCGGCGCGGCGGACGAGGCGCTGCGACACGATGCCGCGCAGGGCCTGGGCGAGGGCGCCACGCACCTGCTTCTGCTCGTGCGGGGGGAAGAAGTCGACGATCCGGTTGATCGTCTCCGAGGCGTCGATCGTGTGCAGCGTCGAGAGCACCAGGTGCCCGGTCTCCGCGGCGGACAGGGCGGCGCGCACCGTCTCGACGTCGCGCATCTCGCCCACGAGGATCACGTCGGGGTCCTGCCGCATCGCGGCACGGAGGGCGACCGTGAAGTCGGCGGTGTCGTAGCCGACCTCGCGCTGGGAGACGATCGCCTTCTTGTCCTTGTGCAGGATCTCGATCGGGTCCTCGATCGTGACGATGTTGACCTCTTTGAACGTGTTGATGAGGTCCACCATCGACGCGAGCGTCGTCGTCTTGCCCGACCCCGTCGGGCCCGTGACCAGCACCAGGCCCCGCGGCTCGAGGGCGAGCTCGCCGAGCACCTCCGGCAGGTGGAGGTCCTCCAGGGTCTGCGCGCCCATCGCGACCCGCCGGAACACGAGACCGAGGGTGCCGCGCGCGCGGAACACGTTGACGCGGAAGCGGCCGACGCCGGACAGGGAGTAGGCGAAGTCCGCCTCGTTGGTGCGGGCGAAGCTCTCCCGCAGCTCCTCGGGCAGCACCTGGGACACCATGTGCTCGGTGTCGGCCGGGTGCAGGTCAGGGACCTGCAGCCGGCGCAGGCGGCCGTCCACCCGCAGGCGCGGCGCGGAACCGACCTTGCAGTGCAGGTCGGAACCCTTGCTGCTGGCGAGGGCGTGCAGGAGCGGGATGACGGACTGCGGCTGCGGCGAGGTCTGCTCGGTCACCCGTTGTTGATCGGGCGACGACGCGCCCGACTTGAGCGCCGACGCCCACCTCGGGGCGTCAGTCCGCGGTCTGCACCTGGGCGCGCAGCACGGTGAGCTGCTGACGGATCCGCACGTGCAGCTCGGTGGGCGCCACCTCGGTGCACGAGCGCCGGACGAGCTTCTTGAGGTGGTCCGCCACGTCGTACTCCGACAGGCACGGCTCGCAGTCCGCCAGGTGCCGGCGGATGCGGTCCCCCTCGAGCTCGTCGATCTCGGCGTCGATGAACTCGAACAGCCGCGCGAGCGCCTCGCCGCAGTCGACCTCGTGCTCGGAACCGTCGTCGTGGGTGTGGCCGGCGTCCGGCCCGGCGCCTGTCGACGTCACGACTCGCTCCCCTCGGTGCGGGCAGGGACGAGGCCCCGCTCACGCGCGTAGTCCGTCAGCAGCTCCCGCAGCTGGCTGCGGCCACGGTGCAGGCGGGACATCACCGTCCCGATCGGGGTGCCCATGATCTCGGCGATCTCCTTGTAGGCGAAGCCCTCGACGTCGGCCAGGTACACGGCGATCCGGAAGTCCTCACCGATCGCCTGCAGGGCCTCCTTGACGTCGGAGTCCGGCAGGTTGTCGAGGGCCTCGGCCTCCGCGGAGCGGAGCCCCGTCGAGGTGTGCGACGCGGCGCGCGCGAGCTGCCAGTCCTCCACGTCCTCCGACGCCGCCTGGAGCGGCTCCCGCTGCTTCTTGCGGTAGGAGTTGATGAAGGTGTTCGTCAGGATCCGGTAGAGCCACGCCTTGAGGTTGGTCCCCGGCCGGTACTGGTGGAAGGCCGCGAAGGCCTTCGCGATCGTCTCCTGCACGAGGTCCTCGGCGTCCGCCGGGTTGCGGGTCATCCGCAGGGCCGCCGAGTACAGCTGGTCGACGTAGGCGAGCGCCTCGCGCTCGAACCGCTCGGCCCGCGCGGCCGGGGCCTCCTCGGGGGCACGGTCGGTCCCCGCGTCGTCGGCGTAGGTGCCCTCGTCGGGCGCGTCGGTGTTCATCGGCCACGAGCCTAACGGCGCGACCGCCGTCGGGCCGCTCCCGCGGTACCCGGGCGCCCAGGCCCACCCGTCCCGGCCGTCTCCGGCGGGCCGCCCGGGCGTCACGACGGCCGCGGGGCGCACCAGGACCATGCTCATGCCAGTGCCAACGCGCGCACCGACGCCCACCATTCCCGCACCCTTCCCGTGCCGGCACCGCGACCAGGGGATAGCGTGCTCGCAGGACCGAGGAGGAGATCATGCTGACCCGTCGGATCGCCCGTCCCCTGCTCGCCGGATGGTTCGTCACCGAGGGTGTCGATGCCGTCCGCCACCCGGGGCCGCACGTCGAGCGGATGCGCGACGCGTGGCGCCGGCTCGCGGCCCGCACCGGGCTCGGCGACCCGCCGCCCACCGACACGCTGCGCCTGGCCGTCCGGCTGCACGGTGGCGCCATGGCGGGGGCCGGCGTGCTG
>AXCX01000083.1 GCA_000767215.1 Actinotalea fermentans ATCC 43279 = JCM 9966 = DSM 3133
GGCTCGGGCGGCGGCTGGTCCGGGGGCGGCTGGTCGGGCGGCGGCTCGTCGCGGAGCCGGTCGCGCTCGAGCAGCTCGCGGCGGTCGAGCAGCAGCCGCTCCTCGTCCAGCCGGAGCCGGTCCTCGGGTGGCCGCGGCCGCCGCGGAGGGGGTGGCCGTTTCTGACACGCATCGACCAGCACACGCATCGACCAGCACACATCGGAAGGCAGTGACGCATGGCTGAGAAGCAGACGATCCTGGGCCGCATCGCGCAGCTGACGCGGGCCAACATCAACGCACTCCTGGACCGCGCCGAGGACCCGGAGAAGATGCTCGACCAGCTCATCCGCGACTACACGAACTCGATCGCCGAGGCCGAGGAGGCCGTCGCGGTCACCATCGGCAACGTCCGGCTGGCCGAGCAGGACCACGCCGCCGACGTCGCCGCAGCCGCCGACTGGGGCGCCAAGGCCGTCGCCGCGTCCGGCAAGGCGGACCAGCTGCGCGCCGCCGGCAACGCGGCCGAGGCCGACCGGTTCGACGGGCTCGCCAAGGTCGCCCTCTCCAAGCAGATCGCGTTCGAGAACGAGGCCCGCGCCGCGGAGCCCATGATCGCCTCCCAGAACGAGGTGGCGGAGAAGCTCAAGTCCGGCCTGGCCCAGATGAAGGAGAAGCTCGGCGACCTGCGGACGCGGCGCGACCAGCTGGTCGCCCGCGCGAGGTCCGCCCAGGCCCAGGCCCAGGTCCAGGACGCCCTCTCCTCGATCAACGTGCTCGACCCGACGACGGAGGTCGCGCGCTTCGAGGAGAAGGTGCGCCGCGAGGAGGCGCGGGTCGCGGGCAAGGCCGAGATCGCGGCGTCGTCGCTCGACGCGCAGTTCGAGGAGCTCGAGGCCGACGCCGGTGCCGCCGAGGTGGAGGCCCGCCTCGCCGCGCTCAAGGCCGGCGGACCGACCGCCTGATGCCGGACCACGGACGGCCGTCGCCCGGCGGGCGGCGGCCGTCCGGTCGTCCCAGCCACTCACGGCCCCCGATGTCCGTTGCGCCCGTGATGTCCGGTGTGCCCACGCGGCGCGGGAGCGCACGCCGGACCCCGCAACCCGGACTACGATGGCGCCTCGTTGTCCCCCGAGAGGAACGCAGCGAATGGGCGTCCACGACGCAGCGCAATGGCTCCTGCCCGCATGGGTGCGCACCTGTCTCGGTGCCGGCGCCACGGCGTCGCCGTCCGAGATCGAGTACGTCGGTGAGCGGCTGCTCGCGCGGTGGTCCGAGCCCGGTCGGCACTTCCACAACACCCGCCACCTGGCCGACGTGCTCGCCCACGTCGACGAGCTCGCGGAGGAGGCGCACGAGCCCGAGCTCGTCCGCCTCGCGGCCTGGTACCACGGCGCGGTGTTCGACGCCGCGGAGCGCGCGTCGTTCGCCCACCGCGGCGGCGAGGACGAGCGCGCGAGCGCAGCCCTCGCACGGCTCGAGCTCGGCGAGCTCGGCCTGCCGCAGCGGGCCGTCGACCGCGTCGCCGAGCTCGTGACGGCCCTCGCCCGGCACACCCCGATGCCCGGCGACGACGACTGCGCCGTCCTGTGCGACGCGGACCTCGCGATGCTCGCCGCCGAGCCGCAGCGCTACAAGGCCTACCTGACCGCGCTGCGCGCCGAGTACGCGCACATCCCCGTCGAGGACTTCGTCCGCGCGCGCATCGCCATCCTGCGCCGGCTGCAGGAGCGGGCACGCCTGTTCGCGAGCCCGCTCGGCCACGGCTGGGAGGAACCGGCGCGGCAGAACGTCGACGCCGAGCTCCAGCGGCTGGAGAAGGAGCTGCTCACGCTCGAGGCGGAGCACGAGCTCGCCGCGGGCCGCGAGACGACCTCGGCTGCGGAGGCCGACGAGCAGCCGGCCGACGGCTCGTCCCCGGCGTCGCCCGGGTCCACGCCGTCCCTGTCCTGAACCGCCGGCACTGACCCGCCCAGGCCGACCTACCGAGGCCGTCCCTCCGAGGACGAGCCTCCGAGGACGAGCCACCGAGGCCGACCTCCGGGGCTGACACCCCGACGCCCCCGCCCGCCCGACCGTCCACAGGCCCGCCGGGCCACCCCCTGGTTCCCGGCCGCACCCGCCCTACCGTTCCCGGCATCGACGGGAAGGAGCGGAGACATGCGGTACGAGGTGGACAGCGCGCAGGTGGCGCAGGCGAGTGCGGCCGCCGGGGCGTCGGTGGGCGTCATCCGGGCGGAGGTGGCGGCCCTGATGCGGCACCTGACGGAGCTCCAGGCAGGCTGGCGCGGCGGGGCGGCGTCGGCGTTCGGCGGCGTGGTCAGCGAGTGGGGCGTGACGCAGCAACGCGTCGAGGCGAGCCTGGACCAGATCACGGCGGCGCTCAGCGCGGCGGCCCAGCACTACGCGGACGCCGAGGCCGCGGCGACCCGGCTCTTCCTGCGCTGAGGTGGCGCGCGCTCCGGCGGGTGGTTCAATCGCCGGATGCGCGCACGACCGGCCTCGTCATGACGATCCTGGTGGACCCGCCGCTGTGGCCGCGGCACGGGCGCGTCTGGGGGCACCTCGTCAGCGACACCTCGCTCGAGGAGCTGCACGCGCTCGCGGCCGCGGCGGGGATCCCACGGCGCGGGTTCGACCGGGACCACTACGACGTCCCCGCCGAGGCCTACCCGGAGCTGCTGCGGCTCGGGGCACAGCTCGTGGACTCCCGGGAGCTGGTCCGCCGGCTGCGGGCCTCGGGGCTGCGTGTCCGGGCACGGGACCGGCACGCGGGATACTCGTCGCCATGACGGACGGCGCCGCATGATCGAGATCCTCAACCAGGCCGAGCTGGCGCGGGCCCGCGTGACGGGCGCCCTCGTGGCCGAGATCCTCCAGACGATCAGGGCACGGGCCACCGTCGGCACGAACCTGCTCGAGATCGACGCCTGGACGCAGGCGATGATCGTCGGGTCGGGCGCCCAGTCGTGCTACGTCGACTACGCGCCGTCGTTCGGGCGCGGCCCGTTCGCCCACTACATCTGTACGTCGGTCAACGACGCGGTCCTGCACGGCCGCCCGTACGACTACGCCCTGCGCGACGGCGACCTGCTGACCCTCGACCTCGCGGTCACGAAGGACGGCATCGCCGCCGACGCGGCGATCAGCTTCGTCGTGGGCGACGCCCGGCCCGCGGGCAGCCTCGAGCTCATCGAGGCCACGGAGCGGGCGCTCGCGGCGGGCATCGCCGCCGCGCGTCCCGGTGCCCGGGTCGGCGACCTGTCGCACGCGATCGGCACCGTCCTGCGGGCCGCCGGCTACCGGATCAACACCCAGTTCGGCGGTCACGGGATCGGCTCCACCATGCACCAGGACCCGCACGTGTCCAACGACGACCGCCCCGGCCGCGGCTACAAGCTCCGGCCCGGCCTGCTGCTGGCGCTCGAGCCGTGGGTGATGGCGGACACCGCCGACCTCGTCGTGGACGGCGACGGCTGGACTCTGCGCAGCGCGACGGGCTGCCGCACGGCCCACACCGAGCACACGATCGCGATCACGCCGGACGGCGCCGAGATCCTCACCCTCCCGCCGTCGGCCCGCTGAGAGCGCCCTGCCGACCGCAGAGCACTCCCGCCGACCGCAGAGCGGCCGGCCGTCGCCGAGCACGGCCGCAGACGCCGACGGCGGGCGCCCCCCGAAGGGGACACCCGCCGTCTGGGACTGACTGGCTGGACTCAGAAGTCCATGCCGCCCATGCCGCCGTCGCCGGCGCCCGCGGCGCCCGCGTTCTTCTCCGGCTTGTCCGCCACCACGGCCTCCGTGGTGAGGAACAGCGCCGCGATCGACGCGGCGTTCTGCAGCGCGGAGCGCGTGACCTTCACCGGGTCGGCGACGCCGGCCGCGAGCAGGTCCTGGTACTCGCCGGTCGCGGCGTTGAGGCCCTGACCGAGCGGGAGGTTGCGCACCTTCTCGACCACGACGCCGCCCTCGAGGCCGGCGTTGACCGCGATCTGCTTGAGCGGAGCCTCGATGGCCGCCTCGACGATGCGGGCACCGGTGGCCTCGTCGCCCTCCAGCTCGAGCTTCGCGAACGCGTCCTTGCCGGCCTGGATGAGCGCGACGCCACCACCGGCGACGATGCCCTCCTCCACGGCGGCCTTGGCGTTGCGCACCGCGTCCTCGATGCGGTGCTTGCGCTCCTTGAGCTCGACCTCGGTGGCCGCACCCGCCTTGATGACGGCGACGCCGCCGGCGAGCTTGGCGAGGCGCTCCTGGAGCTTCTCGCGGTCGTAGTCCGAGTCGGTGTTGTCGATCTCGGCGCGGATCTGCGCGACGCGACCGGCGATCTGGTCGGTGTCGCCCTGGCCCTCGACGATGGTCGTCTCGTCCTTGGTGACGACGACCTTGCGGGCCTGGCCGAGCAGCTCGAGGCCGGCGTTCTCCAGCTTGAGGCCGACGGTCTCGGAGATGACCTGGCCGCCGGTGAGGATGGCCATGTCCTGCAGCATCGCCTTGCGGCGGTCGCCGAAGCCGGGGGCCTTGACGGCGACCGACTTGAAGGTGCCGCGGATCTTGTTGACGACGAGCGTGGCCAGGGCCTCGCCCTCGACGTCCTCGGCGATGACGAGCAGCGGCTTGCCGGCCTGGATGACCTTCTCCAGCAGCGGCAGCATGTCCTTGACGTTGGAGATCTTGGACTCGACGAGCAGCACGTAGGCGTCCTCGAGGACGGCCTCCTGGCGCTCCGGGTCGGTGACGAAGTACGCCGACAGGAAGCCCTTGTCGAAGCGCATGCCCTCGGTCAGCTCGAGCTCGAGGCCCAGCGCGCTGGACTCCTCGACGGTGATGACACCCTCGTTGCCGACCTTGTCCATGGCCTCGGCGATGAGCTCGCCGATCGCGACGTCCGCGGCGGAGATGGCGGCCGTGGCGGCGATCTCCTCCTTGGTCTCGACGTCCTTCGCGTTCGCCAGCAGGGCGGCGGTGACGGCCTCGACGGCCTTCTCGATGCCGCGCTTGAGGGCGATCGGGTTCGCGCCGGCCGCGACGTTGCGCAGGCCCTCGCGCACGAGTGCCTGGGCGAGAACGGTGGCGGTGGTGGTGCCGTCACCCGCGACGTCGTCGGTCTTCTTGGCGACCTCCTTGACGAGCTCGGCGCCGATCTTCTCGAGCGGGTCCTCGAGCTCGATCTCCTTGGCGATCGAGACGCCGTCGTTCGTGATGGTGGGGGCGCCCCACTTCTTCTCCAGGACGACGTTGCGGCCCTTGGGGCCGAGCGTGACCTTGACGGCATCGGCGAGGGCGTTCATGCCCCGCTCCATACCGCGACGGGCCTCCTCGTCGAAGGCGATGATCTTGGCCATTCGGATGGATCCTCCGGTTGTGGCGGATGAGTCGGCCGAGGTGCCCGCGACGGACGGACCAGGGCGGCGGCGGTCAGGTCCCGCCGCGCTCCGGACCTCACCGTCGGCCGGTCGTGCGTTGTCACTCTCGCATCGAGAGTGCTAAGGCGATTATTGGCACTCGGACCCCGAGAGTGCAAGCAGCCGCCGCCCTCCCGGGGAGGACGACGGCTGCAGCCGGCGGCGAGGGGCCTCAGGTGGCCTGGTAGTCCGTGGCGAGGACGACGACGATGCCCTCCGGCGCGTCCGTCGCGGACTCCACGACCTGGGCGATCCCGAGGGTCTGGGCGACGAGCTGCGCCGTCGTGATGTCGTTGGCCGTGGCGTAGTAGACGACCGAGGCGGCCGGGTCGTCACCGTCCCAGTTCAGCGCCGAGACGTCGGTGAACCCTGCGGCCTCGAGCCGGTCGGACGCGTTGCCGGCCAGCCCCGAGCGGTTCGTCGCGTTGAAGACGTCCACCGGCCGCGCCTGGTCGAGCGGCGGCGGCGGGGGCGGCTCAGGAGTGGCCGTCTCGGTGGGCGTCGCGGCGGGGGTCTCCTCCGCCTGCGTGGGGTCGTCCGCGGGCTCGTCGTCGGCGGGCGGCTGAGCCTCGGTGCCGCTGTCACTGCTCGACAGGCCGTCCCAGTCGGACAGCACGGTCACCGCGGCGTACGCGAGCGCGGGGAAGACGACGAGCACGACGAGGAACGGCCACCACCGGCTCCAGCGCGACCGCGGAGCCCGGTGGACACCCCGAGGACCACCCGCTCGTGCAGCGGCGTCGAACTCGTCGGGGGGATACGGATAGGAGCCCGGCTTCACGCCCGACAGGCTAGCGTGCGGGAAACGGGGTCAGGCGTCGATCCCGAGCCGCCGCGCGGTACGGGCTCGCTGACGGGACGTGCGCATCCGCCGCAGACGCTTGATGAGCATGGGGTCGTACGCCAGGGCGGCCGGCGAGTCGATGAGGGCGTTGAGCACCTGGTAGTACCGCGTCGCCGACATCCCGAACAGCTCGCGGATCGCCTGCTCCTTGGCGCCCGCGTACTTCCACCACTGCCGCTCGAAGCCGATGATCTGCTGGTCCCGCTCCGACAGCCCGGCCGCGGGCGAGACCACGGGGGCGAGTGCGGCGAGCGGGCTGTCCATCGGTCCTCCGTTACCGCCGGCGGCGCCCTGAGGGGGCGTGGTGCCGGTCGCGTGCTGGCGTGTGCTGCGTGACGTTCGGGTGTCCCCATGGTAGTCGGCTAATGACACGCGTGTCATTAGCGCGCGTGTCGTCCCGGGCGCCGGCGCTACTCTCCCGACGTGCCCAGGCTCCCGCTCGACCAGCTCGTCGCACCGGACTGGGCCCGCGCTCTCGCGCCCGTCGAGCCGCGGCTGCGCGCCATCGGCGACGCGCTACGGGCCGAGGTGGCTGCCGGCCGCCGCTACCTGCCCGCGCCCGACGCCGTCCTGCGCGCCTTCGCCCGCCCCCTCGCGGAGGTGCGCGTGCTCGTCATCGGGCAGGACCCCTACCCGACGCCGGGACACCCGGTGGGGCTCTCGTTCTCCGTCGCACCGCACGTGCGCCCGCTCCCCCGCTCGCTGCAGAACATCTACCGCGAGCTGACCGACGACGTCGGCGGGAACCCTGGGCCGACCGGTGACCTCACGGGGTGGGCCGAGCAGGGCGTGCTGCTGCTCAACAGGGTGCTCACCGTGGGCGAGGGGAACCCCGGTTCGCACCGGAACCTGGGCTGGCAGGAGATCACCGACCGCGCCGTGGCGGCGCTGGTCGAGCGCGGCGGCCCGTTGGTCGCCGTGCTGTGGGGGCGGGACGCGCAGCAGGTCGCCCCGGCGCTGCGGGGCGTGCCCGTCGTCGCGAGCGCACACCCCAGCCCGATGTCCGCCGACCGCGGCTTCTTCGGCTCACGGCCGTTCTCGCGCGTCAACGCGCTGCTGGCCGACCAGGGCGCGGGCCCCGTCGACTGGTGCCGTCAGGCTCCCCCAACGGCCGGCGGCGGTCCGTCCCCACGTCCCACCGCCGGCCACGAGTGAGGGCTATGCCTCCGCACCGCTGAGCACGACGGCCACTCCGGCCACGTGCTCGGCTGACACCGGCGAGGTCGCCGGCACCTCGACGCGAACCTGTTCCCCAGCCACCACCGTGGTCATCTCGGCGAGCGTGGCCCCCCCGGGCCCGTTGAGGGAGACAGTGACGTCCCATCCCTCGCACCGCGCATCCAGCCCCGACAGCAGGGCGGCGGTGACGCCGTATCCCATCAGTGTGGCGTCGTAGGCCACGTCGTAGTCCACTGACACCGAGGACGAGCTGCACTGCTCGTTCTCGCTACCACCCACGAGGATCTCGAGCGGATCCCCAGCGGCGCCGGCCGCGGACGCGGTCCGCACGCCGAACGCAGCAAGGCCGACCAGCGCAACCGCTGCGACCTTTCGTGCTGCTCGGGTGTTCATCCGGTACCCCTCCATGGGTTCCTGAGATTGCTTCCTGGCTTCTGCACCTGTGCTCCGGACCTCCTGTCCGGTGCCACCTGCGCGCACGCAGGCGAGTGCCCCGTGGGGCCTAAGGTGTGTTGTGGAAGCCGGCGAAGGCATGCCGCGAGGGGCGCCTTGCCGGGGGGCTGGTCCACTGCCAGTTGGCGTTCATCGGAACCCTGTCGTTCGGTAGCCCGGCTGACTACGTGAGTCCCGTGGCTTTGCGTCCCCACCTCGCGGTGGGTTTGCCGTTATCGCTGACCTGTTCAGGATGACCGTCCGGGGCCGTCGCGTCCAGGCCCTTCACCCGGACGCCGTGTCCGGATTGGCCCGCCTCGTGCTCAAAGGGGCAGACTGCCGGGGTGGATTTCACCCGCACGGCCGCCTCACACGGGACGCCGACGGGTCGGGGGACACCACGGTGGCGTCGCTACGTCGCGCTCGGGGACTCGTTCACCGAGGGCCTGTGGGACGTGCCGGACGGCGTCGACCCGGCCGTCCGCGCGTCGGCCGGCGACGTCGGCGCGCTCGTGGAGGTCCCCTGCCGGGGCTGGGCCGACCTGCTCGCCGCGCACCTCGCCGAGCGGTCCGCGGCCGATGGCGGCGCCGGGGACGGCCGCGACGACGAGCCGTTCCGCTACGCGAACCTGGCCGTCCGGGGCCGGCTCCTGGGCCCGATCGTGCGCGAGCAGGTGCCGGCTGCCGTCGAGCTCGGGCCCGACCTGGTCAGCCTCGTCGGCGGCGGCAACGACATCCTGCGCCCAGGCGTCGACCCCGACGCCCTGGCGGCGATGCTGGAGGGCGCGGTCGCCGGTCTGCGCGCCGCAGGCGTGGACGTGCTCCTGGCGACCGGGTTCGACACGGTGCACAGCCCGGTGATCCGCCGCACGCGCGGCCGGACGGCGGTCTTCAACGCCCACGTCTGGACCATCGCCAACCGGCACGGCGCCCACGTCCTGGACATGTGGGGCATGCGTTCGCTGCACGACTGGCGCATGTGGGCCGACGACCGGATCCACCTCACGACGGACGGCCACCGCCGGGTCGCGCAGGCCGCGCTCGTCGCGCTCGGCCTGCCGCCCGACGACGAGCGCTGGGACGACCCGCTCGCGCCCCTGCCCCCGCTCCCGCGGGCCGCGCGCGTGCGCGCCGACGCCGCGTGGCTGCGCACGCACGCGTCACCGTGGCTCGCGCGACGCCTGCACGGACGCTCGTCCGGCGATGCGAGGGCGCCCAAGCGACCGACGCTGGAGCCCGTCGGCTGAGCACGGGCGGCGGGGCAGGCGCGCGGACGATCACTCCGCGCAGAGCGTGAAGGTGATGCCCTGCCCGTCGCGGATGCCGTAGTTGCCCCAGTGGCTTCCGCTGACACGCCAGACGTTCCCCGGAAGCTGCTGGAGGGTGTAGGCCCCTCCACTCGCGTACACGCGTTGATACGTGTTCGGAGGCGTGTTCGCGAGGGCGACGGCTGCGGACATCTCGACGTCCGCGCGCCAGCCGGCGTAGAAGAGCGGCGTCCCCGTCACCGACACCGACGTCGTGACGCAGGCGTTCCACGGGTTCCCCGTGACGGGCCCCTGGATCACCGTGTAGGTGAGCGCCGGGTCGTACTGCGGGGCCGGCGTGCTGTAGTGGCAGACGGTGAACGACAGCGCGGGGTCGGTGCTGCGCAGCTTCTTGTAGTTGCCGGTCCCGACGATCGTGACCTTGCCCGCATCAGGGTTCGCGGCGAACGCGACCTTCTGGGCGTCGGCACCCTGGATCTGGTAGCCCGAGGTTGCCCCGTTGAACGGCCGCTGACCGATGTTCAGGTCGACGGCCCAGTCCTTCTGGGACGTCTGGTTCGTCGTCGAGACGGTGACGTCCACGCAGAACTGCTGACCGACGACCACGGACGTCCACGTCACCGAGCGAAGATCCGTCTCCGGGGTCCCCGGGGTGATCGGACCGGTCACCGGCGGCTGGGGCGAGTAGGTCCACGTGGTGGCGATTGACCACCCCGCGACGACGGCCGAGACGGGGTTGCCGGTCGACGGCGGCGTGAAGGAGCCGCTGAGATCGAGCGGCGTCACGGTGCCCGCGACCGGTGCGGAGGCGATGCTCGCGGTCCGCACCTGTGCCCCGTCGAGGACCATCAGGTCGATCCGCTTGCCGACGCACGCCGACGGCCAGGTGGCCGGCGTCGTCACCTCGATCCAGGTAGCCGTGCCAGCGACGGCATCGGTGGTCACGGCGAGCGTCTGCCCGGCACACGGGTTCGTCGCGGACGCGACCGAGATCTGCCCGCCGTTCACCTGGAGCTGGGCGGCGTTGCCGACGACGACGGCCGTCGCCGCCACGACCGTCGAGACGGCGAGGACGATGCCCGCCCGGAGCGCGTTCCTCACGAGTGCATCACCACGTCGACGCGGACGATCGACCGCGTGCCCACGGCCGGGAACGAGCCGGTCCTGAACGCGGTCGAGGGCACCTGGCCCGTGACCTCCACGATCGGGCCGGAGGCACCGATGACGCTGAGCCGGTACTGCTGGCCGACGCAGTTGGGGTTGATGCCGCTGAGGTCGACGGCCGTGGTGGTGAAGCCGGAGCCGGTCGGCTGGCTGACCAGGGCGGCGGTCACCGGCGCCTGGTTCTGGCACGACGTCACGGCGGCCGAGCCGGCGGCGAGCGACGTGCTCACGACGCCGAGGCTCGCCGCGGAGGCCGCCCCCAGGCCGAGCGTCGCCACCGCCGCGACCGCGACGGCCGCGAGTCGGCGGGGGCGGGGAGTGGTCGTCCCGAGGCTGCGCCAGGCAGCACGAAGGCCCGCCGGGTGGCGCGGACTGCGCGTCACGGGGCCTCCTTCGGGGCGGTGTCTCAGGGGCCCTCCCGCGGTGCGCGGGGGGCGGTGGGGGGAGTGCAGTACTGGTGCTGGTGCTCGGTCCTGGCGCTACGTCAGACGAGCGCCGTCACCGGCGGCTCGTCCGACTCGGCATCGGGCTCGGCCTCGGCGACCTCTCGCTCGGCGTCGGCCACCAGAGCGGCGAGCTCGCCGTCCTCGTCCTGGCCGTCCGTCTCCGGGTCCTCGTCCTCGGGCTTGCCCGGCCAGACGACCACGGCGAGCGCGATGACGAGGAGCGAGATCCAGGTCAGCGGGCTGAGCAGGATCGAGGCGAACTTCCCGACCTGCGGCAGGTGCAGCACCGCCGAACCGAGGATCTGGTCGCCCTTCGGGTTCCACGGGTCCAGGAAGTCGTTGTTGTCACCCTGGACCACCCAGCCGTCGTCGGCGTTGCCGTCGACGATGCGGTGGATCACCCTCGCGCCGCCCACGTCGGGCGGCGTGTAGACGATGACGTCACCGACGTCGACGGGCCCGCACCGGGAGACGACCAGGTCACCCGTGTAGTACGTCGGCTCCATCGAGTGACCGGACACGATCGTCAGGGTCGTGCAACCGCCCAGCGAGCTGGGCCACAGGAGCCACCCGACGACGAGAGCCCCGACGAGCCAGAGCGCGCTCGTGGCGAGCCCGAGCAGGCGGCGCGGCACTGCCGCGCCGCCCTGCTCTGAGCCCTCACGTGCGACCACGATCCCGTGGGCCTCGACGACGTCAGTGGATGACGACGGCCGCCGACACCACCGACTCGACCGAGACGGCCGACTCGAGCGTGAAGGTGTAGGCCGTGCTGCCGGCGACGACCGTCTGCTCAGCACCGCCGCTCACGTCCTGCACCGTCACGCCGACCTGCTGGCCGAGGCACTTGCCGGCGGCGTTGTCGACGTCGTTGACCGTCACCTGCGTGACCTCGTCGCCGACGACCGTGTACGTGAGGTTCACGGCGTCGTCGCAGCTGGTCACGATCGTGCTGCCGGCGCTGAGGCTGGCCGAGTTGACGTCCAGGGTGGCAGCAGCGGCGAGGGAGAGACCGGCGATGCCGATGACGGCGAGACCGGCGGCGGCAGCCTTACGGCGCGTGGAAGCCATGGATGTGTCCTTCTGTCGGGTGCGGGTGGGTAGCCCGCAGCGGGGGGTCGCCGGTGGGGGCCGGCCGCTCGCGCACCGGAACCTGGGGAGGGAACCGGGCGTGCGAGTCACCTTCGATTGTGATGGATTCCGCCCGTTGGTGGGGCACACGAATGCCTCTTCACCCGCTCACGGAACCGCTTTTCACCCGCTCGAAACCCATGTCGTTCTTTCCGCCGCCTCGCCCTCTGCGCGCGTGGGGCGAGGTCTGCGACGCGCCGCGCATCGGACGGCGCATTCTGGAGCGGTCGAGCCGTGCCATCACCCGTCATTTTGCACGTCACTCAGGTCACACATCTCGGAGCCGCCTGTCGGATTCGAACCGACGACCGTCCGCTTACAAGGCGGGTGCTCTACCACTGAGCTAAGGCGGCACAGGGGCCGGGCGACGCATCGCCCGGCCCCTCAGTCTGCCAGGGTGCCTCAGCCGCGGGCGTCGTCGATCGCCTGGCGCAGCGCCTCCTCGACGCGCCAGTCGACCGTGTCGCCGAGGGGCTCGCCGTTGAGGCGGATCGACGGCGTGGCCAGACGCCCGTCGTACAGGTTGCGGGCCGCGTCGGTGACCTGGCCGACCCACCAGGTGTACGTGCCGTCCGCGATGGCCGCGGCGGCCTCCTCCGGCACCCCGGCGGTCCGGGCGATGTTCGCGATCTCCTCGTCGCTCAGGCCCGCCGTGCCCTCGGCCGGCTGGCTGGCGAACAGCGCGGTCTCGAAGTCGAGGTAGGCGTCGGGCGCCAGGTCGGCGACGGTGTAGAGCGCCTGCGCCGCGCGCGTCGAGTAGCGCGTGCTCGACTGGTTGTCGAGGTTGCCGACCACGCGGTGGTCGACGACGACCTCGCCGGCGAGCCGCATCTCGTCGAGCACCGGCATCGCGGCCTCCTCGAACACCGCGCACCACGGGCAGATCGGGTCGGAGTACACGGTCACCACGACGGCGTCACCGAAGGCGCCGACCGGCCACTCCTCCGACGCGTCGGCCGGCGGGGTGACGATGCCGTCCGCGTCCATGACGATGCCGCCCCCGCCCGCGGCGGCGAACGGCGGCTGGACCTGCGCCGAGGCCGGCACGTCGTCCTTGCCGCCCTGGTTCAGGATCACCACGACGAGCACGATGAAGCCGACGAGCACCGCCGCGGCGGCCGTGATGGCGATGGTGCGGTTGCGCTTGGCCTTCCGCTCCTGCTCGGCGCGCAGGGCCAGGGCGGCCTGACGGGCCTCGTCCCGGCGCGCGGCCTTGGTGGGACGGTCAGTCGGGGACATCGGAGCTCCTTCCGGGCGCGTTCGCGCCGGCGTCATCGGTGTGGTCGAGCGTGTGGTCGAACAAGGTGTCGCTGGTGTCGCTGAGGTCGCGGTCCAGGACCGCGGGGTGGAGCGCGCCGTCGAGCGACAGGCGCGAGGTGGGCCACCACGTCAGCAGCGCGGCGAGGACCAGGAGCCCGAGGTCGCGCAGCAGGTCGGGCAGGTAGTTCGTCTCGGCCGGGTCCACCGGGCCGCCGCCGCCGAAGCAGCCGCAGTCGATGGCCAGGCCGCGCGCCCACGCCGAGGCGATGCCGATCGTGAAGGCGACCAGCAGCAGGCCGAAGCCCGCGGCCGCCCACCGGGTCGCCAGTCCCGTGATGAGCAGCAGGCCGAGGAGCACCTCGGCGAACGGCAGGACGTGACCGACGACGTCGGCCACGCCGTCGGGCAGGAGGTCGTAGGCGCGGACGGCCCAGACGGACTCGTCGAGGTCGCCGAGCTTGATCGCGCCGGCGTAGAGGGCCACGCCACCGAGCAGGAGGCGCGCCGCCGTCGCCGCCCAGGCTCGCCACGCGGGCGCGGCGGAACGGGGACGGACGGGATTCGTGGGTGGGGACAGTGCAGTCGAGGTCGTGGACACGGTGGTGCTCCGGGGTCGCAGGAGTGCGCGCCGGGGCGCGCGGGGGTCAGGCGAGCCCGACCTCGGGCGGCCCCCGCCACCACGGTCCCCCGGCGACCGCGCGGCTGCGCGGCGCGACGACGGGGACGTCCACCGCGACCAG
>AXCX01000797.1 GCA_000767215.1 Actinotalea fermentans ATCC 43279 = JCM 9966 = DSM 3133
GGGCGCGCTCGTGGTCGCGCGGACGGCGGAGCCCCTGCCGACGCCCGTGCTCGTGTCGACGCCCGCTCCCAGGCCGGTCGCGGAGCCCGAGCCGGTGCCGGAGCCCGTGCCCGAGCCGGAGCCTGTGTCGGTCCCCGAACCGCAGCCCGTGCCCGCGCCTGTGCCGGTCCCCGAGCCGGAACCCGAGCCCGAGCCGGTACCCGTGCCCGAGCCGGAACCCGAGGCCGCGCCGGAGCCCGCGCCGGAACCCGAGCCGCAGCCCGTGCCGGACGTCACGCTCGGCGGCACGACGTGGAGCCTCCTCCCGCTCGACGACGAGCCGGCCGCTGCCCGCGAGGACGCCGACGACGCGGCCGACGGGTACGCGCACCTGTTCGGGGCGACGCAGATGCGTGCCATCGAGGACGCCGCCGTGCGCGAGCCCGACGAGGCCGAGCACGGCGCCGTCGCGGATGCGCTGCACGACGGCCGCACGATGGGCCCGGCCGCGATCGCGGCGCTGCGGGCC
>AXCX01000798.1 GCA_000767215.1 Actinotalea fermentans ATCC 43279 = JCM 9966 = DSM 3133
CCGCGAGCGCGAGCGGGACGTCCCACCGGGCCCACCGCGCGTCGGGCGTGCGCAGGAGCGACGCAGTGAGCGCGAGGGCGAGCAGCGACGCCGCGAGCACCAGGTCCGCCCAGGCACCGAGGTAGGCCGTCCCGGCGAGCAGCCGCACGCCGACCCAGGCCACGAGGACCGCCGTCGCGCCCACGGAGCCGATGCCCGTGAGCCCGGCGGCGCACAGCAGCAGCCCGGCCGAGACGAGCAGCAGCGTCCCGGCGACGGACTGGTCGGGCAGGGCCGCGGCCATGAGGGTGCCGACGACGAGCTCGCCCCCACCCAGCAGGAACGGCGGCAGCGGGCCGGGACGGGACGGGACGGCGCGCGGCTCGCGCGGGCGCGCCCGGTCGGCGAGCAGGGCACCGACG
>AXCX01000799.1 GCA_000767215.1 Actinotalea fermentans ATCC 43279 = JCM 9966 = DSM 3133
CCGGCCCGCGAGGCCGTCGACACGGCGAGCGCGAGCGGCCCGACCAACGTCGAGGGCCGCACGGCGATGTTCGCGGGCTTCCGGTCCCGCCGCGCCGAGCTGGCCGCCGCCGCCGTGCACGAGGCCGGCGAGGGCGAGGACGACCTCGGGCGTACCGACGCCGTCGAGCGCCTCGCCGCGGCTGCGACGGGTGCCGCAGCGTTCTTCCAGCGCCCCGCCGCCGGCGACGAGACCGATCAGGACTCGGTCGGCCTCGGCGACGAGCCGATGGTCATCCCGACCCTCGTCGACGACGACGACCAGTACGGGGACGCCGCGTTCGCCCCGGCCGCGCTCGAGCCCGTCGCGGAGGTCCCGACGCCGACCGTCCGCTCGGCCGACGAGGTCCCCTTCGAGGTCTTCACCGCGGCGCCCGCCCCGGCGTGGCCGCCCGC
>AXCX01000800.1 GCA_000767215.1 Actinotalea fermentans ATCC 43279 = JCM 9966 = DSM 3133
CTGGGAGGCCGCCGAGGAGCGGACGCGGATCGCCGAGCGCGCCCGGGACCGTGAGCTGTGGGACGGCCTGGTGCACGACAAGGTGCTCGGCGCGCTGGCGCTCGCCGCGCCCGGGCCGGTGTCGACGGCGGCGCGCGAGCTGGCGTCGGACGCCCTGGCGTTCCTGCGTGGCCAGGCCCGCCCGGAGTCCTCGCTCGACGCCCGATGGCGGCGCCACACCGCCCGGCTGGGGCTCGAGGCCGAGATCACCGTGGTGGACGACGGCGCCGGACAGGTCGACGCGGGCGTGCGCGAGGCGCTCGCGGGCGCCGTCGAGGAGGCCCTGACGAACGTGCGGCGCCACTCGGGCCAGCACGCTGCCACGGTGGTCGCCGAGCTGAGCGAGCACGCGGCGCGGGTGGTCGTGACGGACCATGGGATCGGCGTCGGCGGCGCTGCGGGGCTCGGCGCTGCGGGCCTCGGGGTGCGGCTGGGCATCGAGGCGCGGATGCGCGCGGTCGGCGGCCG
>AXCX01000801.1 GCA_000767215.1 Actinotalea fermentans ATCC 43279 = JCM 9966 = DSM 3133
GGCGGTGACCTGCGCCGCGCTGGGCGTATCGGCGCGGCTCGTGACGCGGATCGGCGGCGGGGCGCTCGGCGGCGTGGTGCGCGAGGACCTGGCGCGGGCCGGGGTGGAGGTCGTGGATCTCGCCGCCCCCGGGGCGAGCCCGCCCGTGTCGACGGTGCTGGTCACGCGCGCGACGGGCGAGCGGGCCGTCGTGTCCGTGAACGCGACGGGGGTCGCAGGCTCGGCCCCGCACCCCGTCGAGGTGCCGGCGGAGGTGTGGGACGGCGTCGGGCTGGTGCTCGTGGACGGGCACCACCTGGACCTGGGCGTGGAGGTCGCGGCCGAGGCGCGGCGGCGCGGGGTGCCGGTGCTGCTCGACGGCGGGTCGTGGAAGCCGGGGCTCGAGGCGCTGCTGGCGCGGGTGGACGTCGCGGTGGTGTCGGCGGACTTCGCGGTGCCCGACGGCGTCGCGGGGGGCGGCG
>AXCX01000802.1 GCA_000767215.1 Actinotalea fermentans ATCC 43279 = JCM 9966 = DSM 3133
CGGCGGCCGCCCCGTCCGCGCGTCGGGCGATGCGGGTGACGCGGGCGCGCTGGGCCGACGCCGCGGGCCGGGTGCTGTCGGTCGCGATCGTCGTGGCAGCCGTGGACCTGCTCGTGAGCCTGCTGACCATCGCCGACAGCGAGGAGGAGGGCCTTTGGGTCGTCCTGACCGTCGTGGCCCTGCTGTACCTCGTGGCCGCGGTCCAGGCCCGGACGTTCCTGCGGGAGGGGCGGCGGGTGTCGCCCGTCGTCGCGCTCGCGGTGGCCGGTGCGCTGTTCCTGCTGGGCGTGGTCGCGGTGCTGCTGCTGCTCGGCAGCGAGTGGAGCGGGGTGACCGAGATCGACCTGCTCCTGGCGCTCGGGCTGCCGGCCGCCTACACCGGGGTGGTGCTGGCGCACCTGTCGCAGGACGCACGGGGCGCCCTGGGCCACCCGGCCGTCGCCGAGCCGCCCGCGTGGGCCGCGCCGCCGTCGTCGCCCGGTGCCGCGGGTGTGGGTG
>AXCX01000803.1 GCA_000767215.1 Actinotalea fermentans ATCC 43279 = JCM 9966 = DSM 3133
TGGGCGGGAGGGGCGGGTTGGGCGCCGGGGTGCCTGCCGGGCCCGCCTGTCCAGCGTCCGCGCCCGGCACCGGCCCGTCGTCGTACCCGCTCACACCCGTCCTATCGAGCGACCTCGCATCCCCTGCGGTCCGAACCTAGCGGACCGTGCGTGGCCGGAGCGGCGTCGTCCCGGGCGAAACCGGCCCGGTCAGTCGCCGGCGGCACCGGGACCCTGGGGCATGCCGTCCTGCGCCCCGGCGCCCTGCCGGTCCTGGTTCCACTGCAGCCGTCCGGTCTCGTCCGAGGGGCCCGTCTCGTGGCGGGGTCCCGTCCCGTCCCGCAGCCGGTCGCGGTCCTTCATCCGGTCGCCGTCCTGCATCTGGCCACGCTCCTGCATCTGGCCGCGTTCCTGCATCTGGCCGCGGTCCTGCAGGCCGCGCGCCGGGCCGTCGGGGCCGTCGGCACCGGGGACGCGCGGGCCGTCGCCGTGCTCCCAGCCGGGCAGCGCACGCGCG
>AXCX01000084.1 GCA_000767215.1 Actinotalea fermentans ATCC 43279 = JCM 9966 = DSM 3133
TGCCCCGCGCGCCACTCGTGCGCCTCGCGGACGTCGACGAGGGCGGCGCCGCCGCCCACCAGCTCGAGCGCGCGGCCGGCGGAGACGCTCGACCCGAGCCGGCCGTCGCCGCCCGCCCCGAAGAGCCCACGGAGACGGTCGCGGAGTGAGGGGGACTGCTCGGTCATGGCGGGGCTCCTGGGGTCGGGATCGCTGACGAGAGGATACCCCGGGGGGTATCTGTTCCGCCAGGCCGACCTCAGGTCGCCGTCGTCGTGGGCCGATCGTCCCGAGCGACGTCGCCACGGCGCGGCCGCACCGCCGTCTTCATCGGAACTTCATGGTTCCTCAGTCGGTTCTCGTGGCGCCGGCCCGACGCTCCTGGTGGCGCCGGAACCGGTCCGGCCCGGAGGGAGACCTCCGAACCGAGAGGACCGTCATGGTCGCCACCGCCCCTTCGCCAGCCGGGGTGCCCACCGAGGCGCCCGCCCTGCCCGCGACCGCGGTCGTCCGCGGGCACGCGTTCCGCGTCGCCGCCGTCGCCGGCGTGAGCCTCGCGATCGCGGTCGCCGCGCTCCTCCTGCCCGCCTGGCCCGCCGGGGAGGACATGGGGTCGACGCACTACATGGGCCTGCTCGCGGCGAACCAGCCGTGGAACCTGCTGCTGTTCATGGCCGTCCCGGTCGTCCTGGCGGAGACCATCGCCGTCAGTGAGCTGGCGATCCTCTTCCGGCGGACGGTCCACCCGGTGGTCGCCGGCCTGAACCGGTACGCGGGGCTCGTGGCGGGCTTCTACTTCCTGGGCGTGCTCGTGTACCTGACCAAGCACGCGGTGATCCCGCTGACCACCGGGTTCGCCTGGCGCGGGGTCGCGGACGTCGTCGCGGTCGGCTTCTACCTGATCGGCATCGTGCCCCTGTACGGCATGTCGTTGCTGGAGACGCGCGTCGTCGGTGCGGCCTGGGACGACCAACGGCGGCTCAAGGTGCACGCGACGCTCGTCGGGCTGTTCCTCGTGGTCGCCCACATCGCCATGATCGCCGGCATGCTCGACCCGTCGGTCCTCGGCTGGGACGCGACGCACCTCATGGACGACGGCGCCCGGATGGACGGGGTGACCCACTGAGCGCACCGCGGAGGACGGCCGGACCCTCCCCGGCCGTCGACGCCCCTGTCGGAGCGGACCAGGTCGCGCCGACAGGGCGTCGCCCGTCGTCTACGGTTGCTCCCCTATGACTGCGAAGAACGTCCCCGGCCTGACCGCCTGCGCCCTGTGCGCGGGCGAGACGCTCGGCGACCGCGACCCGCTGGACGGCGGGCAGCGCGCCCGCCTCGACCGGCTGGCCGCCTGCGGCGTCGCGCGCCTGACCTACGTCGACTGCCTCGACGAGTGCGAGCGGGGCGACGTCGTCGTGGCCCGGCCGTCGTCCCGGCACCGCGCCCAGGGGGTGGGGCCCGTGTGGTTCGAGCGGCTGGCGGGCGACGCCCTCACCGACGAGCTCGAGCGGTGGCTCGCCGACGGCGGCCCCGGTGCGCGCCCGGTGCCGACGGCGCTGGCCGCGGTCGCGATCGCGCGCACGGGTGAGCCGGAACCGGCGCCCGAGCCGCACGCCCATCACCACCACGAGGAGAGCGAGGACGCCATGAGCGGGACCATGGTCATCGACCCGGTCTGCGGGATGAGCGTCGACCCGGCCACGGCCGCCGCGACCGCCGAGCACGACGGTGTGACGTACCGCTTCTGCGCGAAGGGCTGCCAGAAGGCGTTCCTCGCCGACCCCGCGCAGTACGTCTGACGGTCGGGGTGCCGCCCCGGCTCAGCGGATCGCGTCGAGGACCGCGGTGCACGCGGCCTCACAGGCGCGGCACGCCTCGGCGCAGACCCTGCAGTGCTCGTGCATGCCCGCGTGCGCCTCGCACTCGTCAGCGCACGTCCGGCACGCGGTGAGGCACGCCTCGAGGTGCGCCCGGGTGACGTTCGCGTCGTCGCCGGTGTGGCGGGACAGGATCCGCTCCGTCGCGGTGCAGCTGTCCGCGCAGTCGAGGTTGGTGCGGATGCACGTGCGGAGCTCGGCGACCATGTCCTCGGACAGGCAGGCGTCGGCGCACGCGGTACAGGCCTGCGCGCACTCGGCCAGGGCGTCGATCGCCGCGGCGATCAGGCTGCGGTCGAGCGTGAGGGTGGCGGGGTAGGTCTCGAGCATCGCGGTCGACTTCATGGCATCTCCTCGCTCGGTGGCGGGAGCCACCCGGCGGGGCGGCCCCCTCGCTGCCCTCTCGACGCTAGGTGGCGCCCCCGCCCGGGGCATCCGGGGAGAGGTCCCCTGCTCGGTCTTCATCGAACCTTCATCACCGCCGGGTATGGCCCGGGGGCCCCCGGTGGTTGCATGAGTACCCCCCAGGGGTATCGCTTCGACGAAGGGTGGTCCCGAGATGGATGCACGACGCACGGTGCTCAGGGTGGGTGGGCAGCACTGGGCCACGTCCACGGCCGCGATCGAGCGCGTCCTGACCCGGCGCCCCGGGGTCCTGACGGTGGAGGCCAACGCCGTCGCGCAGACGGCGACCGTGTCCTACGACGCCGAGGTCACCTCCGTCGCCGACCTGGCCGGCTGGGTCGAGGCCTGCGGGTACCACTGCAGCGGACGTTCCGTCCCGGACCACGTGTGCGACGCGATGGCGGAGCCGGCCCCGGCGGGCCACGCCCACGCTGTCTCGCCGCACGAGGCCATGGGCCACGGTGGGCACCACGGCGGGGGCTCGATGGCCGACATGGTGCGCGACATGCGCAACCGCTTCCTGCTCGCCGCCCTCCTGTCGGTCCCGGTCACGCTCTATTCGATGATCGGTCGGGACATCCTCGGCTTCACCGCGCCCGCCCCGTTCGGCCTCCGCGACGACGTCCTCATGCTGCTGCTCTCGCTGCCCGTCGTCTTCTACTCCGCCTGGATCTTCTTCGACGGCGCCTACCGGGCCCTGCGCGCCCGCACGCTGGACATGATGGTGCTCGTCGCCGTCGCGGTGGGCACGGGGTGGCTCTACAGCGTCCTGGTGACCCTCACCGGTGGCGGCGAGGTGTTCTACGAGGCGGCGGTCGTGCTCACGACCTTCGTGCTGCTCGGGCACTGGTTCGAGATGCGCGCCCGCGGCGGCGCGAACGACGCCGTCCGGACGCTCCTCGAGCTGGCGCCGCCCCGGGCGACCGTCCTGCGCGACGGCGTCGAGCGCGAGGTGCCGACCGCGGACGTCGTCGTCGGCGACCTGCTGCTGATCCGGCCGGGTGCGAAGGTGCCGGTCGACGCCGTGGTCCAGGACGGCGAGTCCGAGGTCGACGAGTCGATGGTCACCGGCGAGAGCCTGCCCGTGCGCAAGGAGCCGGGGGCGCCGGTCGTCGGCGCGTCGATCAACGTGAGCGGCACGCTGCGGGCCAGGGCCACGAAGGTGGGCGAGGACACGGCGCTGGCGCAGATCGTGGCGATGGTCCAGGAGGCGCAGAACTCCAAGGCCCCTGGGCAGCGGCTCGCGGACCGGGCCGCGTTCTGGCTCGTGCTCGTCGCCCTCGTCGGCGGCACGGCGACGTTCCTCGTCTGGTGGCTGGCCGGCGCGGGCGTCCCCGCCGCGCTGCTGTTCGCCATCACGGTCGTCGTCATCACCTGCCCCGACGCCCTCGGGCTCGCGACCCCGACCGCCATCATGGTCGGGACGGGCCTGGGCGCCGGGCGCGGCGTGCTCTTCAAGAACGCCACGGCGCTCGAGGCCTCGGCGCGCGTCGACACGGTCGTCCTCGACAAGACCGGCACGCTCACCACGGGCACGCCCGAGGTGACCGACGTCGTCGTCGCCCCCGGGGCGGACGAGGCGGAGGTGCTCGCGCTCGCCGCGGCGGTCGAGAGGGAGTCGGAGCACCCGCTCGCGCGTGCCGTCGTCCGGCGAGCCGAGGACGCCGGCGTGCGACGGCTGAGCGCCACCGGGTTCCGGTCGGTCGCCGGGCACGGCGCGACGGCCGTCGTCGACGGACGCCGGGTCGTGGTCGGGAACCGTCGCCTCATGGCGGCGGAGGGCGTCGCGGTCGGCGACCTCGCCGCCGACCGGGCGAGGCTGGCCGACGCCGGTCGCACGGCCGTCCTCCTGGCGGTCGACGGCCGGGCCGTCGCCGTGATCGCCCTGGCGGACGCGGCCCGGCCGACGGCCGCCCCGGCCGTCGCGGCCCTGCACGGGCTGGGCGTCGAGGTCGTCATGCTCACCGGCGACAACGAGGCGACCGCCAGGCGGATCGCCGCCCAGCTGGGCATCGACACGGTGGTCGCCGAGGTGCTCCCCGGCGACAAGGCGGAGAAGGTCGCCGAGCTGCAGCGCGCTGGCCGCCGCGTCGCGATGGTCGGGGACGGGGTGAACGACGCCCCCGCCCTCGCGACGGCCGACGTGGGCATCGCCATCGGCGCCGGGACGGACGTGGCGATCGAGACCGCCGACGTGGTGCTCATGCGCTCCGACCCGCTCGACGTGCCGACGGCCCTGACCGTCGGGCGCGGCACGCTGCGCAAGATGCGGCAGAACCTCGGCTGGGCGATCGGCTACAACGCGGTCGCGCTGCCCATCGCGGCAGGCGTGTTCGAGCCGTCGTTCGGCCTGTCCCTGAGCCCGGAGATCGCGGCGCTGTCGATGTCGGGCTCGTCGGTGATCGTGGCCGTGAACGCCCTCCTGCTCAAGCGCCTCCGGCTGCCGGCGAACGCCGCGACCACCGCGCTCGACGTGCGGCCCGCCGCCGACCGTCGCAGCATCGAACACGCAGGGACGACGGCACACCACCACCGGGAGGACGGTGCCTGAATGGGGGCAGCGAAGGCGTCGCGGGACCAGAGGCGGGCGGCCGTGGAGGCGTTGCGCGCCGAGCAGGCCAGGGCCGAGCGACGGCGCACGCGGATCCTTCTGGTGACGGTGGTGCTGGTGGTCCTCGCGCTCGCCATCCCGGTGGCCCTCGTGCTGGTGCGGGAGACACGCGAGCAGGAACGGCTGGCCGCGGCGGCGGAGGAACCCATCGAGGGCGAGGAGCAGGTCGAGGTGGACTCGGCCGGACACGTGACCGAGGACGTGCCGTACGAGCCGCCGGCACCCGTCGCCGAGGGGACGAGGCTGCCGCCGGTCGGCGGCGACCACGACCCGACGCCGCAGAACTGCGGCTTCTACGACCAGCCGGTCCGGGACGAGCACGCCGTGCACTCGCTCGAGCACGGTGCCGTCTGGCTCGCGTACCACCCGGACGCCGCCGAGGGGGACGTCGACCGGCTGCGCGAGATCGCGCAGACCACCCCGTACGTGCTCGCGAGCCCCTACGAGGACCTCGCGGCGCCGGTGGTGGCGACGGCCTGGGGTGTGCAGCTCGAGCTGGACACGACCGACGACGAGCGGCTCGACGCGTTCCTCGCGCGCTACGTCCAGGGTGAGCAGACGCCCGAACCGGGAGCGGCCTGCAGCGGCGGCGTCGGCGCGCCGCTCACCTGACCGCCCCCGCGATCAGAGCGCGTTGCGGAGGTTCGTCATCTCGGTGATCTCGGCCGTCTGGTCGTCGATGATCGCGCCCGCGAGGCGGACCGCCTCGGCGTTCTCGCCCTCGCCCCGCTCCTGCTCGGCCATCACGATGGCGCCGCGGTGGTGCTCGATCATCAGCTCCAGGAAGCGGCGGTCGAACTCGGCACCGGTGAGCCCGGACAGCTCGGCCATGGCGGCCTCCTGGTCCATGCCCTCCATCTGCATGCCCTCGTGGCCCATCCCGCTCATGTCCGCCTCGGCGGGCAGGTCCTCGCCCCAGGCCTCCAGCCAGCCGGACATCGTCGCGATCTCCGGGCCCTGGGCTGCGGCGATGCGCTCGCCCAGGGCGCGCACCTCGGCCGAGGCCGCGGTCGCCACGGCGAGCTCGGCCATCTCGATCGCCCCCTCGTGGTGGACGATCATCATCTGCGCGAACTCGGTGTCGGCGGCGTTGTGCGCGTCCGCGGCGACCTCGTCCGTCGCGTCCTGCTCGGTCGTCGCCCGGTCCGTCGCGGGGCCGGTCCCGGTGGACGTGTCGGCGTCGGCGCCGCACGCGGCGAGTGCGAGGGCGGCGGCCGCGGTGAGGGCGGCGGCCGAGAGGGTGCGAAGGCGCATCGGGTCTCTCCCAGCGGGCTGGTCGGCGGTGGGCGCCGGTGGGCGGCCCGGGCGAGGTGTCATCGTCGGGCGCCCGGGGTTGAGGGACGGCTGAGGTTCCATCAAGGTTCGCTGAAGGCGACCGGGACGGGCGTCGTCGCCGGGTGTCGTCGATGGCCTTCAGCGACTCTTCATCGTTCCGGCGTCGCTTCTTGACCCTGCCGGGGGAGCGTTGCACCCAGGCGCCGAGAGCCGGCGCCGTGGTCCGCGCAAGGGTCGGAGGTCGCCATGGGGCCGTGGTGCGCGCAGATGGGCGTCGGTGGCTGGGCGGGGACGGCGGCGTTCTGGCTGGTCGTGGTCGCCCTTGCCGTCTGGGCCCTGACCCGGTTGTTCCCGGCCCGCCCGGCGGACGGCGCCCGAGCGACGCTCGACGCCCGCCTCGCGCGCGGGGAGATCGACCCCGAGACCTACCGCCTCATCCGCGAGGAGCTCGACGGCCTCGGCTCCGCCACGAAGGGACCTCGATGAACGACCACCTGCGTACCCACGGCCGGCACATGCTCGTCGGGGGCGCCGCCGTCGCCGTCCTCCTCGTCGTGCTCGGCGCCGGCTGGCAGCAGGCGGTCAGCTGGGGGCTCCTGCTGGCCTGCCCGCTCGGCATGCTCGGCATGATGTGGTTCATGGCGCGCGGCCGCGGTGACGGCCAGCACGGTCACCAGCACGGTCACCGGGACGGTCACCAGGACGGTCACCAGCAGCCCGTCAGCGCGCCGCCCGTCGCGGGGGCTCGACCGGGAGCGTGACGGTGAACGTGGCGCCCGAGCCCCGGCCGGCGCTGGCCACGCCCACTGAGCCGCCGTGCGCCTCCACCAGAGCCCTGGTGATGGCCAGCCCGATGCCGGATCCGCCGCTCGCGCGGTCCCGCGCCGTGTCGGCGCGGTAGAAGCGCTCGAAGACGTGCGGCAGGTGCTCCGCGGCGATGCCCCCCCCGGTGTCGGCCACGGTGAGCGTCACATGCGTCACGTGCGTCCCCGTGCGGCTCGGGTCGCGCCGCGCCGCGATCGTCACGCGGCCGCCCGCCGGGGTGTGCCGCAGCGCGTTGTCCACGAGGTTCCCGAGCACCTGGGCCATCCGTTCGGGGTCCGCGGCGATGGGCGGCAGGCCGGGCTCGACGTCGGCCGTCAGCGCGATCGCCGCGGCCTCGGCCCGTTCCCGGGCCGCGAGGTGGGCGAGGTGCACCAGCTCGCCCGGGTCGGTCGGCACCGGCGAGAGGGCCAGCTCGCCGGACTCGGCCTTCGTGACCGCGGCGAGGTCCTCCGCGAGCCGGGTGAGCCGCGCGCTCTGGGCCCGCAGGACGGCGAAGGTCTCCGGTCCCGCCTCGACGACGCCGTCCTCGAGGCCCTCGAGGTGCGCGTTCAACGTGGCGACGGGCGTGCGGACCTCGTGCGCGACGTCGGCCAGCAGCCGGTGCCGCAGGTTCTCGCTCTCCTCCAGCCGGGCGGCCATCTGGTTGAAGGCGAGCACGAGCTCGTCGAACTCCCGGCCCATGTCGGGCGCGGGCACCCGGGCGGCGAACCGGCCGCCGGCCACCTGGCGGGCCGCCGTCGTGAGGGCGGCCAGGGAGGCGCCGATGCGACGCGTCAGCACGACGCTGACCGCGAGCGCCACCAGCGCGGCGACCGCCAGCGCGATGCCCAGGGCGAGCCCGGAGGCCGTGCGGAAGGCCTCCTCGGCGTGTGCCACGGCGTCCTCGGCAGTGCGCATCCCGCCGACGCCCAGGTGCTCGTGGAAGATCGCCGGCCCGACGGCGCCGGCGACGAGCCAGGCGGTGACGCCGGCGGTCGCCAGCACGAGGGCGAGGGCGACGAGCAGGCGGCGGCCGAGCCCACCGCCGCTCGCACCGCCCCGGCCGGGGCCGCCGTCGGCGGTCGTCACGCGCCGGTCCCGATGCGGTAGCCGACCCCGCGGACGGTGCGGACGTACTGCTGACGGTCCGCGGAGTCGCCGAGCTTCTGGCGCACGTGCAGCACGTGCACGTCGACCAGGTGCTCGTCGCCGACCCAGCTGCCGCCCCACACCGCCTCGATGAGCGCGGCGCGGCTGAGCACCGCTCCGGGCCGGAGCGCGAGCGTGACCAGCACGTCGAACTCGGTGCGCGTCAGGTGGACCAGCTCGCCGCCGACGCGCGCCTCGCGGGCGGCGACGTCGATGGTGAGGTCGCCGATCGTGATCGGCGGGGCGGCCGGCGCGGCCTCGGTCGCGTCCACCCGGGCCGAGCTGCGCGGGCGGCGGAGCATCGCCCGGATCCGGGCGACCAGCTCGCGCGGGCTGAAGGGCTTGGTCAGGTAGTCGTCCGCGCCGACCGAGAGCCCGACGAGCGTGTCCAGCTCGTCGGCCCGGGCGGTGAGCATGATGACGTAGCAGTCCGAGAAGGTGCGCAGCTGGCGGCAGACCTCGAGGCCGTCGATGCCCGGCAGACCGAGGTCGAGCACGACCACGTCCGGGTCCAGCGAACGGGCGCGCTCGAGGGCGTCCTCCCCGCGGTGCGCGACGGCGACCTCGAAGCCGTCCCGCGTGAGGTAGCTGGACACGACGTCGGCGAGTGCGGGCTCGTCGTCCACGACGAGCGCCCGGAGCGGCACGCTGCTGGGTGCGGTCACCCGGCCATTGTGCGCGACGCCGCGCCGTCCGCCGGGTGGCGGACGGCGGCGGGGACCGGTCTTCATCGAACCTTCGTCATTCCTCGACCGGCATCGCTGGGGGAGGGGCCGACAGTGCTCGGGTCACCACTGCGAAGGAGATCCCGTGACGACGTCCGACGCCATGCCACCGCCCGGCACCCCCACCGCCGTGACGGTGGTGCACAGCCAGGCGTGCCACTTCTGCGACGACGCGCTGGACGCGCTCGCCGAGCTCGGGTCGCGGCACGCCCTCGAGGTGTCCGTCGTGGAGATCGACTCCCCGCTCGGGGCGACGCTGGTCGCCGTCCACCGGCCGGCGATGAACCCGCTCGTGCTCGTCGACGGCGCGTTCTTCAGCTCGGGCCGGCTGCCGCGCCGCAAGCTGGCACGGCTCCTCGAGGCGCGCGAGGCCGCCCTCGCGACGGCGGGACGCTGAGATGGGCTCGGAGCTCCTGACGACCGGCAGCATCCTCGCCGCGTTCTTCGCCGGCGGCGTGGCGCTGTTCGCGCCCTGCTGCATCGTGTTCCTCGCGCCGAGCTACCTCGCCGGGGCGATCAAGAACAGCCGGTGGCGGCTGCTGCCCCTGACGTTCGTCTTCGCCGCCGGCCTGGGCCTGGTCCTGGTCCCGATCACGCTCGGGATGAGCCTGCTGTCGGGCGCGATCGCCAAGTACCACCAGCCGCTGTACTGGGCCGGCGGCACCCTCATGTTCGCCCTCGCTGCGCTCGCGCTGTCGGGCCGGATGTGGTCCATGCCGTCGATGCTCCGCGCCCCCGACACGACGCGCGGCGACACCGCGAGCTTCTTCGCCCTGGGCGTGTTCTCGGGCATCGCGTCGAGCTGCTGCGCCCCGGTGCTCGCGGGCGTGATGACGCTCTCGGTGCTGTCCGGCTCGCCGATCGGTGGGCTCGCGCTCGGCGTCGCCTACGTCTTCGGCATGGTGTTCCCGCTCTTCGCGATGGCCCTGGTCTGGGACAAGGCGAGGCTCGGTGAGAAGCGCTTCCTGCGGGCGAAGCCGGTCCGGTTCCGCGTCGCGGGGCGGCTCGTGGTGACGAACACCGTCAACGTGGCGGTCGCCGCCGGGTTCGTGGTCATGGGCGGGTTCGTCCTCGCGCTCGCCGGATCCAAGGACATGACCGGGGGCACCGCCGCCCAGGCCTGGGCCAGCGAGCGGCTGACCACCCTGTTCGCCGAGGTGCAAGACGTCCTGAGCCCGGTCCCGGAGTGGCTCCAGGGCCTCGGGATCCTCGCCCTGGCCGCGGTGTTCGTGTGGGCGACGCTCGCCGAGCGCCCGATGCCGTGGCGCCGCACCCCGGTCCCGGTCGACGCCGCGCCGGATCTCCCGCACTGCCACGCCCCGGCCGCGCCCGCGGCCCTCGACGAGAAGGACTGAACCATGACCTCCGGAACCGCGATCCGGCGCCAGGCCGAGCGCCGTGAGCTCGACGACGTCCGCCAGGTGCAGGCGGCGGCGCAGCGCCGTCGCGCGCTGCTCGCCCGCGTGGCCGGCCTCGCGGCGCTGCTGCTCGTCGTCGGCGTCGTGGCCGCGATGCTCGCCTCCGCGCGACCGGAGACGAGCAGCACGGCGGTCGAGGCCCCCGGCTTCACGCTGCCGATGAGCGACGGCTCCACGGTCTCGCTCGCCCAGTACGCCGGGCGACCGGTGATCCTCTACTTCAACGAGGGCGCGGGCTGCGACTCGTGCCTGCTGCAGATGGCCGAGATCGAGAAGGAGCCGGGCTTCGCCGAGGCGGGCATCGAGGTGCTGCCGATCGTGATGAACACGGCCGACCAGATCAACGCCGACCGGGAACGGCTGGGCGTCCGGTCGGCGTTCGCGCTCGACGACGGCACGGTCGCCGCGGCGTACGGGACGCTCGGCACGGGCATGCACGCCGGACTGCCGGGCCACGGCTTCGTCCTCGTCGACGCCGACGGCGTGCAGCGCTGGTACGGCAGCTACCCGTCGATGTGGCTGGACCCGGCCGAGCTCCTGGACATCGCCCTCGAGCGCCTCGCGGACCCCGACGTGCCCTGACGGTGCCGACCGGGACGGCGCCCGGGAGGCACCCGGTCAGTCCGCGGGCGGCGCGGCCAGGCGCGCGACGCAGAGGCTCGGAGCGACGAACGGCTCGAGGCTGACGGCGTCCCACGGCGCCCGCAGCTCGGCCAGCGCTCCCTGCATGAGGCCGAGGTGGATGGCGCAGACGACGTCCGTGTGCTGCGTGGCCACCTCGAGGAACGGGCAGTGGTGCAGGTCGACGGTCGCGCCGTCGTCGTCGGTACGGACCTCGGGCTGGAAGCCGATCTCACCGAGCAGCCGGCCGACCCTCGCGAGGCCCTCCTCGCCGCTCACCGGCTGCGACGGCAGCCCGCGCTCGACGAGGTGGCGGCCCCACGCACGTCCGGCCTGGATCGCGGGCGCGCCCGCGCCGTCCATCGAGGCGACAAGGCCGGTGAGCATCTCGGCGAGCAGGCCGTAGCTGCGCGCGCCCTCCGCCGCCGCTGCCGCGTAGACGACCCGCCGGCGGCCGGGCGTCGTCCGCGCCTCGAGCTCGCGGCGGGCCTGGCCGCCGGCCACGAGCCCGTCGAGGTGGAACCGGGCGGTGTTGGGGTGCAGGCCGGTCGCGTCGGCGACCTCCTGCACCCCGAGCGGCCGGCCGGCGTCGCGCAGGGTCGCGAGCACCTGCGCGCGGCGGGTCCCGAGCGGCGTGGACTCCTGCGCGTCCGCCAGTCGTCGGGTCACTCGGGCCCACCTCCCGCCTCGGGATCGCGTCCCGGCCGCGCCGTCGGCGGCCGAAAACACGAAGATCTCGGCCCTACGATACGGCGACCCGGCCGATCCGGACCTGCCACACCTCGGGGCCCTGCTCCAGGTAGTCCCAGGTGAACCGGCCGGGCTGCTCGGCGCTCAGCTGGTGGAAGAGCGGCTTGGGGTCGTGGTCGTTGACGAGCACGAACGCGCCGCCGTCGGCCAGCCCGTCGAACGTCGAGAAGATCAGCTGGTGCCGCGTCCGGGGCAGCTCGGTGCGGACGTCGAGGACCTGCTCTGCCTGGCTCATCACTACCTCCGATTGTTTTTACTATCGAGTTAGTGAAAACTACACCCATGAGCCCCGCGAACCACACCCCCCCTAGCGGGCGGGTGCCTCGATGAGCCGGGCTCCCCTCTCGGTCACCGGGCTGCTCGACGCGACCGAGGTCGACCAGCTGCGCGAGCAGCTGCACGCCGTCATCGACCCCGAGCTCGGCATCGACATCGTCTCCCTGGGCCTCCTGTACGGCCTCGAGCTGAACGGCCGGGTCGCGGCCGTGACCATCACGACGACGACGCCGGCCTGCCCCCTCGGGGAGTACCTCACGGACGAGGTCCGCCGGGTGCTGCTGGGCAGCGGCGCCGTCGACCGGGCCGAGGTCGTCGTCACGCACCGGCCCGCGTGGTCGCCGCAGATGATGAGTCCCGACGCGCGACGGGCGTTCGGATGGTGACGGCGGTGCCCACGGCGGCGCCCGTGGAGCCTGCGCCGACGGCCGCCCCCGCCGTGCCGTGGCGCCGCATCCCGGTCTTCCTGACGGCGGTGGTGTGCCTGGTCGCCGGGCTCTGGGGCGGGCTGCTGCTGCTGGGCCTGCCCGTCCCCGCCGTCACCGGCGCGACCGCCTCGGAGCACGGGCCCCTCATGGCGCTGGGCTTCCTGGGCACGGTCATCTCCCTCGAGCGCGCGGTCGCCCTCGGGCGGCCCTGGGGGTTCCTCGCGCCCGCGTGCGCCGGGCTCGGGGGCGTCGCGGTGCTGCTCGGGCTGGCCATGCCGGGCCGCCTCCTGCTCACGACGGCGTCGATCCTCCTCGTGGTCGTCTACGTCGTCGTGCACCGCGTGCAGCCGGCCCTGCACCTGCGCGTGATGGCCCTCGGCGCGGTCTGCTGGTACGTCGCCGGCGTGCTGTGGCTCGGCGGCTGGCCCGTCCCGCGGCTCGTGCCCTGGCTCGCGGGGTTCCTCGTCCTGACGATCCTGGGGGAGCGGCTCGAGCTCGCCCGCGTCGGGCTGCTCCGGCCGCGGTCGGGGCGCGTGCTGGCGGCGGTGACGGGCGCGTTCGTCGTCGGCGTGCTGCTCGCCACCGCGCAGGGCGCGGAAGGGCCGGCCTGGCTGCCGGGCGGCGCAGGGGTCCGCCTGGCGGGGCTGGCCCTCCTCGCGCTCGCGGCGTGGGGCGCGGTGCACGACGTCGCGCGGCGCACCGTGCGGGTCCCCGGTGTCACGCGGTTCATGGCGGTGTGCCTGCTCGCCGGATACGCGTGGCTCGCGGTGGCCGGCACGGTCTGGGTCGTCGCGGGCGACCTGGGCGCGAGCGTGGCGGTGTACGACGCCGCCCTGCACGCCGTCTTCCTCGGCTTCGTGATGTCGATGATCTTCGGCCACGCGCCGGTGATCGTGCCGGCCGTGCTGCGCGTCCGCCTGCCCTTCCACCGGTCGTTCTACGCCCACCTGGCGCTGCTGCACGGCGGCCTCGTCGTCCGCCTGCTCGGCGGCGACGCCCTTGGGTCGCCGGCGGCGTGGCGGGTCGGCGGGGTCGCCACGGAGGTGGCCGTGCTGGCGTTCCTCGCGGCGTCGGCCGTCGCGGCGAGGAGTGCGCGACGGCGCGCG
>AXCX01000804.1 GCA_000767215.1 Actinotalea fermentans ATCC 43279 = JCM 9966 = DSM 3133
CGCAGGAGGCCGCGGCCGCCCTTGCCGCCGGCACCGGTGGCGCGGCCGCCCGTGCGGCGCGCGAGCCACCAGAGCAGCCCGAGCACGGCCGCGAGCGACACCGCGACCCGCAGCACGAGCACCGCCGACGACGTGTCCATGTCAGGCCTCGTTGGCCACGATCTCGGTGATCCGGATGCCGTAGTCCTCGTCGACGACGACGACCTCGCCGCGCGCGACGAGCCGGCCGTTGACCATGACGTCGGCGGGCGAGCCGGCCGCGCGGTCGAGCTCGAGCACCGTCCCGGGCACGAGCTCGAGGACCTGGCGGACGGGCAGCCGGGTCCGGCCGATCTCGGCGGTGAGGGTGAGCTCGACGTCGTGCAGCAGGCGCAGGGCCGCCCGGTCGCCCCCGGCGCCCTGGCCGGGCCGGACGCCGTCGCGCTGCTGCGGGACGGGCGTGTGCGTACGGGTGCGCAGGCCGAACCAGGCCTGGGGGGCCTCGCCCGGCGCG
>AXCX01000805.1 GCA_000767215.1 Actinotalea fermentans ATCC 43279 = JCM 9966 = DSM 3133
CGGGGAGCGCGTCGTGCTCGGCATCGCCGGGGCGCCGGGCGCCGGCAAGTCGACGTTGGCGGGCGCGGTGGCCGACTCCGTCGGGCTGGCCGCGGTGGACGTGCCGATGGACGGCTTCCACCTGGCGCAGGCCGAGCTGGACCGCCTCGGCCGGGCCGACCGCAAGGGCGCGCCGGACACGTTCGACGCCGCCGGGTTCGTCGCGCTGCTGCGGCGGATCCGCGACCAGCGGCCGGGCGACGCCGTCGTCTACGCGCCCGCGTTCGACCGCACGCTCGAGGAGCCGGTCGCCGGCGCCATCCCGGTCGAGGCGGACGTGCCGCTGGTGATCGTCGAGGGCAACTACCTGCTCGTGCCCGACGGCGCCTTCGCGGGCGTACGCCCGCTGCTCGACGAGTGCTGGTTCGTGGAGGTGGACGACGCGCTGCGGCTGGACCGCCTGACGGCCCGGCACGCGGCGCACGGCAAGGCGCCGGCGGCCGCGGCCGCCTG
>AXCX01000806.1 GCA_000767215.1 Actinotalea fermentans ATCC 43279 = JCM 9966 = DSM 3133
CGGCTCAGCCGCCGCGCGTCGGCGCGGTCGTCGACGGTCTCGGTGGACGCGGGGACGGCCGGCCGACGCGCGGTGGAGACCCGGCGCCAGGCGAGCCACCCGCAGGCGAGCACCGCGAACGCGCCGCCCTGCACCACCGGCCAGGCGGCCTGCGACGTGCCCAGCAGGATCATCCCGACGAGCAGGGCCCCCAGCGGCAGGAGCGCCCACTCGGCGCGCCGCACCCGCAGCGCGAGCGAGACGGCCAGCACGACGGCGACGAGCCCGGCCAGGAGCGGCACGACCACGAGCTCGGGGAACGCGAGCACGGGGGTCGGCGCCGTGACGAAGCCCTTCCAGGCGCGCACGGCGTCGAACGCGAGGGCGCGGAAGGTCGCCGCGCCGGGCACGACGCCGCCGAGCGTCGTCCCCGGGCGCGCGAACGGGCCCGCGACGAGGAAGTAGCCGAGCACGGTCGCGCCGGCGACGGCGAGCGCCGGCCACCGCCAG
>AXCX01000807.1 GCA_000767215.1 Actinotalea fermentans ATCC 43279 = JCM 9966 = DSM 3133
GGTCGGCGGCCTTGGCGTCCGCGCTCAGCCGGAGCGGCGCCACCTCGGTGGCCCGCGGCACGCGGGTGGGCAGCGGCCGGGGCGGCCACGCGTCGTCGTCGGGCACGAGCGGCTCGCGGTAGGCGAGGTTGAGGTGCACCGGACCCGGGTCGCCGCTCGCCGTGCCCGTGGCGGCCGCGACCGCCTCCTCGGCGACCTTGCGCAGGTGCGCGGACTCCCCCGCCCGGCCGGTGGGCGCGGAGATGTCGAACGTCATCCGCACGGCGCGGGCGAACATGCCCGGCTGCTCGGTGGTCTGGTTGGCGCCGGACCCGCGCAGCTCGTGCGGCCGGTCCGCGGTCAGGAGCAGCAGGGGCAGGCCCGCGTGGTGCGCCTCCACCACCGCGGGGTGCAGGTTCGCGACCGCGCTGCCCGACGTCGTCACGACCGCCACCGGCGCGGCCGGCCCGACCCCCGCCTGCACGACGGCGGCGCGCGCCAGGCCGAG
>AXCX01000808.1 GCA_000767215.1 Actinotalea fermentans ATCC 43279 = JCM 9966 = DSM 3133
GTCGGCGAGGTCGGCGAGCGTCGAGCCCACCACCTCGGCCGCCTGGAAGCGCTGGACGGCGCGGTCGGCGCGGTCGCCCATGTGGTCGAGGGCCGTCGTGCGCGCGACGTAGTCCTCGTAGCCGTCGGACGTCAGCATCGCGCCGAGCGAGTCCATGGCACCGCCGGAGCGGTAGGCCTCCAGCGCGATGGCGCCGAGCTCGTCGCGGGCCTGCTCGACGTCGGCCTCGGCGGCCTCGGCGCGCTGCTGGGCCTCTGCGGCGGCGGCGTCGGCGGCGTCGCGCTCGACGAGGGCCGCGGTGTAGTCCTCCGCCGCCTGTGCGACGGCGACCCAGGCGGCGTCGAGCGCGG
>AXCX01000809.1 GCA_000767215.1 Actinotalea fermentans ATCC 43279 = JCM 9966 = DSM 3133
CTGCGCCTGTCCCGCGCGTCGGCGGACCTGCCCGACCGCGCGGCCGCCGAGATCCGCGCGTGGCAGGGCGGCGTGCTCGACCTCGTCTCGACCGAGGGCGCGGGACGGCGGGCCACGGCGCGGGCGCTGTCGTTCGGCGTCAACGGCCTCGGCGCGGCCCTCATGGTCGCGATCTTCGCGTCGACGGGCGGCCTGACCACCGCCGAGGTCGGGGTCGCCGGCGGCGCCGCGCTGCTCGCGCAGAGGCTGCTCGAGGCGGTCTTCGGGGACGACGCCGTCCGCCGGCTCACGCAGGTCGCCCACGACGACCTGCGGGCGCGGGTGGACGCCTTGCTCGACGCCGAGGCGGGGCGCTTCACGGCGCTGCTCGACGCCGCCGACGTCCGGCCCGACGGCGCCGAGCGGCTGCGGCACGCGGTCGCGGGGCTGACCGTCACACTCGTCGAGCTCGGCGACGCGCCGCCCGCGCCGGTCCTGC
>AXCX01000810.1 GCA_000767215.1 Actinotalea fermentans ATCC 43279 = JCM 9966 = DSM 3133
CCTCGGCGAGCTGCGGCGCGGGCGCCTGCGCGGCGATCACCGTCGGCGCGAGCGCGAACAGGTGCAGCCCGGCGAGCGCGCGGTCCCCGAGCAGCCCCGCGAGCAGGGCCGGGTCCTCGGCGCGCACGTACGACGACGCGGTGCCCACGCGCAGCAGCCCGTGCCGGCGCGCGACGTCGACGATCAGGTACTCCAGGGGCTGCGGGACCGCGCCGTGGGCGTGCGCGGCGATGCGCTCGAGCAGGTCCTGCGCGTCGACCCCGGTGTCCAGGGCGCGGCGCACGCTGGTCTCGGTGAACCGCACCGTGAGGGCCGCGCCGCGGGACTCCACCTGCGCGGCGAGCTCGAGCAGCGCCGCCAGGTCGGGGCTGGGCCGGCCCGGCACGATCCCGGTGAGGTCCCCCTGCAGCACCACGTGCCCGACGGCGGCCGGCAGCTCCGCCTCGAGCGCCGCGCCGGCGTCCTGGCCCGCCAGCAG
>AXCX01000811.1 GCA_000767215.1 Actinotalea fermentans ATCC 43279 = JCM 9966 = DSM 3133
CTCGTCGTCGAGCACGGCCGCGCGCGCCTGGGCGTACCGCTCGGGGCCACCGTCGCCGGGGGCCGCGCGCCCGGCCAGGACCTCGACGAGGTGCTGGGCGCCGAGCAGCTGGTCGCGCAGGCGCAGGTCCGGCCACACGCCCTCCTGCACGCCCGCGACGACGACGAGGTCCCACTCCCCGCCCGCCGCGCCCGCGGCCGTGAGCAGCTCGACCGCGCCCGCCTGGTCCGCCTGCGGTGCGAGCGAGTCGGCCGGGAGGTCCTGCGCACGCAGGTGCTCGACGAAGGCCGCGGCCGGCGCCTGCGGGAACCGGTCGACGAACTGCTCCGCCGCCGTGAACAGCGCCAGGACGGCGTCGAGGTCGCGGTCCACCCGGGCACCCGCGGGCCCGCCGGTCAGCGCGGTCCGCTGCCACGACGCGGCGACGTCCGCCGCGGCCCACATCGCCCACAGCACCTCCGGGGCACCACCGCCGGCG
>AXCX01000812.1 GCA_000767215.1 Actinotalea fermentans ATCC 43279 = JCM 9966 = DSM 3133
CGCCGGCGGTCTCGTGCGTCACGCCCTCGGCCCCCGTGAACGTGCTCGCGGACCAGCGCGGGGCGGCCGCGAGCAGGTCGGTGCCGCCGACGTCGAGCCCGGCCAGGCCCAGCGTGACGGGGTGCTCGGCGGGCGGCCGCCAGGCGTCCAGGGCGGCCGGGTCGGTCTGCTCGCTCAGCCAGGCCTCGGCCGCGAGCGTCTCGGGCGTGGGGGGCATCGCGTCGTAGGTGAGGTCCACCGCCGCGAGCGTCCAGGCCCCGGCCGGGACGTGGGCGGTCCAGGTGGTGGCGCCGTCGTGGCCGTCGCCGGGAGAGCCGTCGGGGACACCGTCGAGCGCGACGAGCTCGCCGCCGTCGTCGGCGAGCCAGACCCGCGCCGTGAGCGCGGGGTTCTCGGGCAGCCCGGCGTCGAGCGTCGCGGTCAGGCGGAGCGTGCCGCCGGCCTCGGGCAACGCCGGACCGGCCTCGCCCTGGCCG
>AXCX01000085.1 GCA_000767215.1 Actinotalea fermentans ATCC 43279 = JCM 9966 = DSM 3133
CGGCCCTCGGCGCCGGTGGGGTCCGTCGCACCGGGCGCCGCGGCTGGGACGCGGCCGCGCAGGCGATGCTCACGGTCTACCGGCGCGCCCGCGAGCGCGCGGCTCGCGTCGCCGCCTGACGACACCGCCCGACGACACCGCCTGACGACACCGCCTGACGACACCGCCCGAGTGGAGCGTTCGCGCGTCGAGTGGCGCGTTCGCGACGCGAGTGGAGCGTTGCCGACGCGACACGCGGGCGTGTCGGTCGGAAACGCTCCACACCGAGGGTGGGGGTGGGGTGGGGTCCGGGCGTCTCAGGGGCCCGAGGTCCTGACGCACGGACCTGGCTGCTGCGGCAGGATTGACCCCATGACCTACACCCTCGTGCTGCTCCGCCACGGCGAGAGCGACTGGAACGCCAAGAACCTCTTCACCGGTTGGGTCGACGTCCCGCTGTCCGAGAAGGGCCTGGCGGAGGCCGCCCGCGGCGGCGAGCTGATGAAGGGCGAGGGCGTGCTGCCCGACGTCGTCCACACGTCGCTCCTGCGCCGCGCGATCACCACCGCGAACCTCGCCCTCGACTCGGCCGACCGGCACTGGATCCCCGTCAAGCGCAGCTGGCGGCTCAACGAGCGTCACTACGGTGCGCTCCAGGGCAAGGACAAGAAGCAGATCCGCGACGAGTACGGCGACGAGCAGTTCATGCTGTGGCGCCGCTCCTACGACGTCCCGCCGCCCGCCATCGAGCTGGGCTCGGAGTTCAGCCAGGACGCCGACCCGCGCTACGCGGACATCGAGCCCGTGCTCAACGAGTGCCTCAAGGACGTGCTCGAGCGCGCCCTGCCCTACTGGCACTCGGACATCGTCCCGGACCTGCAGGCCGGCAGGACGGTGCTCGTCGCGGCGCACGGCAACTCGCTGCGCGCCATCGTGAAGTACCTCGACGACATCGACGACGAGTCGATCGCCGGCCTGAACATCCCGACCGGCATCCCGCTGAAGTACGAGCTCGACGAGAACCTCAAGCCCATCACCAAGGGTGGCCTCTACCTCGACCCGGCCGCTGCTGCCGAGGCGATCAAGGCCGTCGCCAACCAGGGCAAGTAGCCGTCCGCGCCGGCCCGTCGTCCAGCACTGGGCGACGGGCCGTCGCGTACCCGGCCCCGCCCACGAGGAGGTCGCGTGACGCTGACGCTGGTGCTGCTGCGGCACGGGCAGAGCCTGGGCAACGCCGAGGGCGTGTTCACGGGCTGGCAGGACGTGCCGCTCACCGAGCTCGGGCTCGCGCAGGCGGTGCGCGCGGGCGAGCTGCTGCGCGACGCCGGGCTCCTGCCGGACCTCGTGCACACCTCGCTGCGCCGGCGGGCGATCACGACGGCGAACCTCGCCCTCGACGCGTGCGACCGGCACTGGATCCCTGTCGCGCGGAGCTGGCGGCTGAACGAGCGCCACTACGGCGCGCTGCAGGGCAAGGACAAGCGCCGGGTGCGCGAGCAGTACGGCGACGAGGCGTTCATGGCGTGGCGCCGGTCGTACGGCGTCGCGCCGCCGCCCGAGGAGCCGTCGGGGGAGCGCGCGCCCGACGGCGGCGCGGCGCCGGACGGCGTCCCCTCCGCCCGGCCCGCGGACGAGCCGGAGGGGCACGGCGAGGCGCTGCGCGACGTCGTCGTGCGGGCGCTACCGTACTGGACCGACGCGATCGTGCCGGACCTGCGCAGCGGGCGCGTGGTCCTCGTCGCGGCGCACGGCAACTCGATCCGCGCGCTGCTGAAGTACATCGACCACATCTCCGACGAGGCCATCGCCGCCCTGGAGATCCCCAACGGCGTCCCGCTGCGCTACGACCTCGACGAGGCGACGCTCGAGCCGGTCGCCCGCACGTACCTGGATGCCGTGGAGGCCGAGCGGCAGGTCGCCGCGGCGGCGCTCATCGGGCGCTGATCGAACGGCCGGCCGCAGCCTCGGGCCAGACGCCGATCGTTGACATCGGCCGGTCGCTCAGTGACCATTGACTCAATGGACACTGACTGGATTGAGCGGGCGCGGGAGCGCGCGACGCTGCACGGCGTCCTCGCGGACCCGGCGCGGCTCGCGATCGTCGACCTCCTCGCGTGGTCCGACGCGGCGCCGTCCGAGGTGGGGGCCGCCCTCGGGCTGTCGTCCAACCTGCTCGCGCACCACGTCGGCGTGCTCGTGGAGCACGGCGTGGTCGCCCGCACCAGGTCCGAGGGCGACCGACGCCGGACCTACCTCTCGCTCGTCCCGGGCGCGCTGGACGGCATCGGCCTCCCGGGCGGAACGCCCCGCCCGACGCCCGCCCGCGTCGTCTTCGTCTGCACCGCCAACTCCGCGCGGTCCCAGCTCGCGGCCGCCGTCTGGCAGCGTCACAGCCGCCTCCCGGCCGCCTCGGCCGGCACGCACCCCGCCGACCAGGTCGCCCCCGGAGCGGTCCGCGCGGCCCGCCGGCACCACCTGCCCCCTCTGGGCATCCCGCGCGCCCTGGACGACGTGCTCGCCGACGGCGACTACGTCGTCACGGTGTGCGACCGCGCGCACGAGGAGACCCCGGGCATCGCCGTCGGGCACTGGTCGGTGCCCGACCCGGTGCGCCGGGGCGACGACGCGGCCTTCGAGGCCGCCCTCGCCCAGATCGAGCGCCGCGCTGCCGACCTGGCCCCGCGGTTGACCCCGGCCGCCCGCACCCCTGAGGAGACCCCATGAGCGAGACGACCGACCGCCCGAGCGACCCCCGTCCGAGCGTCCTGTACGTCTGTGTGCACAACGCCGGACGCTCGCAGATGGCCGCCGCGTGGACGCGGCACCTGTCCGGCGGGTCGGTCGAGGTGCGCTCGGCCGGCTCCGCGCCGGCCGACCAGATCAACCCGGCGGCTGTCGAGGCGATGCTCGAGGTGGGCATCGACATGCGCGCCGAGCAGCCGAAGGTCCTCACCACCGACGCCGTGCAGGCGTCCGACGCCGTCATCACCATGGGCTGCGGCGACGCGTGCCCGATCTTCCCCGGCAAGCGGTACGAGGACTGGCAGCTCGACGACCCGGCCGGCCAGGGGGTCGATGCCGTCCGGCCGATCCGGGACGAGATCCGTCGCCGCGTCGAGGCCCTGCTGCGCGAGCTCGGCGTCGAGCCGGTCGCGTGACCCAGCCGCTCGGGCGCCGGCTCGCCGCGGAGCTCGTCGGGACCGGCACGCTCGTGGCGGCCGTCGTCGGTTCCGGGATCATGGCCGAGCGCCTCTCGCCGGACGACGTCGGCCTGCAGCTCCTGGCGAACACCGGGGCGACGGTGCTCGCCCTCGGCGTGCTCGTGGTGGTGCTGGCGCCCGTCTCCGGAGCGCACCTCAACCCGGTCGTCACCCTCGCCGACTGGTGGACGTCCCGTCGCGCCGACGGCGGCCCGAGCCTCGGCGTCGCGGGTGCGTTCGTCGCGGCGCAGACGGTCGGCGGCCTCGGCGGCGCCGTGCTCGCCAACCTCATGTTCGAGGTGCCGACGACGCTCGCCCGGACCGCCCGCGGGGGCAGCGGGCAGCTCCTCGGCGAGGTCGTCGCGACGGCCGGCCTCGTCGTCCTGGTCCTGACGCTGGTCCGGACGGGTCGCACCCACCTGGCGGCCCCCGCCGTCGCGGCGTGGATCGGCGCGGCCGTCTGGTTCACGTCCTCGACGTCCTTCGCGAACCCCGCGGTCACCGTGGCCCGTGCCGTGAGCGACACCTTCGCGGGGATCGCCCCGGCGGACGTCCCGGGGTTCGTCGCGGCGCAGCTCGTCGGCGCGGCCGCCGGGGTCGGGCTCGTCGCCCTGCTGCACCCTGCCCGGCCCGCGGAACGTCAGGACGAGCCCAGGCGGGAGCCCGTCGTCGTCGGCGTGGGGGAGTAGGGGCTCACTCGCCGCCGGAGAACACCGTCAGGTGCAGGCCGGGCCCGTCCAGGCGCGCGTTCCGGGAGCCCCACGGCGTCGCCGTCGGTTCGGCGACGACGTCGGCCCCCGCCTCCGCCAGGCGCCGGGCGGCGGCGTCGGCGTCGGGCACGCGCAGCGCGACCCGGATCGCGGGTGCGACGCGGCGACCGACCTCCAGGTCGTCGACGAGCGCCGCCTGGTCGGCGTCGAACAGCTCCAGGGTGGCGCGCCCGGCGTCGAGCAGGACCACGCGCCCGTCGGCGGACGAGAAGTCCGCGAGCTGCGGCAGACCGAGGGTGTCCCGGTAGAAGGCGACGGCGGCGGCCCAGTCCTCGACGGTGACGGCGAGGCGGAGCTCGGTCACGGGTGCCTGCGACGGGGAGACGGCCGGCTCGGCCGCGGCGTGGGGTTCCATGACGGCGGAACGCCGACGCCCGCCCTCGGATTCCGGGGCGGGCGTCGGGGGCGGGCGTCGGTGGGTCAGCACCGGTCGGTCGGGCACCGGTCAGTGGTGCACGTACTCCTCGCCGGTGGCGATGTAGATCACGCGACTGGCGACCGAGACGGCGTGGTCGCCGAACCGCTCGAAGTAGCGCGCGGAGAGCGTCACGTCCACGACCTGCTGGGCGGTCAGCTCGAGCGTGCCGCCGAGCGTGGCGCTGAAGGTCTCCTGGTGCAGCCGGTCGAGCAGGTCGTCGTCCTCGTCGATGGCCTTCGCCATCTCGGTGTCGCGGGCCTCCAGGACCGCCGTCACCTCGCCCGCGATGCGGACCGCGGCGTCGTGCAGCTGGCCGAAGAGCTCCGCGAGCGGCTCGGGGACCATCGTGGCCGGGTAGCGCAGGCGCGCGAGCTCCGCGAGGTGCCGCGCCAGGTCGCCCATCCGCTCCAGGCTCGCGCTCATCCGCAGCGCGGAGATCACGGTGCGCAGGTCGCTGGCGACCGGCTGCTGCTGCGCGATGAGCAGGACGCACCGCTCGTCGAGGTCCTTCTCCATCGCGTCGATGGCCCGGTCGGCCTCGATCACCTGCTCCGCGAGCGCGAGGTCCGCGGTGAGGAGCGCGGTACCCGCGCGGTCGATCGCCGTCTCGACCAGCCGGCTCATGGCCACCAGGTCGTGGCCGAGCGCTTCCAGCTCGGCGATGAATACCTGCCGCATCTCGTCCTCTCGTCCGGTGTCCACCAGGATGACGGCGCTACGTGAACGCATCCCCACGGTCAGGTGAACTCTTGACAGACGCTAGTCGGCGGGAGGCGCCGGTGCGCATCCGCCGCGCACGGCCACGCCTACGCTGACCTCGTGATCGAGGGAGTGGCCGTGCTCGGAGCGGGTCTGCTGGGGCTCGTCGTGGGCCTGGTCGCCGGCGTGGCGTTCCGTCTCAGCGAGCGCGCCCAGCGCGGCGCGCCCTCCGGGCCGCCCGACGAGCCCGAGCTGTCCGACGACGTCGCGCAGCTGCTCGAGGTCCTGCCCTTCGACGCGGTCGTGACGACGACGGACCTGCGCGTGGTGCGCGCCAGCGCGGCCGCTCGGGCGCACCGGATCGTCGGGGGCGACCGCGTGGTGAACCCCGTCGCGCAGCGCCTGCTGTCCGACGTCGCGGCCGACGGCGAGAGCCGGGACGTCGAGCTCGAGCTGCCCGCGCCGACCCTGGGTCGCGGGCCGGTGCCGCTGCGCATGCGCGCCGTGCCGCTCGGCGTGCGCCACCTGCTGCTGCTGACCGAGGACCGCGCCGAGGCGCGCCGGGTCGAGGCCGCGCGTCGGGACTTCGTCGTCAACGCCTCCCACGAGCTCAAGACCCCGGTGGGCGCCCTGGCCCTGCTGGGCGACGCCGTCGCGGAGGCCGCCGACGACGCCGAGGCGGTGAAGCGGTTCGCCGAGCGCATCCAGGTGGAGTCCCAGCGCCTCGCGGCGCTGGTCCGGGACATCCTCGAGCTGTCGCGGGTCCAGTCGGAGGGCGCCTTCGAGGCCGCCGAGGAGGTCGACGTCGCCGCCGTCGTGAGCGAGGCCGTCGACCGCAGCCGCACCACCGCGAGCGCCCGCGGCATCACCCTCGAGTCGAGCGGCCCGGCCGCGACCGTCCTCGGCGACCACCGGATGCTCGTGACGGCGGTGCGCAACCTGCTCGACAACGCCGTCACGTACTCCGACCCCGGCACCCGGGTGGCCGTCGCGACCTCGGTGGACCGCCAGGGCGGGACCGTGGACATCGCGGTGGTCGACCAGGGCATCGGCATCCCGGCGTCCGCGCAGGCCCGGGTGTTCGAGCGCTTCTACCGCGTCGACCCCGCGCGCGCCCGCGACACCGGCGGGACCGGTCTGGGCCTGAGCATCGTCAAGCACGTCGTCGCAGACCACGGCGGCGAGGTCACCCTGTGGTCCGAGCCCGGGCACGGCTCCACCTTCACCATCCACCTGCCGCTGCCGCCTGCTCTCGAGCGCGGCGCGACCACCACCGATCCGGAAGGTGCCGCATGACCCGCATCCTCGTCGTGGAGGACGAGCTCTCCTACCGCGAGCCGCTGGCCTACCTCCTGAAGAAGGAGGGGTACGACGTCGTGGAGGCCGCCACCGGCGACGCCGCGCTCGACCGGTTCGCGGACGGCGGCGCCGACCTCGTGCTGCTCGACCTCATGCTCCCGGGCATGAGCGGCACCGAGGTGTGCCGTGAGCTGCGCCGGCGCAGCGACGTCCCGGTCATCATGCTGACGGCCAAGGACAGCGAGATCGACAAGGTCGTCGGGCTCGAGATCGGTGCGGACGACTACGTCACGAAGCCGTACTCGTCCCGCGAGCTCATCGCGCGCGTGCACGCGGTGCTGCGGCGCCGGGGCAGCGCCCCCGTGACCGAGGAGCCGGACGTGCTCGCCGTCGGCCGCGTGCGCCTGGACCCGGACCGGCACGTCGTCGAGGTCGACGGGCAGCCGACGCCCTTCCCGCTCAAGGAGTTCGAGCTCCTCGAGGTCCTGCTGCGCAACGCGGGCCGCGTGCTGACGCGCGGGCAGCTCATCGACCGCGTGTGGGGCTCGGACTACGTCGGGGACACCAAGACGCTCGACGTCCACGTCAAGCGCATCCGGGCGAAGATCGAGCCGGACCCGGCGAACCCCGTGCACCTGCTCACGGTGCGCGGCCTCGGCTACAAGATCGCCGACGAGGCCTGAGCTCCCCGAACGCTCGTCCGTCGTTCACCTGGGGTTCAGCCTGCGACGGCGAACCGGTCACCCGCCGCTCCTAGCGTCGGCCACGGCCGCCTGCGCACCGCGGGCGGTGGACGCGACAGGACGGACAACAGTGAAGCCTCACCGACAGAAGTTCGGCATGATCGCCGCGCTCGGCGCCCTCGCGCTGACCCTGGCCGCCTGCGGCTCGGACGACCCCACCGGCGACGCCACGACCGACCCGACGACCGACGCAGAGCAGGGCACCAGCACCGAGTCGCTCAGCGGCGACCTCGTGGGTGCCGGCGCCTCCTCGCAGGAGTCGGCCATGGCGGCCTGGGTCGCCGGCTTCCAGGCTGCGAACCCCGACGTGACCATCTCCTACGACCCGGTCGGGTCCGGCGGTGGCCGCACCCAGTTCACCGAGGGCGCCACCGACTTCGGTGGCACGGACGCCGCGCTCGACGAGGACGAGTGGGCGCTCGCGGAGACCCGCTGCGAGCCGGGTACCGCCGCCGAGCTGCCGCTGTACATCTCCCCGATCGCCGTGGCCTTCAACCTGCCCGGCGTCGACTCCCTCAACATGTCCGCCGAGACGATCGCCAAGATCTTCAACGGCGAGATCACCTCGTGGGACGCGCCGGAGATCGCCGACGCGAACCCCGACGTCGAGCTGCCGGCCCTGGCCATCACGCCGGTGAACCGCTCCGACGAGTCCGGCACCACGAAGAACTTCACCGAGTACCTCGCGGCCGCCGCGGCCGGTGCGTGGCCGCACGAGGCCAGCGGTGACTGGCCCGTCTCGGGCACGCAGTCGGCCCAGGGCACGTCGGGCGTGATCCAGACGACCCAGTCCGCCGAGGGTGCCATCACGTACGCCGACGCCTCGAAGGTCGGCGCGCTCGGCACCGTCGCGGTGAAGGTCGGCGAGGAGTACGTCCCGTACTCGCCGGAGGCCGCGGCCGCCGTCGTCGACGCCTCGCCGCTCGCCGAGGGCCGGGCCGAGACGAGCCTGGTGCGCGAGCTCGAGCGCGACACCACCGCCTCGGGCGTGTACCCCATCGTGCTGGTCTCCTACACGATGGCCTGCACCCAGTACGCGGACGCCGAGACGGGCGCCCTCGTGAAGGCGTTCCTGACCTACATGGCGAGCGAGGAGGGCCAGCAGGCCGCGGCCGACGCCGCCGGCTCCGCGCCGATCTCGGCCGACATGCGGGCCGCGGTGATGGAGATCGTCGACGCGATCGCCTGAGTCACGTACCGCCCGCGGGGCGGCCGGTCATCCCGACCGGCCGCCCTGCGGCGTTCGTCGCCAGTGTTCCGCCGGTGTTCACCTGGCGTTCACCCGGCGGCGACGTCGGCGTTCCGGCCCTTCCTACGCTGAGGGGCAGACGAGGCGACCGCCTCGCCCAGGATCGGAGGACCGTGACACGACGCCGGACGGCGCTCGCGATCGCGCTCGCAGTGGCCGTGTCAGCCCCGCTCGCCGCGTGCGGCTCGGACGATCCCATCAACCACCCCTGGCGCCCCGGCGGAAGCACGCCGGGCCCGGCGGCCCCGGTGGCCGAGGGTGACCTCGCCGGGAGCCTCACCGCCGCCGGCGCCTCGTCGCAGGAGTCCGCGATGGCCGCCTGGGCCGCCGGCTTCCAGTCGGCCTACCCCGACGTCGTCGTGAGCTACGACCCCGTCGGGTCCGGCGGCGGGCGGACGCAGTTCGTCGAGGGCGGCATCCAGGTCGCCGGCAGCGACGCCCCGCTCGACGACGAGGAGCTCGCGGCGGCGCAGGACCGTTGCGCCCCGGGCGACGTCGCCGAGCTGCCGCTGTACGTCTCGCCGATCGCCGTCGTCTTCAACCTCGACGGCATCGCGAGCCTGAACATGTCGCCGGCGACGGTGGCCGGCGTCTTCGCCCGGACGATCACGCGCTGGAACGCCGCCGAGATCGCGGCCGACAACCCCGGCGTCGCCCTGCCGGACCTGGCGATCACCCCGGTGACGCGGTCCGACGAGTCCGGCACCACCGAGAACTTCACCGAGTACCTGGCCGCCGCCGCGCCGCAGGCGTGGCCGTACGAGCCGAGCGGCAACTGGCCGCTGGACGGCGGCCAGTCCGCCCAGGGCACCTCCGGCGTCGTGCAGACCGTGACCGACGGCGTCGGCACGATCGGGTACGCGGACGCCTCGAAGGCCGGGTCGCTCGGGACCGTCGCGCTCGGCGTGGGAGACGACTTCGTGCCGTTCTCGCCCGAGGCCGCCGCGGCGCTCGTCGACGCGTCGCCGCGGGCCGCCGGCCGCCCGGCCGCCAGCCTGGTCGTCGACCTCGACCGGACCAGCACCGCCCCGGGGACCTACCCCCTCGTGCTCGTCTCGTACACGCTCGCGTGCACCGCCTACGAGGACGACGCGGACGCCGAGCTCGTGGCCGCGTTCCTGGCCTACGTGGCGAGCGAGGAGGGGCAGGCCGCGGCGGCGTCGGCGGCCGGGTCGGCCCCCGTCTCGCCCGCCCTGCGCGAGCAGGTGCTCGCGGTCGTCGAGGGGATCGCACCATGAGCGGACAGCGTCTGCAGGCCGAGGCGGAGCCGGAGCTGGCCCCCGCCCCGCTGAGCGTGCGCGGCGGCGGTCACGACCGCGCCGGCCGGGTGTTCCGGTGGCTCGCCACGGGCTCGGGCGTCCTCATCCTCGCCGTGCTCGCGGCCGTCGCGGGCTTCCTGCTGCTCGAGGCGTGGCCGGCCCTGTCGGCGAGCCGCGAGGACCTCGCGGCCATCAGCTGGATCCCCGACGACGGCTCGCTGCTCGGCTACGTCGGCCCACTCGTCTTCGGCACGGTGCTCGCCGCGATCCTGGCGCTGCTGCTCGCGGTGCCCGTCGCCATCGGCATCGCGCTGTTCATCTCGCACTACGCACCGCGCCGGCTCGCCGACGTGCTCGGATACCTCGTCGACCTGCTGGCCGCCATCCCGAGCGTCGTCTACGGCCTGTGGGGCGGGCTGTGGCTCGCGCCGAAGCTGCAGGGCGTGTGGGGCTGGCTCTCGGACAACCTCGGGTTCATCCCGCTCTTCGAGGGCCCCGCCGCGACGCCGCCCCGCGTGATGATGACCGTCGGCGTCGTGCTCGCGGTGATGATCCTGCCCATCGTGACGGCCGTCTCCCGCGAGGTCTTCCTGCAGACGCCGCGCCTGCACGAGGAGGCCGCGCTCGCCCTCGGGGCGACCCGCTGGGAGATGGTCCGGATGGCGGTCCTGCCGTTCGGCCGGTCGGGGGTCATCAGCGCGTCCATGCTCGGCCTCGGGCGCGCGCTCGGCGAGACGATGGCCGTGCTGATGATCCTGTCGCCGGGGCTGACGTACAGCTGGGCGCTGCTCATGGCCGGGCGCCACCAGACCATCGCCGCGAACATCGCGCTGCAGTTCCCGGAGGCGAACCCGCTCGGCGTGAGCGCCCTCATCGCCACGGGCCTGGCGCTGTTCGTCATCACCCTGCTCGTCAACATGGCGGCCCGCTGGGTGGTCTCCCGTCGCGCCGCCTTCTCGGGAGCGAACTGATGGCCAGCACGGACACCGTGACGCGGACCGACGCCCCGCAGCCGACGACGCACGAGCTGCTCACGCGACCCGACCGGCGCCGCCACACCGTCGACCGCGTCATGCGCGTGGTCGTGACGCTCGCGTTCCTCGTCGCGATGATCCCGCTGGTCTCGCTCGTGTGGATCGTCCTGTCGGAGGGCTACCACCGGCTGAGCCCGTACTTCCTGGCCGTGTCCATGCGCGGCGTCTTCGGCGGCATGGACGCGGGCGGCATCTACCACGCGATCGTCGGCACCCTGCTGGTCACCGGGGCGGCCGCGGTCATCTCCGTGCCGATCGGCATGATGACGGCGGTCTACCTGGTCGAGTACGGGCGCGGGGCCCTCGCACGGGCCGTGACGTTCTTCGTCGACGTCATGACCGGCATCCCCTCGATCGTCGCCGGCCTCTTCGCGTACGCGCTCTTCGCGATCTTCCTGGGGCCCGGTGTGCGGATGGGCGTCGCCGGCGCGGTCGCGCTGTCCGTGCTCATGATCCCCGTGGTCGTGCGGTCCACCGAGGAGATGCTGCGCCTCGTGCCGAACGAGCTCCGCGAGGCGTCGCTCGCGCTCGGCGTGCCCAAGTGGCGCACGATCGTCAAGGTCGTGCTGCGCACGTCGGCCGCGGGCATCGTGACCGGCGTGATGCTCGCCGTCGCGCGCGTGATCGGCGAGACGGCGCCCCTGCTCATCACCCTGGGCGTGGTCGACTCGATCAACTACGACCTGTTCGACGGCCGGATGATGACCCTCCCGGTCTTCATCTACCGGCAGTACTCGCAGGGTCTCGTGCCGTGCCGGCCGGACCAGCTCGACTGCATCGCCACCATCAACTTCGACCGGGCCTGGGCCGCGGCTCTCGTCCTGGTCGTCATCGTGCTGCTGCTGAACCTGCTGGCGCGCGTCGTCGCCCGGCGTTTCGCCCCGGCCAAGGGGCACTGAGGAGAACCATGGCCCAGCGCATCGACGTCAAGGACCTCGACGTCTTCTACGGCGACTTCCGCGCCGTGGCGGACGTGTCGATGGTCATCGAGCCGCGGTCGGTGACCGCGCTCATCGGCCCGTCCGGGTGTGGCAAGTCCACGTTCCTGCGCACGCTGAACCGGATGCACGAGGTCATCCCGGGCGCGCACGTGCAGGGGACCGTCCTCGTCGACGGCGTGAACCTCTACGACCGTGAGGTGGACCCGGTCGCCGTGCGGCGCCAGATCGGCATGGTGTTCCAGCGGCCCAACCCGTTCCCGACGATGTCGATCGCGGAGAACGTCCTCGCGGGCGTGCGGCTGAACAACCGGCGGATCTCCAGGTCCGACGCCGCCGACCTCGTCGAGTCGTCGCTGCGCGGGGCGAACCTCTGGAAGGAGGTCAAGGACCGGCTGCACAAGCCCGGGTCCTCGCTCTCGGGTGGTCAGCAGCAGCGGCTGTGCATCGCCCGCGCGATCGCGGTGAAGCCGCAGGTCCTCCTCATGGACGAGCCCGCGTCGGCCCTCGACCCGATCTCCACGCTCGCCATCGAGGAGCTCATCGCCGAGCTCAAGAACGAGTACACGATCGTCATCGTCACCCACAACATGCAGCAGGCCGCGCGGGTGAGTGACCGGACCGCGTTCTTCAACGTGACGGAGGCCGGGGAGCCCGGCCGCCTGGTCGAGATGGACGACACGAGGACGATCTTCTCGGTGCCCTCGCAGAAGGCCACCGAGGACTACATCTCGGGCCGTTTCGGCTGATCGGCGCCTCGGGGTGCCCCTGACCTGCGCAAACATTCGCAGCGCCGCCCGGGCGTCACAGTGGGCGTGGTAGACTGGGCATCCGCGAAAGGGGACGCCTCCACATGACTTTCACCGTAGGCGAGACTGTCGTCTATCCGCACCACGGCGCAGCGCTCATCGAGGAGATCAAGACCCGGACGATCCGCGGCGAGGACAAGCTCTACCTCAAGCTCAAGGTGGCCCAGGGCGACCTGACGATCGAGGTCCCGGCCGAGAACGTCGACCTCGTCGGCGTCCGCGACGTCGTGGGCGCCGAGGGGCTGGAGCGGGTCTTCGACGTCCTGCGCGCCCCGTACACGGAGGAGCCGACCAACTGGTCCCGCCGGTACAAGGCCAACCTCGAGAAGCTCGCCTCGGGCGACGTCATCAAGGTGGCCGAGGTCGTGCGCGACCTGTCCCGCCGCGACGCCGACCGCGGCCTGTCGGCCGGCGAGAAGCGCATGCTGGCCAAGGCGCGTCAGATCCTCGTCTCGGAGCTCGCGCTCGCCGAGCACACCGAGGAGGAGAAGGCCGAGGCCATCCTCGACGAGGTCCTCGCGTCCTGAGCAGGGGCGCAGTCCCGCACCCCCGCTGATGCGCGCCGTCGCGATCCTCACCGCGGCCGGCTCCGGCACGCGGCTCGGCCATGCCCTCCCGAAGGCCCTGGTGCCGCTCGCGGGCATCCCGCTCGTCGTGCGGGCCGCGCACGCGCTGACGTCCTCGGGCATCGTTCGCCGGATCGTCGTGACGGCCCCGCCGGAGGCGCTGGACGACGTCGTCGCGGCGCTCGGCGCGGCACCCGGGGCGGTGCCGGGCCTCGAGGTGGTCCCGGGCGGGACCACCCGGCAGGCGTCGGTGGCCGCCGCCCTCGCCCGCCTCGCCGACGAG
>AXCX01000813.1 GCA_000767215.1 Actinotalea fermentans ATCC 43279 = JCM 9966 = DSM 3133
GGCGTCCTGGCCCTCTCCTTCGTCCCCCTCCTGCTGGTCGAGTCCACCCCGGACCTGGTGCTCGCCGTGCCGATCAGCCACCTCGCCACGCAGGCGCTCTACCCCGCGGCGATCCTCGTCTGCGTGCTACGGAACCGGCTGTGGGGCATCGACCTCGTCGTGAGCCGCGCGACCCTGGCCGGCCTCACCACGCTCGGCATGGCGGCGGTCTACGCCGCCCTCGCGGCGGCCGCGACGCTGCTGGTCGGCGGCGGGCTCGTCCCCCAGCTCGTGGCGGCCGTCGGCATGGCGCTGGCCCTCGGGCCGACACGCGCGCACCTGGAGGGCCGGGTGCGCACGCTCGTCTACGGCGAGGCGGCCGACCCG
>AXCX01000814.1 GCA_000767215.1 Actinotalea fermentans ATCC 43279 = JCM 9966 = DSM 3133
GCACGCCAGGCCGCACCCGGCAGCCGTGCCGCGGCTGCCGGCCCCTCCCGGGCCAGCTCCACGGAGGTGAGCGCCACCACACGCGGGGCACGCGCACGCACGGTTACGCGCGCGGCCGCGAGCTCACGCGCCCAGCCGCTCTCGACCCACCGCTGAGCGGCGACGGTCCGGCTCCGGCCACCGACGAGCAGCGCCGCGCCCTCGGCCTCGGAGCGCAGGGCCAGCACGTCCCGCGCGTGCGGGTACGGCGCCCGGGGCTCCTCGAGCGCGTCGTCGCCGTCGTCCCAGCACACGACCAGGCCGAGATCGGTGACGGGGGCGAACGCGGCGGCCCGGGTGCCGACCACGCAGCGCACGTGACCGCGCAGGGCGGCCAGGAACGCGCGGTACCGGTCGGCCGGGCCGTCGTCGGCGAGCAGACGCACCCGCCGACCGCCGTGGGCCGGCGTCCACGCGGCCACGCCCG
>AXCX01000815.1 GCA_000767215.1 Actinotalea fermentans ATCC 43279 = JCM 9966 = DSM 3133
CTGGGCGCTGCCACGCCGCCGAGGCGCGCTCCTCACCCGCTCGGGTGCGCCCGCGGCACCGGGCGCCCCGCGCTCACCGGGGCCCGGGCCGTCCGCTCGCCGCATCAGCCCTGACCCGCCGGCACGGGGTTGCCCAGCACCACGCCGTCGGACAGGCGCAGGTAGCCGCCCGACGTCGTCGGGACCATGCCCAGCGCGCGGGCCGCACCCGCGAGCGCCTCCGGGGAGGACATCTGCTCGAGCCGTCCGCGCATCTCCTGCTGCGCCTGGGCCGACTGCGAGAGGCGGGTCGCCAGGTCGTAGCGCTGGTACTCCATCTGCGCCATCGACGTGTTCAGCAGGAGCGCGCCGAGCAGGGCCGACGTGAGGGCCGCGATGCAGGTGACCACGAACGGCACCCGGGTGCGCGCCTGGGTCGGCGCGCCGACCACGCGCAGGCGCGGCCGCGGGGCCGGTGCCGGC
>AXCX01000816.1 GCA_000767215.1 Actinotalea fermentans ATCC 43279 = JCM 9966 = DSM 3133
CTGGCCCTGCGCCCCGAGGCGAGCGGCGCCGGCGCCGGTCCGGACGCCGTCGGGCGGTGGTCGCTCCTGCCCGGCAGGGAGACCGAGCCGACGGTGCGGGCCCGGGCCCTGGCGGCGCTGCTCCTCGACCGGCACGGCGTGCTGACGCGCGGCGTCGCCGGGGTCGAGGGCACGGGCGCGTGGTACACCGCCCTCTACCGCGTGCTCGCGGCGCTCGAGGAGTCCGGCCAGGTCCGCCGTGGGTACTTCGTCGAGCACCTCGGCGGCTCGCAGTTCGCCCTCCCCGGCGCCGTGGACCTGCTCCGTCAGGACGCCGCCGAGCTCGCCCAGGCCCCGGACGCACGCCGGACGTCGCCCACCGCCGTCGTGCTCGCCGCGACGGACCCGGCCAACCCGTACGGCGCGGCGCTCGCGTGGCCCGACCCAGGCGCCGGCACCGGCGACGGCGAGGCGGACC
>AXCX01000817.1 GCA_000767215.1 Actinotalea fermentans ATCC 43279 = JCM 9966 = DSM 3133
GAGCTGCTCGGCCTGCTGGCCGACCTCGCCGCGCCCGGCGCCCAGCGGCTCGACGCGCGGTCGGCGCTCGACCTGATCCGCGCCGGCTGGGCGACGCGGCTGCGTCAGCACCCGCCGCTCGGCCCGTGGCTGCAGTACCGGCTGGTCGGGACGCGCTCGCTCGCCGCGTACCGGCCGTGGGTCGCCGACGACATCGCCGGGCTGCTCTTCCCGCTCCGGCAGTCCCTCGGCTGGGTCCTCCTCCTCGTCGTGCTGGAGGGGGGCCGGCGCCTGAACGGCCAGCCGAGCCTCCTGTCGATGTGGTGGATCTGGGGGATGGCGGTCGCGATCCTCGTGAACGACGAGCTGGTGCTCGGCGGGCGGACGCGCGCGGCGGCGCGGGCCACGCACCTGGTGCCGCGCGCGGGGGAGCGGGTCACCCCCGGCTCGTGGGTGCGCGTCCGCTGGCCCCGGCG
>AXCX01000818.1 GCA_000767215.1 Actinotalea fermentans ATCC 43279 = JCM 9966 = DSM 3133
CGCGAGCAGCGGCGCCACCGCCGCGAGCGCGAGCGTGCCCGCGTCCTGCCGGCGCTCGGCGCTGCCGACGACGCGCCCCACCGTCCGGTCGTTGACCTCTGCCGGGCGCTGGGGCTCCGGCGCCCGCACCGAGGTGGCCGTCCGCTGCACCACCGACACGTCCAGCAGCTGGGAGTCCGGCACGGACACGCTCAGCACCGGGACGGCGCGCATGCCGAGCGGCACCGCGCCGAGCAGGGCCGCGGCCGCCAGCACGTCGGGGACGTCGAGCAGGAGAGTCGTGGCCACGACCACGAGCGCGACCGCCAGCACGAGCGCGAGGGGCGCGGCGACGTCGGCCACCGCGTCGCGGTGCCGGCGGCCCACCGCCCAGCGCAGCGTGACCGGGACCAGCGCCCCGACCAGGCCTGCGAGCACCATCAGCCGCCCGGCGTCCGTCAGGCCCGGG
>AXCX01000819.1 GCA_000767215.1 Actinotalea fermentans ATCC 43279 = JCM 9966 = DSM 3133
CGGGGGTGTCACTCGTGCAGGTCCGCGACCCGCACGCCGACGACGCCGAGCTGGTCGAGCTCGGCCGCGCCGTCCGCGCCGAGCTCGCGGGCACGGGCGTGCCCCTGATCGTCAACGACCGCTGGCACCTCGTCGACGCGATCGGCGCGGACGGCGCGCACGTCGGCCAGCACGACGACGACCCGCGGGTGGTGCGCGCCGCGCTCGGCCCCGACGCGATCCTCGGCCTGTCGGTCCAGGAGCCCGCGCACGTCGCCGCCGCACGGGCTCTGGGCGACGACGTCGTCGACCACCTCGGCGTCGGGCCCGTGTGGCACCAGCTGGTGAAGCCGGACGCGGCGCCGCCGATCGGCGTCGACGGGTTCCGCGCCGTGGCGCGGGTGAGCCCGTGGCCGTGCGTCGCCATCGGCGGCGTGCAGGCGGAGGGGGTGCCCGCGCTGCGCGCG
>AXCX01000820.1 GCA_000767215.1 Actinotalea fermentans ATCC 43279 = JCM 9966 = DSM 3133
CGTGCAGACCGACACGCCAGCGTGTCGCGTCAGGTTCGCTCCACACGGGGCCGGCGGGCCTTAACGGAGCCTTGACACCCGCTTGCCGCGGCCCTCACGCGGGCCCGGCGAACCTTCTCGTGTACCGACCGAACGAGAAGGAGACAGCTCATGTCCCGACTGACCTGGCGCAGCCGATCCGTCATGGCCGCCGGTGCGGCCGCGGTCGTGGCCGGCACCGGCGTCGCGGCCCTCGCCGCGACCGGGGCCGCCCCGGCCACG
>AXCX01000086.1 GCA_000767215.1 Actinotalea fermentans ATCC 43279 = JCM 9966 = DSM 3133
CGGGCGCGGCGGCCGCGGCCGAGCCGCCCGCGAGCACGGCCACCGCCGCCCCCGCGAGCGCGGGGATCGCGTACAGCTCGCTCGTCAGCACGCTCGGCACGTCGCCCACCAGCACGTCGCGGATGGTGCCCCCGCCGACGGCGGTGATGGCGCCCAGGAGGATCGCGGGGGCGGGCTGGAGCCCGAGCTCCACCGCCTTGTGCGCGCCGGTCACGCAGAACACCGACAGGCCGATGGCGTCCAGCACCACGATCGCCCGGTGCAGGCCCCGCGGCGGCCGGGCGATGACCCACGCGGCCGCCGCTCCCGCGAACGCGGCCGCGAGGTAGTACCAGTGCTGGAACGCGGCCGGCGGGGTCGCGCCCAGCAGCACGTCGCGGATGAGGCCGCCGCCGATCGCCGTGATCACCCCGAGCGACAGCACGCCGACGATGTCGAGCCGCACCCGCCGCGACGCCGTCATCGCGCCGTTCAGCGCGAACGTCACCGTCCCGAGCAGGTCGAGCGTCAGGACGACGTCGGCGCCGGTCATCGGGTCCCTCCTTCGCAGCGTGCGGACGTGGGGGACGCGGCCCGTCGGCCACGTCCCCCACGTCGCTGTGGTCCGTCGCGACTGTGGTCAGTCGCTGTCAGTCGTCGTAGTACTTCCGGCCCTTGGGGACCGTCGCGAGGATCGAGATCACCGCGATCAGCGACAGGATCAGGTTGAACATGAACGTGATCATCCCGGCCTGCCGGATGGCCTCGTTCTCGTGCATGCCCTGGGTGACGAGCAGCTCGCCGAGGACCGAGACCCCCGAGCCGAGGAACGAGGTGAAGATCGTCAGCGAGAGCGCCGCGCCGATGGCCCCGCCGAGCGAGGATGCCATCTTGTAGATGCCGGCGCCCGCGCCGGCCTGGGCCGGCGGGAGGTTGGACAGCGCGGCGTCGGTCGACGGCGTCGCGTAGAACGCGAGCCCGATGCCGAACAGCGAGTAGGCGATCACCGCGAGCACCTCGTACTGCCCGACGAGGACGTTGGTCGGGACGAGGAAGGCGCAGGACAGCGCGACGATGCTCGCGCCCCAGACCATCGGCTTGCGCGGGCCGAACCGGCGCAGCAGCTTCTCGCCGACCCGGATGAACCCGATGATCGTGACGGCGTAGCCGATGGTCAGCAGGCCGGCCTTCCACGGGTCGAAGAGCTCGGGGCGGGCCAGCTGCAGCATCTGCTGGCTCACGATCAGCAGGCCGATCGTGGCGTTGAGCAGGAAGTTCGAGAGCGTCGCGCCGGAGAACGTGGGGTTCCTGAAGAGCTTGAAGTCGATGAAGGGCGCCTCCTTCGAGCGCTCCACCAGGAAGAACACCACCCCGCCGACGACGGCGACCGCCGCCAGGCCCAGCGTGGTCGCGCTGGTCCAGCCGATCTGGCGGCCGAAGATGAGCACGACCATCAGCGCCAGGACCGTCACCATGAAGATCAGCAGGCCCGGCAGGTCGAAGCGGCGGTGCGTCGACGCGTCCGCCTTGCTCTCCGGCGTCCCCCACATCAGTGCGATCGCGACGGCCGACACGGCGATCGACACGTAGAAGATCGTCTGCCAGGTGAGGTTCGACGCGACGAAGCCGCCGAAGATGGCCGCGACGCCCGAGCCGCCCCAGGAGCCGATGGACCACATCGACACGGCGCGCTGGCGGCCGGCGCCGTCCCAGTACGCCTTCAGCAGCGCCATCGTCGACGGCATGATGCAGGCCGCCGACAGGCCCTGGAGCGCGCGGCCGGTGAGCAGCATCGGCAACGTCGCGCCCGTGCCTGCGAGGACGAGCAGGAGGGAGCCCGCCATCCCGAGGAAGTTCCCGGTGATGGCGATGCGCACGCGGCCGACCCGGTCGGCCAGGCCGCCCATGAAGACGATGAAGAGCCCGGAGAACAGGGCGGTGATCGACACCGCGAAGTTCATCTGGTCCACGGTCACCAGCGGGTTCGCGACCTCGTCGATGGCGCCGCCGTTGAGGTCGGTGAGCATCGTCCGTGCGACGGTGCCGACCGTCCCGGCGAACATCCAGAACGTCAGGACGCCGAGGACGATGCCGATGAGGAGCTTGTCGTTGCCCTTGAAGGTGGGCGTGGCCGGTGTCTCGACGGCCTGCGTGGCGTTCACGAGAGGTCCTTCCCGAAGTAGGCCATGGCGGCGACGACGACGGCCTGCGTGCCGGCGTCGAGCGTGGGCTGGATGAGCGGTGCGAAGAAGGGCGAGTGGTTCGGGACGCCGGTCCCGGGCGCGAAGCCGCCGAGGCCCCAGTACGTGTACGGGGTGCCGAACGCGTCGGGGATCCGGCTGAAGTCCTCGCTCGCGGGCACGCGACCGAGCGGGATGACGCGCTCCGTGCCGAAGTGGGCCCGGAACGCCTCGGTGACCGTGCTCGTGACCTCGGCGTCGTTGTCGGTGAGCGGGAACTGGTCGTAGTACTCGAAGGTCGGCTGGTGGGGCGAGCCGGCGGCGGCGCACTCGCCGCGCACGATCCGCTCGACGGCCGCGACCACGCGCTCGCGGGTCCGCGTGTCGTAGGTGCGCAGGTTGACGAGCAGCGTGGCCCGGTCCGGGATGACGTTGCTCTTGCTGCCGGCGTTGAGGGCGCCCACGGTGACGACGGCGAACTCCCCGGGTGCGACCTCGCGCGAGACGATCGACTGCAGGCGCAGCACGATGGCCGAGGCGAGGACGACCGGGTCGACCCCGAGGTGCGGCATGGACCCGTGCGAGCCCTTGCCGAACACGGTGATCCTGATGCTGTCCCCGGCCGAGAGCACCGGCCCGGTCTGCGTCGCGAGCACGCCGGCCTCGTGGCCGAGGACGTGCTGGGCGAACGCCACGTCGGGGCGCGGGATGAGGTCGGTCAGGCCGTCGTCGACCATCGACCGGGCGCCGGCGGCGGTCTCCTCGGCCGGCTGGAAGAGCGCGAGGAAGGTCCCCGACCACGCGTCCCGCTGGGCGGCCAGCAGGGCCGCGGCGCCGAGCAGGCAGGTGATGTGCGCGTCGTGCCCGCACGCGTGCATGAGGCCGACCGTCTGTCCCGACTCGTCGACCGTGGTGTCCGTCGAGGCGTACGGCAGCCCCGTCTCCTCCTTGACCGGCAGCCCGTCGATGTCCGCGCGGCTGAGGACGACCGGCCCCGGCCCGTTCGCCAGGACCCCGACGACGCCACCACCTGCCGTCCGGACCTCGTAGCCGAGCTCGGCGAGGCGCTCGGCGATGAGCGTGCGGGTCTTCTCCTCGCGCAGGCCCAGCTCGGGGTGCGCGTGCAGGTGCCGGTAGAGCTCTTCCTGCCAGGTGCGGGTGGTGCCCAGGTGGCTGAGCACCTGGTCCAGTGCGGGCACGGTGACTCCTCTCCGATGAGGCCGCGACGGGTCCACGCGCGGCGGTCCTCGCCGGCCGGCGGGAGCCGGACTCGGCTCGGATGGATTCGGCTGCGGCGAACGATTTCAGGCTAGAGAGAGCACTACGATGGCGGCTGTGAGTGAAGGAAGTTGTCCACCTGGAGAGCCGTGATGAAGGATCCGGAACTCGACGAGGATGATCGGCGCCTGATCGCCGCCCTGCAGGTTCGGCCGCGCGCGTCGTGGACCGAGCTCGGCGCCGTCCTGGGGCTGAGCCCGGTCACCCTGGCCCGACGCTGGGCACGGATGTCGGCGGCGGGCGTTGCCTGGCTCACCGCGGCGCCGAACCTGCAGGCCGGGACCTCCGGCATGGGGCAGGGCGTCGCGCTCGTCGAGATGCGGGTGCCCCCCGGCCTGGTCCTGCCGATCGCCGCGCAGCTCGCGGCGGTGCCGGAGATCGTGACGATCGACCTCACCGCCGGCAGCCGCGACCTCGTCCTCACGGTGATCGCGGGGAGCGACGAGTCCCTCGCACGGCTCCTCCTCGAGCAGCTCCACGCCGTCGGCTCGGTGACCACGGTCCACTCGCACCCGGTGACACGCACCTACGTCGACGGCGGGAGCTGGCACCTGCCGGGCCTGACCGAGACGGAGCGTGCGCGCCTTGCCGCCCACCGGAGCCAGCCGAACCGCGCCCGCGTCACCCCGCTGATGGAGGCGGCCGCCCGCGAGATCGCCCGCGACGGGCGCGTGACGGCCGCGCAGCTGGCGGAGGCGCTGGACCTGCGTCCCCGGCGCGCCCGCGAGCTCCTCGGTGAGGTCGTCGGGACGGGGCGGCTCCGGTTCCGGACCGAGATCGCGCGGCGCCACTCCGGGTACCCGCTGTGCACCTGGTACTTCCTGCGCACCCCCGCGTCCCAGCGTGACAAGGTCGCCCAACGCATCGCCACGGTCCAGGAGGCGCGGGCGGTGGTCGCGGTCGTCGGGCAGTACGACCTGGCGATCGACGTGTGGACCAGGAACCTCGACGACGTCCACCGGCTCGAGGCGACGATCGAGGACCGGATGCCCGGCGTGCAGATCGTCGACCGCGCCGTCGTGCTCCGCACGGTCAAGCTGATGGGGCGGCTGCTCGACGACACCGGCGCGGCCACCGGCTTCGTCCCGCTGCCCGCCTACCTCAAGGGCGGGCCGATCTGAGATGCCCGCCCGTGACGACGCGCTCCGCGCGCTGCTCCTGCTGCTCGCGGCCGCCGGCCTGTGGATCTTCCTCCAGCCGGTGGTCGTCGCCGGGATCTGGAACGCCGGCAACGCGCTGGGGCTCGCGGCGAGCGCGGTGCTGGCCGCCGTCGTCCTGGCCTGGTCGACGCTGGCGCGGGGGCTGCGCGCGCTCGCGGGGACGCGACGCGGCAAGGCCCTGCTGGGGGCGGGCGCCGT
>AXCX01000821.1 GCA_000767215.1 Actinotalea fermentans ATCC 43279 = JCM 9966 = DSM 3133
CTGCTCGTCGCGTCGGCGCTCGCCTCGCACGTCGGCTGGACGACGCTCGTCGAGGCGGCCGTGCTCGGCCGGGCCGCGCGCTCGGTGGGCGCGGCGCAGGCGGTCGCGCAGAGCGCGCTGCTGCTGGTCGCGTGGGTGCGCACGGGCGTGCTCGGGAACCTCGAGCTGCTGCGTGGGGTGGCGGTGCTCGCCGTCGTGGTCGCGGCGCTCCTGCTCGTGCCGCGCGAGTGGGTGAGTCGTCGCCGCACCCCGCCCCCGGAGGACTGACCGTCCACAGGCGGGACGGGCCTCTCGCCGTCGGGTCGGGGCGGCGTCCCTAGCCTCCCCCGCGGGAGGTGGCGGATGGACGACGGCGAGGTGGCGCGGCTCTGCGCGGCCGCGGCGGAGCGGATCGCCGACGCGCGGGCGGAGCTGCTGGCCGCGGCGCGCGTCGAGTGGCACG
>AXCX01000822.1 GCA_000767215.1 Actinotalea fermentans ATCC 43279 = JCM 9966 = DSM 3133
TGGCCCGGCCCGATGCCGAGGGCCCGCAGCACCGCCGCCTCCCGGCGCCGGGCCAGGGCGAGCGCGAGGGCGGTCGACGCGACGCCGGGCACCATGACGACGAGCGCGCACGCGGCCGCCAGCCACGACGCGACGACCGCCGGTGAGGAGAGCCGATCGGGGGTCGGCGTCGCCGTCGTGACCGCCGTGAGCGGGTGGAGGGCCTCGTCGGTGCCCTGCGTCACGACCGCGTCCGCGATCTGCTGGGAGACCAGGCCGGGGTCGGCGGCCACGTCCACCCAGACGGCGTCGGGCGCGGGGACATCCGCGCGGGTGACCAGCAGGAGCCGGTTGACCGCGGCGAGGTCCGCGAGCGCGGCGAGCGCGCCGGGGGCCGCCGCGTCGCCCGCCTCGGTGTCCCCCTCCTGCCCGGTTGCGCCGGCGATCGTGCGGGCGCG
>AXCX01000823.1 GCA_000767215.1 Actinotalea fermentans ATCC 43279 = JCM 9966 = DSM 3133
CGACGCCCAGGCCGGCTACGTCCGCGGCCTCGAGCTCGGCGACGAGGTCACCGCGGCCACGGCCGCGTCCTCCACGTTCACGTTCGACGCCTCGGGCATCACCGGCACGGACGCGGCGTTCACGGTCGCGGTCGACGGCACGTCCAAGACGGTCCAGCTCAACACCAGCGGCATCAACACCGCCGACGAGCTGGTCAGTGCCCTGAACGCCGCCTTCGGCTCCACGGTCGCATCGAACGACACGGGCGACATCACGATCGCGTCGGCGACCACGGGCGTGACGTCCACCGTCGCGTTCACCACCTCGACGGGCGGCGCGGCTGCCGCGGACAACTCCACCGGTGCGGCCGCGGTCCTCGCGGACGCGGCGGCGGTCACGGCGAACGACGCTCTGGCGT
>AXCX01000824.1 GCA_000767215.1 Actinotalea fermentans ATCC 43279 = JCM 9966 = DSM 3133
CTCGGCGACCGCCGACAGGTCCTGCGCGGAGCGCGCCAGGCGGCCGGCGATCCGGTCGCCCACGAACGCGGTCGCCGCCAGCAGCAGCACGCCCGCGCCGCCGAGCAGCGCCCAGGTGCGGCCGACGCCGGCGCTGAGCTCGGCGTCGGGCACGAACGTCCGGACCACCGCCAGGCCCCCGGCCGTCTCGACCGGCACGAGCATCTCGATGCCGCCGTCGGTCCGCGCGGTCACCGCACGGCCGAGGAGCGCGAGCTCGACGGCGTCGGACCGCGGGGTGGGCTCCGGGATCTCGCTGCCGTCGGGCAGGAAGACCGTCGTCAGGCGGGCGCCCTCGTCGGCGGCGAGCACCTCGGCCTCCAGCCGCGGCGCGTCGAGCGTGGCGCCGCCGGCGAGCGCCGCGATGCGCTGGGCGTCCTCGCGCGCGGCGTCGAG
>AXCX01000825.1 GCA_000767215.1 Actinotalea fermentans ATCC 43279 = JCM 9966 = DSM 3133
CAGGTGCTCGCGCCGGCGGACGGCGTGCTCGTCGGGCTCGACGCCCTGGCGGTCGGCGTCGCGGCCTGGCGGCTCGGCGCGGGCCGCGCGCGCAAGGAGGACGCCGTCCAGTTCGGGGCGGGGATCGAGCTGCACGCCAAGCCCGGCGCGCTCGTGCGGGCCGGCGAGCCCCTGATGACGCTCTTCACCGACACCCCCGAGCGGTTCGAGCGGGCCCGGGCGGCGCTGGAGGGGGCCGTGACGATCGCGCCGGAGGGCTCCCGCGCGCCCGAGCGTCCGCTCCTCATCGACCGGGTGGCCTGATCGGTGGTCCAGCTCGGGGGTGTGCTGCGGCGGGTCGGCCTGTGGCGCCGGACGCCCCCGCCGTGGCGCGCCGGGTACGTCGTCGCCAAGGATCCGCCGGGCGCCGCGCCGTGGCGGCGCGCGCTCG
>AXCX01000826.1 GCA_000767215.1 Actinotalea fermentans ATCC 43279 = JCM 9966 = DSM 3133
CGCGGGCGGGCGCCCTCGTCCCCGCGGCGCTCCTCGCGGTGGCCGCGGCCGTGACGGTCGGCTGGGCGCTGTCGGGCCGGGCGGCGACCGGCGACGTCATCGTGGGCCTCGGTCTGGACACCTTCAGCGGCCTGGTGATGGCCGTCGCGCAGCTGTCGCTGGTCCCCAACCTCGTGCTGTGGGCGCTGGCCTGGCTCGCCGGGCCGGGGTTCGCCGTCGGGCAGGGGACCGTGTTCTCACCCACGGAGGTGGTGAGCGGGCCGATGCCGGCGCTCCCGCTGCTCGGTGCGCTCCCCGCCGAGCCCTCGGGTGCCGGGCCGTGGGTGCCGCTGCTGGTCGTCGCCGCGGGCGCGATCGCCGGGTGGTGGCTGCACCGGCGCCTCGAGCCGCGCTCGCCCTGGCAGCCCCTCGGCGCGGCCGTGGGATC
>AXCX01000827.1 GCA_000767215.1 Actinotalea fermentans ATCC 43279 = JCM 9966 = DSM 3133
CAGCGCGAGCCACGCCGCCGGCGGTCCCCGACGGGCCGCGACACCGACGGACGCCAGTGCGCCGACCGCCGCCGCCGTCGCGACGGCGCCGACGGGCAGGCCGACCGCAAGTGCGCACGCCAGCCAGGCGAGGAGGGCCGCGGGCACGAGCCGGAGGTCGAGGGTCATCCGACCTCGACCAGGTCCCGGACGCCGGCGAGGAGAGCCGGGCCGATGCCCGTGACCTCGGTCAGCTCCTCCACCGCGGTGAACCGGCCGTGCTCGTCACGCCAGGCGACGATGCGCTCGGCCAGCACCGGCCCGATGCCGGGCAGGGTGTCGAACGCCGCCGCGTCGGCTCGGTTGAGATCCACCCGGCCCGTTCCGCCGGCCGCGCCGGCCGACGCCGCCCCGGCGCCCGGCGCACCGGCACCGGCCTGGCCCG
>AXCX01000828.1 GCA_000767215.1 Actinotalea fermentans ATCC 43279 = JCM 9966 = DSM 3133
CCCGAGCCGCCCCACCAGCCGCCGCCAGAGCCGCCCCAGCTGCCGCCGCTGCCGAACCCGCCGGAACCGCCCCAGGACCCGACCGAGCGGGCCCGGTCGATGTCGGCACGGGCCAGCTGCTCGGCCGACATCGCGAACTGCTCGGCGGCCAGGGCGCCGTTGAGCGCGGCGGTGGGGTCGGTGTCCTTGACGCGCTCGGCCTCCCCGGCCAGGCGGGTCGCCTCGGCCAGCCGGGTGCGGGGCTCGGCACCCACGACGTCCAGGTGGGTGTCCACGACGGCCGTCGTCGCCGCGATCGCCGACGCCGCACGCGCGAGCGCGGTGTCCAGCCGGGCCCGGTCGCGCGCGACCTGCTCCGCGTGCTCCCGGGCGGGCGCCAGTGCGGCGTCGAGTGCGGCCTCCGCCTCGGCCAGGGCGCGCAG
>AXCX01000087.1 GCA_000767215.1 Actinotalea fermentans ATCC 43279 = JCM 9966 = DSM 3133
CGTCGTCTGGTGCGGCGTGCTCTCCGCGTGGATGCTGGCCGACGTCGGCGAGCCGCCCGACGCCCCGGCCGCCGTCGTCGTCCTCGGCTGCCGCGTGGAGGGCGACACCCCGAGCCAGGCCCTCCAACGTCGGATCGACACCGCCGCCGACTACCTCCTGGCGCACCCCGGGGTCCCGGTCGTCGTCTCCGGCGGCATGGGCGACGGCGAGCGGATCAGCGAGGCGGAGGCGATGCGCCGGGGCCTCGTGGAACGCGGCGTCGCGGACGACCGCATCCTCCTCGAGGACCGCTCGACGTCGACGCTCGAGAACCTCACGAACTCCGCCGCGATCCTCGCCGAGAAGGGCCTGGGCTCCTCGGTGGTCGTGGTCAGCGAGGGCTACCACCTGCACCGGGCGCTGGGGATCGCCGACCGCGTCGGGCTCGACGCGGACGGGCTCGCCGCGCCGAGCCCGGGCTGGCTCCTGCCCACCTCCTGGGTCCGCGAGTGGGTGGCCCTCACGCTCGACACCGTGCGCCGGTAGCTCGCTGGGAGGCGGGCCGTGGAGTGGCCGTGGTGTGACCGGGCACACGGTAGAGCGCGCCTCGTGATGCTCACCGGGGCCGGTGCGTCGCCGATCGGTCTGGTGACCATGAAACGACGAAAGGTATGTCGGTGACGCAGCACGGCGGATCCCAGGGTTCGACGACGGTTCACGAGGGCGGGGTCCGCGGACGGAGGAGGTTCCGGGATCTGCCCGTGGCGCTGCGCATCGGCTCGGCAGTGGGTGCGCTCGCGGTCGTCTCCGTCGTCATGGGAGTGCTCGCGATCAGCACCGCGCAGGCGCTGAGCGACGGCCAGGACGACATGTACCAGACGCACGTGCTGCCGATGGACCAGCTCGACGAGATCCAGCGCACGCTGCAGGGCAGCCGCGTGCGCGTCAACTCCTACGCGTTCGAGCAGGAGGAGCGGCGCCCGGCCCTCGAGGCGGAGATCGCCGAGCGCGAGGCGACCCTCGTGGCGCTCGTGGAGGAGTACCTGCCGAACGCGGCGGACCCCGAGCGCGCCGCCGCCGGCCTCGCCTCGGCGAAGGAGTTCCACGCGGCCTTCACGTCGCAGTTCGTGCCGGCGGTCGACCAGGACGACGAGGCGGAGGTCTCGGCGATCTACGACGACGCCGTCTACCCGGCGTCCGACGCCGCCCTCGACGCGTTCTCGGCGGAGGCCGAGGAGCAGGCGGCCGCTGCCGCCGAGGAGAACGACAAGGGCACGGCGCTCATGGCCTCGCGCCGGACGCTGCTCATCGCCGCGCTGGTCGCGGGCCTGAGTGCAGCGCTGGTGCTGGCCTGGCTGGTGGTGCGCGGCATCACCGCGACGGTCGTCGAGGTCAAGGCCGCGGCGGACGCGCTGGCCACCGGCGACCTGACGCGGGAGCCGCGCGTCGACTCCCGGGACGAGCTCGGTCAGATGGCCCGGGCGCTGGCGGACGCGCAGGCGTCGTTGCGGAGCACCCTCGCCCAGGTCGGGCAGGCCTCCGGGACCATCGCCGCGGCGTCGGAGGAGATGTCGGCCGCGGGCACCCAGGTCGCGGCGGGCGCCGAGGAGACCGCGGCCCAGGCGGGCGTCGTCGCCGCCGCGGCGGAGCAGGTCTCGCGCAACGTGGAGGCCGTGTCGGCCGGTGCCGAGCAGATGGGCGCCTCGATCCGGGAGATCGCCCAGAACGCGCACGAGGCCGCGCGCGTGGCGGAGCAGGCGACGGGCGTCGCGGCCGCGACGAACGCCACGGTGACCCGGCTCGGCACGTCGAGCCAGGAGATCGGCAACGTCGTCAAGCTCATCACGACGATCGCCGAGCAGACGAACCTGCTGGCGCTGAACGCGACCATCGAGGCGGCGCGGGCGGGCGAGGCGGGCAAGGGCTTCGCGGTCGTCGCGGGCGAGGTCAAGGAGCTGGCGCAGGAGACCGCGAAGGCGACCGAGGACATCGCGCGCCGGGTGCAGGCGATCCAGGCCGACAGCGCCGACGCGGTGACCGCGATCGGCCAGATCACCGAGATCATCAGCTCCATCAACGACTACCAGATGACGATCGCCTCGGCGGTGGAGGAGCAGACCGCGACGACGACGGAGATCTCGCGCGGGGTCACCGAGGCGGCGACCGGGTCCAGCGAGATCGCCACGAACATCACGGGGGTCGCGACCGCGGCGTCGACCACGACCGAGGTCGTCTCGCAGATGGAGACGTCCACGCGGGAGCTCGCGCAGATGTCCGCGGACCTCAAGGCGCAGGTGGACACCTTCACCTACTGAGCGCGTCACCTGCTGGGCGCGTCCGGAGGTGGCCACGTCCTGAGGTGGCCACCTCCGGGCGGGCTATTTCAGCAGTTGCTGAAATAGCGAACTGCTGGACCAGTGATACCGTCCTGCCGTGCAGGCGAGTGGAACGGGAGATCGAGGCGCGATGACCGCCCCGCACGTCCAGATGAAGGCCGACCTGTTCAAGGCGATGGGTCACCCTGCTCGCATCCGCGTGCTCGAGCTGCTGAGCGAGCGGGCGTGGGCCGTCGGTGAGATGACGGCGGAGCTCGGCGTCGGCGCGTCCGGGCTCTCCCAGCACCTGGCGGTGCTGCGGTCGGTCGGCCTGGTCCAGGCGCGACGCGAGGCCTCCACCGTGTACTACTCGCTCACGACGCCGCGGACCGCGGAGCTCCTCACCGTGGCCCGGCAGCTGCGCGCCGACCTGCTCACCCAGCAGATCGAGGTCCTCACCGACCTGCGCGCCGATGACGAGCAGGCCGTCGAGCGAGCGGACGGCTGAGGGTGCACAAGCTCCTGCGCACGATGCTCCGGGTCGGTCGGATCGCCGAACCGGCGGGCACCGCGCCCGCGCCCTCCGAGGCGGCTCTCGCGCCCACCGGCTCCGTGCAGGTCCGGCACGTCGACGCCGGCTCGTGCAACGGCTGCGAGATCGAGATCGGCGCCGCCTTCGGCCCGGTGTACGACGCCGAGCGGTACGGCGCACGGATCGTCGCCTCCCCGCGGCACGCCGACGCGCTGCTGGTCACGGGCCCGGTGACGCGCAACCTCGCCGAGCCGCTGCAGAACACGTACGAGGCGATGCCCGCGCCGCGCCGCGTCGTCGCGATCGGGGACTGCGCGCGGGGCTGCGGCGCGTTCGCGGGGGCGTACGGCGTCGTCGGGGCGGTCGGTGACGTCGTGCCCGTGGACCTCGAGGTGCCCGGTTGCCCGCCCCGGCCCGAGGACGTCGTGGCGGCCCTGCGGGAGCTGACCGGCCGATGATCCAGACGGGACTCTGGCTCGTCGCCCTCGGGGCGCTCGTCGGCGCCGCGGCGGTCGTCGTGGCCCCCGAGCGGCGCCGGCACGTCGTCGCCGGATCGGTCACCGCGCTCGTCGGCGTGGGCGGGGTGCTCGCGGGGCTCGGCGGCCTCGGCGGGTCGACGTGGACGGCCGTCGCACCCGGACTCCTCCCGCTCGGGGAGGCGCGCCTGGCGGTCGACGCGCTCTCCGGCGCGTTCCTGCTGCTCATCGGCGCGGTCGCGGTCGCCGCCGGGGTGTACGGCATCGGGTACACCGCGCCGGGCGGCCGGCACGCCCAGGACCTCCCGGCGGCCCACGACCAGCACCTGCCCGACGCCGCCGCGCACCACGCGAGCCCGGCCGCGTCCCGCACGGCGCAGGCGACGGTGCCGCTGTTCGTCGCGGCCATGCTCCTGGTCCCCGCGGCCGCGAGCGTCACGACGTTCCTGGTGCTCTGGGAGCTCATGGCCCTCACGTCGCTGCTCCTGGTGCTCACGGAGCACCGGCTGCGCGCCTCGGTCCGGGAGGCGGGCCTGTGGTACGCGGGCATGACGCACGCCGGCCTCGTCGCGATCATGACCGCCTTCGCGCTCGTCGCCGCGAACGTCGGCGGCGAGAGCTTCGACGCGATCCGCGCCGGCGCCGCCGACCTCTCGCCGACGGTGCGCACGGTCGCGCTCGTCCTCGTCCTGCTCGGCTTCGGCTCGAAGGCCGGCATGGTGCCGCTGCACGTGTGGCTGCCGCGCGCGCACCCCGAGGCGCCGAGCCACGTCTCCGCGCTGATGTCCGCGGCCATGGTCAAGCTGGGCGTCTACGGCCTGATCAGGGTCGCGTTCGACCTGCTGGGCGGCGCGCCGCGCTGGTGGGGTCTGCTCGTGCTGGCCCTCGGCTGCCTCTCGGCGCTCTACGGCGTGCTGCAGGCGAGCGTCGCCGTCGACCTCAAGCGCCTGCTCGCCTACTCCACCAGCGAGAACGTCGGCCTCATGCTCATCGGCCTGGGCGCGGCCGCGGTGTTCGCCGCCGACGGCAACCGCGTGCTCGCCGGCGTCGTCATGGCCGCCGCGGTGCTGCACGCGTTCAACCACGCCGCGTTCAAGACCGTCCTCTTCCTCGGCGCCGGCTCGGTGCTGCGCAGCACGGGCCTGCGCGACCTCGACGCCCTCGGCGGCCTCGTCCGTCGGATGCCGGTCACGACGGCGCTCGTCGCGGTGGGCACACTCGGCGCGGCCGCGCTGCCGCCGGGCAACGGCTTCGTGTCCGAGTGGGTGCTGCTGCAGGGTCTGATCCACTCCGTCGGGCCGGGCGGCTCACCCGTGGTCGCCGTGAGCATCCCGGTCGCCGTCGGCGTCGTGGCGCTCACCGCCGGCCTCGGCGTCGCGACCTTCGTCAAGGCGTTCGGCGTGGGCTTCCTGGCGCTGCCGCGCTCGACGGCGGCGGCCGAGGCGACCGAGAGCCCGCTGCCGATGCGCGTCGGCATGGGGCTGGCCGCCGGCGTCTGCCTCGCGCTCGGGCTCCTGCCCGCGGTGGCGGCACGGCCGCTCGACCGCGTCCTCGGCGTGCTCCCGGAGGTCCGCAGCATCGACCCGCTCGCCGACAGCGCCGTCACCCTGCGCCTGAACGGCATCGCCGGCTCGATGTCGCCGCTGGTCATCGCCGTGGGGCTGGTGCTCGCCGGCACGGCGGTGGTGGCCCTCGTGCGGCGCCTGAGCCGCGGCGTCCCGCGCCGCGTCGCCCCTGCGTGGGGGTGCGGTGCGATCGAGCGCGACCCGCGCCAGGAGTACACGGCGACGTCGTTCGCCGAGCCGCTCACGCGCGTGTTCGACGACGTGCTGCGTCCCGAGCAGGACGTCGACGTGACCCCGCTCGCCGAGTCGCGATACCTCATCGAGTCGGTGACGTTCCGGCAGCGCGTGCCCGACCGGCTCGAGGCGCGGATCTACCCGCCGCTGCTGGCCGCGGCGACCGCGTGGGGCCGGTGGTCGCGGCGGCTCGCCCGCGGCAGCGTGCACACCTACCTCGCGTACGGCTTCGTCGGCCTGCTGGCCGCCCTGCTCCTGGCGGGGGTGACCGGATGAGCGCCGGCGAGGTCGTGGGCGCCGTCGTCGCGTCGCTCGTCCAGGTGGTGGTCGTCGTCGTCGGCGCGCCGTACCTCACGGGTCTGATGCGCCAGGTGCGCGCCCGGATGGAGGGGCGCGCGGGGGCCGGCGTCGGGCAGCCAGCCCGTGACCTGCGCAAGCTCATGGCCAAGGAGGCCACGAGCCCGGAGGGCGCCAGCTGGGTCTTCCGCGCGGCGCCGCTCGTGCTGATGTCCACGGTCGTGGTGCTCGCGGCGGCCGTCCCGTTCGTCACCACCGTCACGCCGGTGTCCGGGGCGAGCGACCTGTTCGCCGTGGTCGCGGTGCTCATGCTCGGCACCGTCGCGCTCACGCTCGCCGGCCTGGACACGGGCACCGCGTTCGGTGGCATGGGGGCGAGCCGCGAGGTGACGGTCCTGGCCCTCGCCGAGCCGACCATCCTGCTCGCGATCTTCGCGCTCTCGGTGCGCGTCGGCTCGTCGGACCTGGGGGACATCGTCGAGGGCGCGCTCGCCACGCCCAGCCAGCTGTTCTGGCCGGCGAGCCTGCTGGCGGCGGTCGCGTTCGCCGTCGTCATCGTCGCCGAGACCGGGCGGCTGCCCGTGGACAACCCGTCCACCCACCTCGAGCTGACGATGATGCACGAGGCGATGGTGCTGGAGTACTCCGGCCGCGACCTCGGCATGGTCGAGCTCGCGTCGTGGTCGCGCCTGGCGATCCTGCTGGGCCTCGGTGTGAACCTCTTCGTGCCGTGGGGCGTGGCCACCTCGCTCGCCCCGGCCGCCCTGGCCCTGGGCGTCCTGGCCCTGGTCGTGAAGGTGTGCGTGCTCGGGGCTGCGCTCGCCGCCTTCGAGGTGTTCATGGCCAAGCTGCGCCTGTTCCGCGTGCCCGAGCTGCTCGCCGGGTCGCTGCTGTTCGCCCTGCTCGCCGTCACCGCGTCCTTCTTCCTCGCATGAGCGCCGCCATGACCACCATCGCCGCCACCGCCGCCGGCCCGACGGGCGTCGCGTCCGTCCAGCTGCTCGACCTGCTGTGCGGCGGGGTGCTGCTCACCGCCGTGCTGATCCTGTGGCGGCGCGAGCTCGCCGCGATCGTCCGGCTGCTCGCGCTCCAGGGCGTCTTCATCGCGGGCCTCGCGGCCCTCGTGGCCGGCGCCGAGGGCGGCGTCGCGGGCTACCTCGTCGCGCTCGGCGTGCTGGCGCTCAAGACGTTCGTCATCCCCGCGGTCCTGCGCCGCGTGCTCGCCGACAGCGGCGAGGCCCGCGAGACCGAGCCGCTCGTGAACGTCGCGGCGTCGCTCCTCGCGGCTGCGCTGCTCACCCTGCTCGCGTACGTGGTGAGCCAGCCGCTGGTCGCCCTCGCCCCGTCCGCCGCGACCCGGGCGCTGCCGGTGGGGGTCGCCGTCGTGCTGCTGGGGTTCTTCGTGCTGGTCACGCGGCGGCGCGCGCTGTCCCAGGTGGTCGGCTTCCTGCTGCTCGACAACGGCATCACGACGACGGCGTTCCTCGCCGCGTCCGGCGTGCCGCTCGTGGTCGAGCTCGGGGTGTCGCTCGACGTGCTGCTGGTGGTGCTGGTGCTGCAGATCCTCGCCGCGCGGATGCGCACGACCTTCGGCGGCACCGACCTCGACGAGCTGAACGAGCTGCGTGACTGATGACCGCCACCCTGATCCTCCCCGTCCTCGCCCCGGCGCTCGCCGCGCTCGCCGCCGCCGTGCTCGGCTGGCGTCGATGGGTCGCGTGGGCCGGCGTCGCCGCGTCCGGCGTCGTGCTCGCCGTCGGTGTCGCCCTCGCGGCGGCGACGGTCGACGGCTCGGTCCTCGAGCTCGCCGGGACCCTGCGCGCCGACGCGCTGACCGCCGTGATGCTGCTGGTCATCGGCGCCGTCTCGGTGATCGCCAACTGGGTGGGCGTCGGGTACGTCGACCGCGAGCTGGCCACCGGGGAGACGACGGCCCGCGGCGCGCGCCGCTACCAGGTGCTCGTGCCACTCTTCGTCGCGACGATGGCGGGGGCGGTGCTCGCGAGCAACCTCGGCGTGCTGTGGGCGGCGGTGGAGGCGACGACGATCGTCACCGCGTTCCTCGTGGGGCACCACGGCGGCCGACGCGCGGTCGAGGCCACGTGGAAGTACGTGATCATCTGCTCCGTCGGCATTGCGCTGGCCTACCTCGGCACCGTGCTCGTCTACTACGCGTCCCAGCACACCGGCGGCGCAGGCGCGGGGGAGGGCTCGCTGGACTGGGCAGTGCTCGTCGCGCGCGCCGGCGAGCTCGACCCGGGCGTGATGCGGATCGCCGTCGTCCTGCTGGTGCTCGGGTTCGGCACGAAGGTCGGCCTGGTGCCCATGCACTCGTGGCTGCCCGACGCGCACAGCCAGGCGCCCGCGCCCGTCTCCGCGCTGATGTCCGGGGTGCTGCTCTCGGTCGCCGCGTACGCGCTGCTGCGGTACCGCGTCATCGTGGCCGCGGCGCTCGACCCCGACTTCCTGCGGGTGCTGCTGCTCGTCGTCGGCATCGGCTCGGTGGCGCTCGCGGCGTCCATGCTCATCGTCCAGCGCGACTACAAGCGGCTCCTGGCGTACTCGAGCATCGAGCACATGGGCCTGGTGATGATCGGGCTCGCCGTCGGCACCCGGCTCGCGATCGCTGCGCTGCTGCTGCACGTGCTCGGCCACGGCCTCGCGAAGGCCGTGCTGTTCTGCGCCTCCGGCGAGATCCTGCACGAGACGGGGACCACCCAGGTGGCGGGCATGCGCGGGCTGCTCGCGCGCCGGCCGGCGCTCGCGGGCGCCTTCGGGCTCGGCGTCGCGGCGCTGCTCGGGCTGCCGCCGTTCAGCCTGTTCGCCAGCGAACTCGCCCTGGCACGGGCGGCCGCGGGGGAGGGGCTGGCCTGGGTGGTCGGGGTCGCGCTCGTCCTGCTGCTCGTGGTCTTCGTCGCCGTCGCGCGGCCGGTCGCGGGGATGCTCCTGGGCGAGGCCCCGGCGTCCGACGCCGAGCGC
>AXCX01000829.1 GCA_000767215.1 Actinotalea fermentans ATCC 43279 = JCM 9966 = DSM 3133
CAGTGCCCTGCGCGGTCCGCCGGTTCACGGGCGCCTCACGACGCCAGCGTGCGCAGCGCCTCGATCACGCCGCCGGCCACGAGCGCGACCGGCAGCGCCAGCACGGTCGCGAGGGTCTCGACGGTGTCCGCGAGGCGCGAGAACCCGACCGACCGCCAGCCGCGCCCGATCGGGACGCTCAGGGCCACGGCGCCGAGGGCCAGCACCAGGGCCGCCACCACGGCCACCGCCGGCAGGTCCGCGACCCCACCGGCCGCGACGGCCGCCAGCTCGAGGACGACGGCG
>AXCX01000830.1 GCA_000767215.1 Actinotalea fermentans ATCC 43279 = JCM 9966 = DSM 3133
CGGCCGACGCCAGCCGCCGCGGCCCGTGGCGCGACCTCGCCGCCGGCCTGTTCCCGTTCGTCGTGCGCAGCCCGCGCGTCGTGCGGCGACGGGACGTCCCCTACGGACCGCACGGGCGCCGGAACCTGCTCGACGTCTACCTGCCCCGCCGGGCCGCCCGGGCGTCCTCGCCCGCCCCGGCGCCGGTCCTCGTGTACTTCCACGGCGGCGGGTACGCCTCCGGGCGCAAGGACCGCGAGGCGCGCCTGCTCATGCACCGGGCCGTCCGCGCGGGCTGGGTGGCCGTGAGTGCCGCGTACCGCCTGCGGCCCGACGCCGGGATGGCCGAGCACCTCGCCGACGCCGACGCCGCGATCGCCTGGGTCCGCGCGCACGCGGACGAGCTGGGGGCCGACGCGGACCGCGTCGCCGTGGCG
>AXCX01000831.1 GCA_000767215.1 Actinotalea fermentans ATCC 43279 = JCM 9966 = DSM 3133
GGGCGGCGCAGCCGACGGGGCAGGAGCCGCCGCACCCACGGCGGTCTGCACGCGCACCGTGAGGCCGAGCGACTCGTGGAGGGCGCGCTCGACGTGGCTCGCGTGCGGGCCGGACCGGAACGTGGAGGCGAGCTGCGGCGTCGTGAAGCCGAGGGTCACGGTGTCCGCCGTGACCTCGGTGACCTGCGCGTTCTGGCTCACGAGCACCCAGGTGGCCATGCGCAGCGAGCGCAGGGTGCCGAGCACCTCGGACCAGCGGCGGCGCACGGTCTCCGCGTCCATGCCGGACCCGGCCGGCGCGGGCCCGGGAGCCGGGGCCGGCGGCGGGACGATCGGGCTGGGCTGCGGCAGCGGCTCCGGTGTGGGGGCCGGGACCGGGTCAGGCTCGGGCAGCGGCGTCGGCTCTGGGATCGG
>AXCX01000832.1 GCA_000767215.1 Actinotalea fermentans ATCC 43279 = JCM 9966 = DSM 3133
GGCTCGGCTCACCGCGCGGGTGCAGCGGGACCAGGACGGCCGTCAGGCGCACGGACTCGACGTCGGGGGAGGTGAAGCCCAGCTCGGCGTCCGTGAGGTCGCCCGCGCGCAGGGCGCCGGCCTCGGCGGGGCCGACGAAGACCGTCACGCGGTTGCGGCCCTCGGTCACGGCGTGCGCGGGTAGCGGCGTGCCGGCGCGCTCGGCCGACCGG
>AXCX01000833.1 GCA_000767215.1 Actinotalea fermentans ATCC 43279 = JCM 9966 = DSM 3133
TCATCGCGGAGCTCGAGCGCCTCGGTGCCGTCGCCCTCGTCACCGTGGGCGCCGTCGGCGCCGGGGAGGCCGCCGGCCTGGACCTCACGGCCGACCTCACCGCGGTGCCCGCCCCCGCGGATGACGCCGACCTGGCCGCCCTGCTCCGCACGGACCTGGCGCCCTCGCCGGTGCTGCCGAACGACGCCGGCACGGGCGACGTCGCCGCCGTCGTCGGGCTCGACCGCGAGGCCCCGACCCTGCTCACCACCGACGCGCCGCCGGAGGAGACCCCCGCAGACGAGACCCCCGCGGACGAGACCCCCGCGGCGGACGCCGCGACGAAGGCGGCGACCGGCACGCCCGAGCCCA
>AXCX01000834.1 GCA_000767215.1 Actinotalea fermentans ATCC 43279 = JCM 9966 = DSM 3133
CTGCCCGCGGCCGGGGTGGGCTGGGCGCGGATCGCCGCAGCCGCCGTCGTGCTCCTGGCGTGGCGCCGGCCCTGGCGGATGGCGTGGAGCCGGCGCGAGCTCGGCGCGGCGGTCGCGTTCGGCGTGGTCCTCGCGCTGATGAACGTGACCTTCTACCTGGCGATCGAGCGGCTGCCGCTGGGCACGGCCGTGGCGATCGAGTTCATGGGGCC
>AXCX01000835.1 GCA_000767215.1 Actinotalea fermentans ATCC 43279 = JCM 9966 = DSM 3133
CGGCGCGCGGCCGGCCGGCCCGGGTGAGCTCGGCGAGCCGCCGCTGCCGACGACGGCCGTCGTCGCCGAGCCGCGCGGCCGCACACACGAGGACCAGACGCGAGACGAGGTCGGCATGGTCCACGGCGAGCTGGAGCGCGATGGACCCGCCCGTCGACACCCCGAGCACCGGGACCGGCCCGCCGCCGAGGTCGTCCCTGACGG
>AXCX01000088.1 GCA_000767215.1 Actinotalea fermentans ATCC 43279 = JCM 9966 = DSM 3133
AGACGCACGGGTCCGTTGCCGCCGACGACGTCCGTCCCGTAGAGCTCGAGCGTGATGCCGAGCGCGTCGGCGAGGCGGGCGGGCCCGCGGGCGAGGTCGACGTCGGCCCGCACCACCCCTCGCCGCAGCCTCCGCTCGCGCGCCAGCCCAGCACCCTCCACGACCTCGCCGGCGCGCAGCAGCACGGCCGAGGCGCGCCCCTCGACGCCCGTGACGACGTTCGCGCACACGTGCAGTCCGAGGTGCCGGTACACGTACAGGTGGCCGGCCGGCCCGAACATCACAGCGTTGCGCGCGGACCGGCCCCGGTAGGCGTGCGAGCCGGGATCGGCCTCGCCGTCGTAGGCCTCGACCTCGGTAAGGCGCACCGTGACCACGCCGTCGGGCAGCGACGTCGTGACGAGCGCCCCGAGCAGACGGGGAGCGACGTCGAGCACCGGCGCCGCCAGCCACCCACGATCGCTGCTCGCCCGCGCACCCACGCCGACACCCTCGCACGACGGCGTCGGTCCACGCAGCAGAAGGCGGAGGGCCGGAGCCTCAGCCGAACGGCGCCGTGCCGTCGACGACGACGTCCGCCCGGGCGCGGGTGCCCTCCCGCGCGAACTCCGCCGCCTCCTCGCGCATCCAGGCCAGCCAGTGCCCACGCTGGGACTCACCGTCCCGGGCGAGCCCGCGGGCGAGGCGGACGTCGTCGGGCGCCTCCACGAAGATCCGGAGCACCGCCCGGTCGTCGACGGCCCGGGGCGCGCTCCCGCAGCCCTCGAGCACGAGCACGCCCGGGACCGGCACGTCCACCCACTCGGCGAAGGCACCAGCGAGCCAGTCGTAGCGTTGGTAGCGCGCCGGGGCACCCTGCGCGAGGGGGGCGAGCAGCTGCGCCTCGACGCGATCCCACACCCCGGCCAGCCCGGACCAGCCCTCGTACAGGTCGTCGAGGTGCGCGACGGCGCACCCGTGGCCGAGGCACGCGGCGAGCGCGGCCGCGAGCGTCGACTTCCCCGAGCCGGCGGCGCCGTCGACGCACACCAGCCGGACCGGACCGAGCCGAGGAACCGCCTCTCGCGCACGGGCTGCCAGCGCGCCGACGTCGGCGGGCTGGGCGGGGTGCATGGCGCCAGTGTGCCCGTCCGCCCCGCAAGACGCGCGAGGCGTCCGGTCAGCCGACGGGGCGGCGCTGCTCGCGCACCCACTCGAGCCAGGCGTCGAGCTCCGGGCGGTAGCGCTCGAGGATCGATGCCTGGGCCTCGAGGAGGACGTCGGCCCGGACGTCGTACCACCCCGCCTCCTCGCGGCAGGCGGCGTCCGCGGTCGCCACGGCGACCTCGTACGCCTGCACCTCGGCGAGCTCCTCCGGGAACATCGACTTCAGCTCTGCGTACGGGACGGCGAGCGTCAAGGAGGAGGCGTTGGCGCGGTCGTTGGCGAGCGCCGCCGCATCCATGACGTCGACCAGCCCCGGGTAGCCGGCATCCGCCATGCAGTCGGCCCACGCCGGGTGGGTCGCGACCACTCGCGGGTCCTCGTCGACCCACCAGATCTCCTCGCGGATCGCGTCCTCCAGGGGCCGGAACTGCGCGGGCAGCCGGGACTCCGGCGAGACCTCCTCGTAGGCCCGGGACCGGCAGCCCGCCTCCTCCGGTGGGATGTCCCGGAAGTCCTCCCCGGGCAGCGGCTCCCGACCGTGCATGGCCGTCATGTACTGCTCGAACCCCTCCGGCGCGAGCCCGTACGCGTATGACTGGTTGAACTCCGCGGCCGGATCCCCGAGGTCCGTCGAGAAGCGCATGGGCGGCACGTCGGGGCCGTATGCCTCGGTGCTGTCGCCGTACCCGAACTCCGCGGCGTACTCCGGTGTCAGTGGGTCGGGCCGCGTGTACATCGGGGGCGCCTCGGTCGGGCGGTACTCGAAGCCCTCTTCGGCCATGCACGCCGCCAGGTACTCCTCGACCGCGTCGTGCTGCGCCACCCAGGTCTCCGCGTCCGTGCTCGCGAAGATCTCGTCGAGGTAGGCGTCGAGAGCGCCCGTCGGCTCGGGCGACGGGTCGCCGTCGCCCCCCGCGCCACACGCCGCCGTCGCCCCGACCAGGATCGCGACGACGGCCGTCCGCACTGCGCCCGTCCGGGCTCGCACTCGCCTCACGACCACCACGACGCGCGAGGTGGCCGGACGGTTGCACGTCAGTGCGCGGCGGCCCACTCCCGGAGCTGAGCCGCGCGTGCGCGGCATGCCTCGAGCTGCTCGGCGACCCGCACGGGAGCCGTGCCCCCGACGGCGTCGCGCGAGGCGAGCGAGCCCTCGACGGTGAGCACGGAGCGCACGTCGGCCGTCAGGTGCGGCGAGATCGCCGCCAGGTCGGCGTCGGAGAGGTCCCACAGCTCGATGCCGCGCTCCTCGCACACCCGCACGCACGCGCCGGCGACCTCGTGGGCCGTGCGGAACGGCACGCCCGCACGCACGAGCCACTCCGCGACGTCGGTCGCGAGCGAGAACCCCTGCGGCGCGAGCTCAGCCATCCTCGCGGTGTCGAACGTGAGCGTCGCCACCATCCCCGCCATCGCCGGCAGGAGGACCTCCAGGGTGTCGACCTGGTCGAACACCGGCTCCTTGTCCTCCTGGAGATCGCGCGCGTACGCGAGCGGGAGTCCCTTGAGCGTGGTGAGCAGACCGGCGAGGTCGCCGATCATGCGCCCCGCCTTGCCGCGGGCCAGCTCGGCGACGTCGGGGTTCTTCTTCTGCGGCATGATGCTCGACCCGGTCGAGAAGGCGTCGTCGAGCCGGACGAACCCGAACTCCTTGGTCGCCCAGACGATGACGTCCTCGGCGATGCGGGACAGGTCCACCCCGACCATCGCGGAGACGAACGCGAACTCCGCGACGACGTCGCGCGCCGACGTGCCGTCGATCGAGTTCTCCACCGGGCCGTCGAAGCCGAGGTCGGCCGCCACCGCGGCAGGGTCCAGCCCGAGCGACGAGCCGGCGAGCGCACCCGAGCCGTACGGTGACGAGGCGGCCCGGCGGTCCCAGTCCGCCCACCGCTCGACGTCGCGCAGCAGCGGCCACGCGTGAGCGAGCAGGTGGTGGGCCAGCAGGACCGGCTGCGCGTGCTGCATGTGGGTGCGGCCCGGCATCGGCGCACCGGGGTGCGCCGATGCCTGCGCCACCAGCGCGTCGACGACGTCGAGCACTCCCCCTGCGAGCGCTCGCGCCTGCTCGCGCAGGTACATCCGCACGAGCGTGGCGATCTGGTCGTTGCGCGAGCGGCCCGCGCGGAGTCGGCCGCCCACGTCGGCCCCCGCGCGCTCGATCAGGCCGCGCTCGAGCGCGGTGTGCACGTCCTCGTCGTCGGGCGTGGGTCCGAACGCCCCGGAGGCGACGTCGGTCCGCAGCTGCTCGAGTGCGGCGAGCATGGCGGCGAGGGTCTCGTCGTCGAGCAGGCCGGCCCGATGCAGCACACGCGCGTGCGCCATGGACCCGCGCAGGTCGACGTCCGCCAGCCGCCAGTCGAAGTGCGTGCTGCGCGACAGGGCGACCAGGGCCTCTGCGGGCCCGGCAGCGAACCTCCCACCCCAGAGGGCCCCGGACGGTGTGGCGGCGGTGTCCCCCATCTCAGTCCGTCCCGACTTCCATCGCGGCGCTCTCGAGCGCGATCTCCTCGTCCCCCGCGACCTGCGGGTTCTCGGAGATGACCTCCGCACCACCCGCGGGCAGCGCGCCGAAGAGGGTGCCGTGCTCAACGAGCACCTGGCCCTGGTCGACGGGCTGCTGCGCGTAGAGCTCGAGCTTGGCCCGCGAGTCGGCGATGTCCAGGTTGCGCATCGTGAGCTGGCCGATCCGGTCCGTGGGGCCGAACGCCGCGGACTCCGTGCGCTCCATCGAGAGCTTGTCGGGGTGGTAGGAGAACCCCGGCCCGTCCGTGCGCAGGATCGTGTAGTCCTCGCCGCGGCGCAGGCGCAGCGTCACCTCGCCCGTCACGACCGAGGCGATCCAGCGCTGGATCGACTCGCGCACCATGAGCGACTGCGGGTCGAGCCACCGGCCCTCGTAGAGCAGCCGGCCGAGGCGGCGGCCCTCGTTGTGGTAGTTCGCGACGGTGTCCTCGTTGTGGATCGCGTTGACGAGCCGTTCGTAGGCGATGAAGAGCAGGGCCATGCCCGGCGCCTCGTAGATGCCGCGCGACTTGGCCTCGATGATGCGGTTCTCGATCTGGTCGGACATGCCCAGCCCGTGCCGGCCGCCGATGGCGTTGGCCTCGTGCACGAGCGCGACCGGGTCGGCGTAGCGGACCCCGTTGATCGCCACCGGCCGGCCGCGCTCGAAGGCGATCGTCACGTCCTCGGTCTCGATGGCCACGGCCGGGTCCCAGAACCGCACGCCCATGATCGGCTCGACCGTCTCGAGCGAGACGTCGAGGTGCTCGAGGGTCTTGGCCTCGTGGGTCGCACCCCAGATGTTCGCGTCGGTCGAGTACGCCTTCTCCGCGCTGTCGCGGTAGGGCAGGTCGTGCTCGGTGAGGAACTGGCTCATCTCGGCACGGCCGCCGAGCTCGGCGACGAAGTCCTTGTCCAGCCACGGCTTGTAGATGCGCAGGGACGGGTTGGCCAGCAGGCCGTAGCGGTAGAACCGCTCGATGTCGTTGCCCTTGAAGGTCGAGCCGTCGCCCCAGATCTCCACGTCGTCGGCCTGCATCGCGCGCACGAGCAGGGTGCCGGTGACCGCGCGGCCGAGCGGCGTGGTGTTGAAGTACGAGCGGCCGGCGCTGCGGATGTGGAACGCGCCGCACGCGATGGCCGCGAGGCCCTCCTCGACGAGGGCGGACTTGCAGTCCACCGCGCGCGAGAGCTCGGCGCCGTAGAGCAGGGCACGGCCGGGCACCTGGTCGATCTCCGGCTCGTCGTACTGGCCGAGGTCGGCGGTGTAGGTGCAGGGGATCGCGCCGCGGTGGCGCATCCAGGCGACCGCCACGGAGGTGTCCAGCCCGCCCGAGAAGGCGATCCCCACGCGCTCGCCGACCGGCAGCTCAGTCAGAACCTTGCTCACGTCTCATCCTTCGTGTCTCGTGCGTACTCGCGGCCACCCGCGAGATCGAGGAACCGCTGGGCCACGGCCTGTCCGCCGTCGGTCTCACTGCTGATCACCAGGACGGTGTCGTCACCGGCGATGGTGCCGAGGACGCCCGGCATGACCGAGTGGTCGATGGCCGAGGCGAGGAACTGCGCCGCACCCGGCGGCGTGCGCAGCACGACGAGGTTCCCGGAGGCCTCCGCCGTGACGAGGAGCTCCGCGCACAGGCGCGCCAGACGCGCCGCCAGCTGCTCGGCGTCCTCGATCTGCGGCGTCCGGTTGCCGCCCTCCCCCGGCACGGCGTAGGCCAGCGTCCGGTCGGGCAGGCGGATCCGCACCGCGCGCAGCTCCA
>AXCX01000836.1 GCA_000767215.1 Actinotalea fermentans ATCC 43279 = JCM 9966 = DSM 3133
GGACGCCGCGGTCGCGGACGCGCGCCGGGCGGTCGAGGAGGCCCAGGCGGCCGCCCGGGACAGGGACGCCGTCGACGCCGAGCTCGAGGCCTTCGACGCTGGCACGCGCGCGCTCGAGCAGCAGCGCGCCGAGCTCGACACGGTGGTCGGCAAGGACGGCGTCGCGCTCGCCGGCCGACGCAAGGAGATCCGGGACGCGGAGACGGCGATCGAGGCGGCGCGCGAGTCGTCGGACACGGTGCGCGCCCGCGCGGCGCTGCTCGACGCTCGCGTGGAGCTCGTCGGCGCGTGGCTCACCGAGGCGCAGCGCCTGGTCACGGCCGAGGAGCGGCTGGCCGAGCGCCGCGTCGAGCTCGCGGCGGCGCTCTCGGAGCACGGCTTCGACGACGCCG
>AXCX01000837.1 GCA_000767215.1 Actinotalea fermentans ATCC 43279 = JCM 9966 = DSM 3133
CGACGCCCAGGCCGGCTACGTCCGCAACCTCGAGTCGATGAGCACCGTCGCCGCGGCGGACCTCGAGGCCGCGGACTTCACCGCCTGGACGGGCCAGAAGACCGTCACCATCAACGGCACCGCTCACAACATCACGGCCACCGACGGCGCGTCGCTCGCCACGGCGATCAACGCTCTCGACGCCGGCGTGACGGCGAGCTACAACGCCACCGACGGCCTCAAGGTCGGCTCGTCCGACACGTTCACGATCGCCTTCGGCGGCACCGCCGGCGCACCCACCGCGGGTGCCGTCGCCGACGCCACCGCGGCTCAGGTCACGGCGAACGACGCTCTGGCGT
>AXCX01000089.1 GCA_000767215.1 Actinotalea fermentans ATCC 43279 = JCM 9966 = DSM 3133
GGTCACGTGGAGGCCCTCCTCGGCGAGCGCAGCGGCCAGCTCGCCCTGGGAGCGGATCGGCTCACGGACGAGGGCCCGCGTGATGGCGGCGTGCCGCGCGGCCTTCGTCGGAGGGACCGCCCCTGGGGGTGTGACGCCGTCGGCAGTCGTCACGAGCGCTCCAGGAGCCAGGTCAGCAGCGCCTTCTGGGCGTGCAACCGGTTCTCGGCCTCGTCGAAGACCACCGACTGCGGGCCGTCCAGGACGTCGGCCGTGACCTCCATGCCACGGTAGGCCGGCAGGCAGTGCAGGACGACGGCGTCGGGCGCGGCCTGCGCGAGCACCGCGGCGTCGAGCCGGAAGGCCGAGAACAGCGCCTCGGCCTTGTCGGTCGACGTCTCGTCGCCCATCGAGACCCAGGTATCGGTCGCGACGGCGTCCGCGCCCGCGACCGCTTCGTTGACCGACTCCGTGACGAGCACCGAGCCGCCGGTCACGGCCGCGATCTCCTCGGCCCGCGCCACGACGTGCGGCAACGGCATCCGCTGCGCCGGTGTGGCGATCCGGACGTGCAGGCCGGCGGTGGCGCCACCGAGCAGGTAGGAGTGCGCCATGTTGTTCGATCCGTCGCCCAGGTAGGCGAGCGTGCGGCCCGGTAGTCCGCCCACGCCGTCCGCGCCGCCCACGTGCTCGGCGATCGTGAGCAGGTCGGCCAGCACCTGGCAGGGGTGGAACTGGTCGGTCAGCGCGTTGACGACGGGCACACCCGCGTGGGCGGCCATCTCGTCGATCCGCGACTGGTCGTAGGTGCGCCACACGACGGCGGCCACCTGGCGGCCGATCACCTTGGCGGTGTCCGAGATCGACTCGCGCACGCCGATCTGCGCGAGCTTGCCGTCCACCAGCATCGGGTAGCCGCCCAGCTCGGCGATCCCGACGGCGAACGACAGCTGGGTGCGCAGCGTCGGCTTGTCGAGCAGCACGGCGACGGCACGCGGCCCCTCGAGCGGGCGCGCGGCGAACCGGTCCGCCTTGAGCCGCAGGGCGAGCTCGAGCACCTCCCGCTGCTCGTCGGGCGTGAGGTCGTCGTCACGAAGGAAGTGGCGCATCAGCGGGCCTCTCGGCTCGGGGTGGGGGAAGCGACGTCGGCGGGCAGGCCGGCGAGGAAGTCGACGAACGTCGCGACCTGCTCCCAGGTCACGACGAGCGGCGGGGCGAGCCGCAGCGCCGTCGGGGTCACGGGGTTGACGATGAAACCCGCCGCCAGCGCGCGCTCGGCGACCTCCGCCGCCACCGGCCCGCCCAGCTCGATGGCGACGAGGAGTCCTGCGGCACGCACCTCGCGGACGAGCGGCACGGCGACGAGCGCCTCGACCAGACGGCCGCTCACCTGGCGCACGTTCGCCAGCAACCCGTCCCGCTCGATCACACCGAGCGTCGCGAGCGCGGCCGCCGTGGCGACCGGGTTCCCGCCGAACGTCGTGCCGTGCTGGCCCGGGCCGAGGAGGCCGGCGGCGCGTTCGGTCAGGGCCAGCACGGCGCCCACGGGGATGCCGCCGCCGAGGCCCTTCGCGAGGGTCACGACGTCGGGCAGCACCCCTCCCCCCAGCTCCGGGTCGTGGAACGCGAACCAGCGACCCGTGCGTCCGATGCCCGTCTGCACCTCGTCGACCACCAGCAGGGCGCCGACCTCGTCGGCGAGCCGACGGGCGTGCGCGAGGTAGCCGGGGGGCAGCGGGCGGACGCCCGCCTCGCCCTGGACCACCTCGACGACGAGCGCGGCGACGTCGTCGGTGAGGGCAGCCTCGAGCGCCGCGGTGTCCCCGAACGGGAGGAACTGCACGTCGCCGGGGAGCGGCTCGAACGGCTCGCGGTACGCGGCCTTGGCGGTGAGAGCCAGGGCGCCCATCGTGCGACCGTGGAACGCGCCCTCGAGGGCGAGCATCCTGGTCCGCCCGGTGCGCCGCGCCATCTTGAAGGCGGCCTCGTTGGCCTCGGTGCCGGAGTTCGCGAAGAACACGCGCGACGCCGGGCCACCGCCCGCGAGGGCGATGAGCCGCTCCGCCAGCGCGACCTGCGGCGGCGAGGCGAAGAAGTTCGACACCTGACCGAGCGTGCCGAGCTGCGCGCTGATGGCCGCCGTGAGGGTCGGGTGGGCGTGCCCGAGGACGTTGACGGCGATGCCCCCGAGCAGGTCGAGGTACCGCGTGCCGTCCGCGTCCCAGACGTAGGGACCCTCGCCGCGGACGAGGACCGCCTTCGGCGTGCCGAAGGTGTTCATCACCGCGTGCTGGTAGCGCGCCGTCCACTCGGCGCTCGTGCCGGCGAGCTCACCGGCGGCGAAGGGCTGCACCGTCGTCATCGGGCACCCCCGTCGACGGCGGGCCGCACCACCGGCACCGCACCCGTGCGCAGGTCGTCCGGGAGCACCATCGTCCCGACACCCTTGGACGTGAAGACCTCCGTGAGCACCGAGTGCGCCTGGCGCCCGTCGACGACGTGCGCCTGCGGCACGCCACCGCGGACGGCGCGCAGGCAGGCCTCCATCTTGGGGACCATGCCGCTCTCCAGCGTGGGGAGCAGCTCCGCGAGGGCGGAGACGCGGATCCGCCGCGCGAGCGACGAGCGGTCCGGCCAGCGGGTGTAGAGGCCCTCGACGTCGGTGAGGATGATCAGCTTGCGGGCGCCGAGCGCGACCGCGAGCGCCGCCGCCGCCGTGTCGGCGTTGACGTTGAGCACCTGCGTGGCGTCGTCGATGTCGGGGGCCACCGTGGAGACCACCGGGATCCGGCCCGCGTCCAGCAGGTCCTTCACCGCGCGGGGGTCGACCTCGACGACGTCGCCCACGTGCCCGACGTCGACCTGCCGGCCGTCGACCGTCGCCGTGCGGCGCCGCGCACGCAGCAGACCGCCGTCCTCACCGGACATGCCGACGGCGAACGGGCCGTGCGCGTTGATGAGCCCGACGAGCTCGCGGGAGACCTGCCCCACCAGGACCATGCGCACCACGTCCATGCTCTCGGGCGTCGTGACGCGCAGCCCGCCGCGGAACTCGCTCTCGATGCCGAGCCGCCCGAGCATCGTGGAGATCTGCGGGCCGCCCCCGTGCACCACCACGGGGTGCAGGCCGACGAGCCGGAGGAACACCATGTCCTCGGCGAACGCGCGCTTGAGCTCGTCGTCGACCATGGCGTTGCCGCCGTACTTGACGACGAAGAGCGCGCCCCGGAACTGCTCGAGCCAGGGCAGCGCCTCGATGAGGACGCGGGCCTTCTGCTCGGGCAGGAGGTCGGCCGGGTCGACGTCCGCGAGCGCGTCGGCGACGGCGCCGGCGACCGCCTCGGCGAAGGCCGGCGCCACGGGCGGCATCGCCGACGTGGGCTGGGTGGGCGCGGTGGGCTCGGTCATGTCGTGTACGCGCTGTTCTCGTGGACGTAGCCGTGGGTGAGGTCGTTGGTCCACACCGTGGCCGTGGCGTCCCCGGCGTGCAGGTCGATCTCGATGTGCACCTCGCGCTGGGCGGCCATGTCGACCCGCTCCCGCGGCTCGTGCGCGCCGCCGGCGCGGCAGACCTGAACGCCGTTGATCGCGACGTCGATGAGCTCCGGGTCGAACGCGGCGACCTCCTCGGGCACCGTGCCGACCTGCGCGAGCACCCGGCCCCAGTTGGGGTCGTTCCCGAACACCGCCGCCTTGACCAGGTTGGACCGCGTCACGGCCCGGGCGACCGCGACGGCGGCGTCCTCGCTGTCCGCGTTGACCACGGTCACCGCGATGTCGTGCGTGGCGCCCTCGGCGTCCGCGATCAGGCCGCGGGCCAGCGCCGCGCACGCCTGCGTCAGCGCCTCGGTGAGCGTGGCGCGGTCGACGGCGACGCCGGAGGCACCCGAGGCGAGCAGCGTCACCGTGTCGGACGTCGACATGCAGCCGTCGGAGTCGATGCGGTCGAACGTGGCGCGCGTCGCGGCGCGGAGCGCGACGTCCACGTCAGCCGGGTCGACGACGGCGTCGGTGGTCAGCACGCACAGCATCGTGGCCAGGGCCGGCGCGAGCATGCCCGCCCCCTTGGCCATGCCGCCCACCGACCAGCCGTCGCGCACGACGTGCACGGTCTTCGGGACCGTGTCGGTCGTCATGATCGCGCGCGCGGCGTCGTCGCCGCCGTCCGGCGACAGGGCGGCCGCCGCGGCCGTGACGCCGGGGATGAGCCGCTCGCGCGGCGCCCGGTCACCGATGATGCCGGTGGAGCACACGACGACGTCGCCGGGCGACACGTCGAGGAAGCCCGCGACGTGGTCGGCCGTGCGGTGCACGTCCTCGTAGCCGCCGGGACCGGTGCACACGTTCGCCGACCCGCTGTTGAGCACGACGGCGTGCACGACGTTGTCCTTGACGACCAGCCGGGACCAGACCACCGGCCAGCCCACGACCCGGTTCGTCGTGAAGACCGCGGCACCGACCCACTGCGGCCCGTCGTTGACGACGAGCGCCACGTCCGGGCTGCCGGAGGGCTTCAGACCGGCGACGACGCCGGCGGCCCGGAAGCCCGCGGGCGCGGTGACGCTCACGGCGCTACCGCCGAGGTCGTCAGGCCGGCCGTCTCCGGCAGGCCGAGGGCAAGGTTCATCGACTGCACGGCGGCTCCCGCTGTTCCCTTGACGAGGTTGTCGAGCGCGCAGACCGTCACGACGCGGCCCGCACGGGCGTCCACGGCGACCTGCACGAGCGCCGTGTTCGCGCCCACGGTCGCGGCGGTCGTCGGCCACTGGCCCTCGGGCAGCAGCTCGACGAACGGCTCGTCCGCGTACGCCTGCTCCCAGGCGGCACGCACGGCCGACGCGTCCGCGCCCGGGGCGAGCGGCGCCGTCGTCGTCGCGAGGATGCCCCGCGACATCGGGACGAGGACCGGCGTGAAGGAGACCCGGACGGACGGGGCGCCCGCGGCGCGGAGGTTCTGCTCGATCTCCGGGATGTGCCGGTGCGTGCCCCCGACGGCGTACGGAGCGGCCGAGCCGAGGGCCTCGCTCGCCAGCAGGTGCGGCTTGAGGGCCTTGCCCGCGCCGGAGTACCCGACGGCGAGCACCGCGACGACGTCGGCGGCGTCCACGACGCCCGCGGCCACGCCGGGCTGGATCCCGAGCGTGACGGCGGTGACGTTGCAGCCGGGAACCGCGACCCGCCGAGCGCCACGCAGGGCGTCGCGCTGGCGGCCCTCCCCCACGATGAGCTCAGGCATGCCGTAGGGCCAGGTCCCGGCGTGCGCGGAGCCGTAGAAGGCCTCCCAGTCGCCGGCGTCGGCCAAGCGGTGGTCGGCACCGCAGTCCAGCACGAGCGTGTCGCCGCCGAGCTCGGCCGCGATGGCGCCCGAGGCGCCGTGCGGGAGGGCGAGCACGACGACGTCGTGCCCTGCCAGTGCGGCCGGCGAGGTCTCGACGAGGCCGCGGTCGGCCAGCGAGCGCAGGTGCGGCTGGTGCCGGCCCAGCAGGTCGCCGGCGTTGCTGTGCGCCGTCAGCGCGCCGATCTCGACGTCGGGGTGACCGGCGAGGAGGCGGAGCACCTCGCCACCCGCGTAGCCGCTGGCCCCCGCTACCGCCACCCGTATCGTCACGTGCATGACTATACAGCAGAGTGCATAGATGTCGGGGGATTTCCGGGCTCAGAGCCCGGCGACGGTCTCCGCGAGCAGCTGGACGTAGTCCTCCAGGCCCCAGGTCAGCGACAGCGCCGTCGGCGGCGAGACCGAGGCGATGAAGGCCTGCCCGACGACGCCGGCGACCGCTCCACGCTGGACCTGGGGCATCGTGCTCGCGGCCGGCGAGGCGAGGAAGGCGTCCAGCCCTGCCTCGGTGTCCGCGTACGCCACGAGGACGTCACTGGTGAGCTCGTCGAGACGCTCGTGGCTGAGCGTGTAGTAGAACGTCGACTCCCCCGTGTCGAGGTCCGTGACGCTCGGCGCCGTCACCAGGCCGAGGTCCTGCGTGAACTCCACGCGCGGGTCCGCCGGCGTATAGACGTAGAACGTGTCACCGGTGTCCCACACCTGCGCGACGGAGACGCCCTCGAGCTCGGGGTGCGCGGCGGCTGCCTCCGCGACCGCGGCGTCGATCTCGTCGAGCACCTCGGCCGCCCGGTCCGCGCGGCCGAGCGCCTCGCCGGTGATCGTCACGACGTCCCGCCACGGCGTCGCCCACGGCTGGTCCGGGTAGGCGACGACGGGCGCGATGGCGCTCAGGAGCTCGTACTCGTCGGCCGTCAGGCCGGAGTACTGCGCCAGGATGAGGTCGGGCTCCGCGGCGGCGATCGCGTCGATCGGGGCCTCCGCGGAGTCGGGCAGCACCGTCGGCGTGTCGGCCCCCAGCGCCTCGAGCTCCTCGGCGATCCAGGGCAGGACACCGTCCTCGTCGCCGCCGTAGCCCTGGAACGGGATCGCCACAGGGACGACACCCAGGGCGAGGGCCGCGTCCGCGCTCGCCCAGCCCCACGTGACGACGCGCTGCGGCTCGGAGGTGATGGTGGTCTCGCCGAACGCGTGCTCGATGGTGACGGGGAACGCGTCATGGCCCGCGCCGCCGTCGGCGGCCGTGCCGGCGGGCGCCTCGGACGGGGCGTCCGAGGCGGCGGCCGAGCAACCCGCGAGGGCGAGGACTGACAGGGAGGCGGCGACAGCGGCCGCGCGGTGGTAGCGCATGGGAACCCTTCGGAGGCCGGTCGCCCGGCGGCTTACTTAGGTAAGGCTTACCTTAGCGGAAGGTCGGCCCGGCACGATCATCGGTCCGCCCGTCACCGGGTCCGGGACGACGACCGCCTCGAGCCGGAACGCGTCGCGCAGCACCTGCGCCGTGATGACCTGCGACGGCGCACCCTCGGCCAGCACTGCGCCGTCGGCCATGACGACGAGGTGGTCCGCATAACGCGCCGCGAGGTTCAGGTCGTGCAGCACCATCACGATCGTGGTCCCCCGCTCCCGGTTGAGGTCCCGGAGCAGGTCGAGCACCTCGAGCTGGTGGGTGAGGTCGAGGAACGTCGTCGGCTCGTCCAGGAGGAGCACGTCGGGGTCCTGCGCGAGGGCCATCGCGATCCACACCCGCTGCCGCTGGCCGCCGGACAGCTCGTCGACGTGCCGGTCGGCGAGCTCCGTGGTCCCGGTGGCGGCCAGCGCCTGGGCGACCACCTCGTCGTCGTGGGCGGTCCAGCGGTCGAGCCAGCCGTGGTGCGGGTGCCGGCCGCGGCCGACGAGGTCGGCGACGCTCAGGCCGTCCGGCGCCACGGGGTCCTGCGGCAGCATGCCGACGGACCTGGCGAACGCGCGTGACGGCACGCCTGCGACGTCCGACCCGTCGAGCAGCACCGTCCCGCCGAGCGGGCGCAGCGCCCGGGCCAGGGTCTTGAGCAGCGTGGACTTGCCGCACGCGTTCGCACCCACCACCACCGTGACGGCGCGCCGCGGGACGGCCAGGTCCAGCCCGTCGACGACGACGCGGCCCGCGTAGCCGGCGCGCAGGTCGCGCGCCTGCAGGGACGGGGCGCGATGGGTCGGTCCGCTGGTCATGAGCGCACTCCTCGAGCGAGCAGCCAGAGCAGGTAGGGGGCCCCGACGGCGCCGGTGACGACGCCCGTCGGCAGGGTGACGCCGGGGATGGCGTGCTGGGCGATCAGGTCGGCCGCGAGCACGAGCACGGCGCCGACCGCGCCCACGGCCGGCAGCGCGGGCGCGCCCGTGCGCACCAGCCGCCGGGCGAG
>AXCX01000838.1 GCA_000767215.1 Actinotalea fermentans ATCC 43279 = JCM 9966 = DSM 3133
CGTCGAGACCGGCGGCCGCAGCGACGGCTGCCCACAGGCCCCAGAGCACGGGCGTGACCAGGGCGATCCTCGTCGCTCGGCCGCCCGGACCGGTGGCCAGCGCCACCGCGACGAGCACCAGCATCACGGGCACCACGGCGCGCTCGGCGACGGCGTCCGCGACGGGCAGGCCCTCGGCGGCCAGCGCCATCGACCCGAGGAGGGTCGCGCCGAGCATCCCGCCCCACCAGAACGGCCAGAACAGGTCGCCGTCGTCCCGCCCCAGGCGGCCGCGCGCGAGCGGGGTCGCGGCCGCGGCGACCACCGCAGCGAGGACGCCGGCGACGGCGCCACCCGCCTCCTGCCAGACACC
>AXCX01000090.1 GCA_000767215.1 Actinotalea fermentans ATCC 43279 = JCM 9966 = DSM 3133
GCCCGCGACGCGCGGTGCCGCTCGGCCGCCAGGGCAACGCCCGCCGCGCCCGTCCACCGCGTGTCGACCGCGCCCTGCTCGACGAGCGGCACGTGCAGGGGCCGCAGGTCGCCGTCCGGGGGTGCCCACGCGGCGACGGCGTCGTCCCGGCCGCTGACCACGACCTCCTCGACGGCCGTGCCGGTGGTGTCGACCCGCCGTGCAGCGACCTTGCGGCCGCCCGTGCTCCCCTTGCGGGCGGCGGCCTTCGACACCGGCTGCAGCGTCCCGTCCGCCCCCTCGCGGGCGACGAGCTTGTAGACCATGCCGCACGTCGGCGCCCCGGAACCGGTCACGACCGACGTGCCGACACCGTAGGAGTCGACGGGAGACGCAGCGAGGGCGGCGATCGCGTACTCGTCGAGGTCGGAGCTCACGACGATCTTCGTGCCGAGCGCGCCGAGCGCGTCGAGCTGCTCGCGCACCTCCTGGGCCTGTGCGATGAGGTCGCCGGAGTCGATCCGCACGGCCCCCAGTCCGGTCCCGGCCACCTCGACGGCCGTCGCGACTCCCCGGGCGACGTCGTAGGTGTCCACCAGGAGGGTGGTGCCGGGGCCGTGCGCGGCGACCTGGGCGGCGAAGGCGGCGCGCTCGTCGTCGTGCAGCAGGGTGTAGGAGTGCGCGGCGGTGCCGATCGTGCGCAGCCCGTACCGACGGCCCGCCTCGAGGTTCGAGGTGCCGGTGAACCCCGCGACGACGGCGGCGCGCGCGGCGGCGACGGCCGCCTCCTCGTGCGCACGGCGACTGCCCATCTCCAGGCAGGGGCGCCCCGCCGCGGCGCACGTCATCCGCGAGGCCGCTGAGGCGACGGCGGAGTCGTAGTTGAGGATCGAGAGGACGACCGTCTCGAGGATGACCGCGTCGGCGAAGGTGCCCTCGACGAGCATCAGGGGCGAGCCGGGGAAGAAGCACTCGCCCTCCGCGTACCCGGTGATGGTCCCCGTGAACCGGTAGCGGCCCAGGTGGTCCAGGGTCGGCTTGTCGACGACGCCCGTGCGCGCCAACCACGACAGCTCGGCGTCGCCGAACCGGAAGTCCGCGACCGCGTCGAGCACGCGCCCGACGCCGGCGAGGACGCCGTAGCGCCGGCCGGGCGGCAGGCGCCGGGTGAAGACCTCGAACACGCAGTGCCGCCCGGCGGTGCCGTCCGCGAGCGACGCCTGGAGCATCGTCAGCTCGTACATGTCGGTGAGCAGGGCGGTCGTCGCCCCGGGCGCAGACGTCGGGCGGGAGGGCGGCACTGCGCTCATGTGCTCACCGTAAGGTCTCTCGTTCCGACCGCGCTCGAGGCGCACGCTGCCTAGAGTTGTCGGGTGCCCGCCCTCGCCTCGCCGATCGAGGACACGCGCACCGACGAGGAGGTGCGCACCATACCCGCGCGCCCGTGGACGACCGTGGTCTGGAACGACCCGGTCAACCTCATGAGCTACGTGACCTGGGTGTTCCGCAGCTACTTCGGGATGGCGCGCGACAAGGCCGAGCGGTTGATGATGCAGGTCCACACGCAGGGGCGCGCCACCGTGTCGCACGGGAGCCTCGAGCAGATGGAGGCCGACACCCAGGCGATGCACGGGTTCGGGCTGTGGGCCACGGTCGAGCCGGCGGGCGACGCCGGGGGCGGTGGCGGCGGCGCCGGTGGCACGCGGCGCGGGGAGCCGCGCTGATGGGCTCGTGGGAGTTCGTGCCCACGTCGTCCGGGTGGGTCGCCTACCTCGACGCGGCGGAACGCGCCGCCGTCCTTGACGTGGTCGAGGACGTCACGGAGCTCCTCGCGGCCGAGGAGCCAGGCGGGCCGTGGCCTCAGGTGCAGCTCAGCGAGGACCCGGTCACGGCACCGGCCGACCCCGCGCTGCGGCGTCTGCTGCCCGACGCCTCGCGCGGCGCGCCTGAGGTCGCGGCCGAGTTCCGTCGCCTCACCGAGGGCGAGCTCCGGACCACCAAGACCGGCCAGCTGGCGGTGCTGCGGTCCGCGCTGGTGGCGGGCACCCCGGAGGTCCGGGTCGCGCGCACCGACGCCCCGGCCGTGGCGGCCGCCCTGACCGACCTCCGTCTCGTGCTCGCCGAGCGGCTCGGCATCCGCACGGAGGCGGACGCGGACGCGGCCTACCGCCTGGTGGTCGAGGGCGGCCCGCTCGACGTCACTGATCCCGACGGCGTGGCGCGCCGCTTCCTGGCGACGGTCTCCACGCTGCTCGGGGTGCTGCAGGAGTCGCTCGTCGGGCTCATGCTCGACGGGCTGGCCGATGCGGCTGGCGATGATCCGGCTGGTGATGATGCGGCCGGTGGTGATGCGGCTGGCGGGGATGCAGCCGGTGGTGACGCGGCTGATGGCCGGTCGGCGGGCCGCGCGTCGTCGGCGTGACGCGAGGCACCCGCCGGGGGAGCCTGCCGGGTGATGACCGTCACGACACGGGACGGGATCCGGCCGGGGGCCGCCCCGTTAGGCTCGAGGCCGTGAACGACGCACCGATCGGCATCTTCGACTCCGGTGTCGGCGGGTTGACTGTCGCGCGCGCGGTGATCGACCAGCTGCCGCACGAGTCGATCCTGTACATCGGTGACACCGCGAACGGCCCGTACGGGCCGAAGCCGCTCGCCGCGGTCCGGGCGCACGCCCTCGAGGTGATGGACGACCTCGTCGACGCGGGCGTGAAGATGCTCGTCATCGCCTGCAACAGTGCCTCCGCGGCTGTCCTGCGCGACGCGCGCGAGCGCTACACCCAGCGCCGGGGCCTGCCGGTCGTCGAGGTGATCCTGCCGGCGGCGCGCCGGGCGGTCCGGGCCACCCGGACGGGTCGGGTGGGCGTCATCGGGACGCGCGCCACGATCGAGTCCCGCGCGTACGACGACGCCTTCGCGGCCGCGCCCGACCTCGAGCTCACGTCGCAGGCGTGCCCGGAGTTCGTGTCGATGGTCGAGTCGGGGGTGGTGTCGGGGCCTGAGGCGATCGAGGTCGCCACCCGGCTCCTGGCACCGGTCCGCGACGCGGGGGTGGACACGCTCGTCCTCGGTTGCACGCACTACCCGCTGCTCACCGGGGTCATCTCGTACGTCATGGGCGAGGACGTCACCCTCGTCTCGAGCGCCGAGGAGACGGCGAAGGACGTCTACCGGACGTTGGTCGCCCACGGTCTCGAGCGCGACCCGCGGCTCGGCCCGCCGGAGCACCGCTTCCTCGCGACGGGAGACCCCGTCAGCTTCACCGCCCTCGCCCGCCGGTTCCTCGGACCCGAGGTGACCGCCGTCGAGCCCGCCGGGAGCCTGCGATGAGACTGACGGTCGTGGGCTGTGCGGGGTCGTTCCCGGGTCCCGAGTCGGCCGCGTCGTGCTACCTCGTCCAGGCCGACGACGGCACTGGCCGGACCTGGAACCTCGTCCTCGACCTCGGGAGCGGCGCCTTCGGGGCCCTCCAGCGGTACGTCGAGCCGGACGCCATCGACGCGGTCGGGCTCTCTCACCTGCATCCGGACCACATGGCCGACGTCTCGGGCCTGTACGTCTACCTCAAGTACTCGCCGGAGCCGCTGGCGCGGCGCCAGGTGACGGTGCACGGTCCGTTCGGGACGGCGTCGCGGCTCGGCGAGGCCTACGGCCTCGAGCCGGGGGAGTCGCTCGGCGACCATCTCGCCGTGCACGCCTGGCAGCCCGGACGGCCCGTCCGCGTCGGCCCGATGACGGTGGTCCCGGTCGCCGTCGAGCACCCGCTGCCCGCCTACGGGGTGCGTGTCTCGGGGCCGGCCGAGGACGACGCGGGTCGCACGGTCACCCTCGCGTACACGGGCGACACCGACGCGTGCGCGGGGCTCGACGACCTCGCCCAGGGGGTCGACGTGCTGCTCGCCGAGGCGGCCTTCCTCGAGGGCCGCGACACCGTGCGGGGCATCCACCTCACGGGCCGGCGGGCCGGGGAGGCCGCCGAGCGCGGCGGCGTCGGGCGGCTCGTGGTGACGCACGTCCCCGCCTGGTACGACCCCGAGGACGCGGTGTCCGAGGCCCGGGCGCTCTTCTCCGGTCCGGTGCTCGGTGCCTACCCGGGGATGGTCGTCGCGCTCTAGGTGATCCCGCCGGGCCACGCGCGAACGGCGACGCTCGGAACTGCGACCGCTCAGAGCTGCGGCCGCTCGGAACTGCGACCGCTCGGAACTGCGACCGCTCGGAACTGCGACCGCTCGGAACGGCGACTGCTCAGAGCTGCGACCGCTCGGAACTGCGACCGCTCAGAACCCCGGTCCCGGCACTCGGGGAAGCACCTCGTACGGCCGGTCCAGCCCTGGGCTGACGCGGTAGCGATGCCCGGTGGGCGTCGTCCACTCGACGACTCCGGGTGCGATCTGCACGAGGCGGAAGCCGCCGTCCGTCTTGACCACGTGGTCGCGCCGACAGAGCGGCGCGAGGTTGCCGTCCGACGTCGTGCCGTGGGCGCGGTGGTACTCCTCGGTGTGGTCGAGGTCGCAGGAGTCGGCCGCGGCGGCGCAGCCCGGGCGTGCGCAGGTCCGGTCGCGCACACGGACGTGCTCGTCGAGATCGACGGGTGGTCGGTAGCGGGTGCGCCCGACGTCGAGCACCGCCCCGCTGAGCGGGTCGGTCACGATCCTGCGCCACGTCCCGCCGCGGGCCAGTGCCCTGGCCGCCTCGGCGGTGACCGGCCCGTAGCCGGCGAGGTCAGCAGGTGCGTCATCGAGCCCGAGGAGCGTGCTCAGGGCCACCGTGACGCGCACCTCGGTCCGGGGCGCGGGTCGACGCGGATTCGGCTCGTCGCGGTCGGCACTGGTCGTCGACTCTCGGGCCTCGAGCGGCTCGTGCGTCTCCACAGCTTCGAGCGGCTCGTCGCCCTCCGTCGACGGGACGGGCTTGCGGGCACCCTGGCGGTGGGTCTCGGTCTCCGCGGATCCGAGTGCGGCGAGCGCGACGGCGGCGACGCTCCCCTCCACGGCGCCGACCGTGAGGTCCACGAGGAGGTCCGCCCGGAGCTGGTCGAGGGTGCGGGGGTCGCCCGCGGTTCGTGCGCTCCGGGCCAGCGAGCCCAGCGCCGAGTCGAGCCGCACGGCGCTCGTCGCGGGCAGCACGGCCCAGATCCCGGCCATGCCGTTCGGAAGAACGCGAGGGGCGTCGACCCGGCGCCCGCGCCGCGCGGCGGCGTAGCGCTCGGCCGCGGCGTCGGGGTCGATCTCGACGAGCGCGCGCGCCACGTCCCGGGCGAGCTGCGTCGGGGTGCGGCGGGCGG
>AXCX01000839.1 GCA_000767215.1 Actinotalea fermentans ATCC 43279 = JCM 9966 = DSM 3133
CTGGTCGCGCCCGTTCTCGCCTGGTACCCGGGCGCCGCCCGCGACCTGCCCTGGCGCGCGTCCGACCGGACGCCGTGGGGCGTCCTCGTCAGCGAGGTGATGCTGCAGCAGACGCCCGTCGCGCGGGTGGAGCCCGTCTGGCGCGCGTGGCTGGACCGCTGGCCGACGCCGGCCGCGCTCGCCGAGGCGCCCACCGCCGACGTCCTGCGCG
>AXCX01000091.1 GCA_000767215.1 Actinotalea fermentans ATCC 43279 = JCM 9966 = DSM 3133
CCAGCGCGCCCTCGAACGCCCGGCCGTGCCGGACCAGGGCTCGCGCCTGCCGCCGGGAGCAGCCCAGCCGCATCGCGAGCTCCTCGCCGGCGACGTTCGGCTCGGTGACCCTTCCTGCGGCGTCGGGCCACCGCGGGTTCATGCTCGGTCGCGCGGCGAGCGCCGCGGCAGCGCGCGCCGCTCCCGCCGCTGCCCAGGACGCCACGCGCTGCCACGCGGCGACGACCTCCACGAGGCCGTGGTCGTCGATCGCGCCCAGGTCCGCGATCTCGAGCAGCCAGGCGAGGTCCGCGCCGGGCAGACGCTCGGCCAGCTCCGCGACGCTCACCGCAGGCTCATCCGGGTCCGCGGCAGAGAGCGCGCCCGTCGGCCAGTGGGCCTCAGAGGTCTCGTCGACGGACAAATGGAACATGTGTGCCATTCTAGGCGGGGCCTCCGACACGACGGAATCCGCTGTGGACGGGCGGAGCCCCTCGCCCCCCGCGTCCGACCGCGTCACCGCGCCCGACTACCCTCGACCCGTGACCAACCCCTCCACCGCCCCCGCCCCGACCCTGCGCGCCGACGGCCGTCGCCCCGACGAGCTGCGCCCCGTGACGATCACGCGCAACTGGCTCGCCTCGGCCGAGGGCAGCGTCCTCGTCGAGTTCGGCGGCACCCGCGTGCTGTGCGCCGCAAGCTTCACCGAGGGCGTCCCGCGCTGGAAGAAGGGCTCCGGCCAGGGCTGGGTCACCGCCGAGTACGCGATGCTCCCGCGCGCGACCACCACCCGGAGCGAGCGAGAGTCGGTCAAGGGCCGCATCGGCGGTCGCACGCACGAGATCTCGCGCCTCATCGGCCGCTCGCTGCGCGCGGTGACCGACGTCGCCGCCCTCGGCGAGAACACGATCGTCTTCGACTGCGACGTCCTCCAGGCCGACGGCGGCACCCGCACCGCTGCGATCACCGGCGCCTGGGTCGCGCTCGCCGACGCCGTCGCCTGGGCGACCGCCAAGGGCATCCTCGCGTCCGGCCGTCGCGTGCTCACCGACTCCGTCGCGGCCGTCAGCGTCGGCATCATCGACGGCACCCCGATGCTCGACCTCCCGTACGTCGAGGACGTCCGCGCGCAGACGGACATGAACGTCGTCGTCACGGGCTCGGGCACGTTCGTCGAGGTCCAGGGCACGGCCGAGCAGGCGCCCTTCGACCGCACCGAGCTCGACACCCTCCTCGACCTCGCCCTCGGCGGCACCGCGCGTCTCGCCGAGCTCCAGCGTGAGGCGCTCGCGTGAGGCTCGTCCTCGCCACGCACAACCGGCACAAGGTCGTCGAGCTCCGCGCGATCCTCCTCCCGGTGGTCCCCGGCCTCCGGCCTGACGACGTCGTCGCGTCCGGCGACGTCGGCGCCCCCGACGTGCCCGAGACGGGCGTGACCTTCGCCGAGAACGCCCTGCTCAAGGCCCGGGCGCTCGCGCAGTTCACCGGCCTCCCGGCCGTCGCGGACGACTCAGGCCTGTGCGTCGACGTCCTCGGCGGCGCCCCCGGCGTGTTCTCCGCGCGCTGGTCCGGCCGGCACGGCGACGACGCCGCGAACCTCCGCCTGCTCCTCGACCAGCTCGGGGACGTCCCCGCCGAGCACCGCGGGGCCGGGTTCGTCTGCGCGGCCGCCCTGGTCACCCCGGGCGGCCGCGAGACCGTCGTCGAGGGCACGATGCGCGGTCGGCTCACGACGGCGCCGCGCGGCGCGGGCGGTTTCGGCTACGACCCCATCCTCGAGCCCGACGCCCAGCCGGAACGGGCTGCCGGCGTCGTCCTCACGAGCGCGGAGCTGACGCCGGACGAGAAGAACGCCATCTCCCACCGGGGCCACGCGTTCCGGGCGCTCGCCCCGGCGATCGCCGCTGTCCTCGCCTGATCGCCGCGGTCGGCCACAGGCGAGGTCAGGCCATCCGGCCCACGTGCGCCATCGCCTGCCGGAGCAGGTACGCGTGACCGTCCGTCATCTCCCGCTGGACATGCTCGGCGCACGCCTCCTCCGGGGTGAGCCAGGTGAGCTCCAGGGCGTCCTGCTGGGGCTCGCAGTCCCCGGCGACGGGCACGACGTAGGCGAGAGCCACCGCGTGCTGCCGGGGGTCGTGGTAGGGCGTGATGCCCGGTGTCGGGAGGTACTCCGCGACCGTGAACGGCTGGGGCGCCGCCGGGATCTGAGGCAGGGCCACCGGGCCGAGGTCCTTCTCGAGGTGACGCAGGAGCGCGTCGCGGACGCGTTCGTGGTACATGACGCGCCCTGAGACGAGCGCCCTGGTCATCTCGCCCACGCCGTTGACCCGCAGGAGCAGCCCGACGGCGATGACGTCACCGGACTCGTCGACCCGGACGGGAACCGCGTCGACGTACAGGATCGGCAGGCGGGTGCGGACGGCGGAGAGCTCGGCCTCGGTCAGCCAGCCCTCCGGCGTCGGCTCGAAGTCGGCCGTGTCGGTCATGGATGGAGCCTAAGGTCACCGCCGCCCGCGGTGGCGCCCAGGCGCCTCCGCCGCGCGGACGGCGATACGGAGAGGCGTGCCGCACCCTGGGTACTCCCGGTCCAGGGACTCCAGTGACCGGGAATATCGAACCCATCGTGACGTTGTGCCCAGTGGCGCAGTCAACGCACGAGGATGGGGAGTCAGATGGCGACGGTCGATCTCACGGAGGCCACGTTCGAGGAGACGGTGACGGCGGGCGGCATCGTCCTCGTCGACTGGTGGGCGTCGTGGTGCGGCCCGTGCCGCATGTTCGCCCCGGTCTTCGAGGCGTCCTCCGAGACTCACCCCGACGTGGTCCACGCGAAGGTCGACACGGACGCCGAGACGAACCTGTCCGCGGCCGCCAGCATCCGTTCGATCCCGACGCTGATGGCCTTCCGGGACGGGATCCTCGTCTTCAACCAGGCCGGCGCGCTGCCGCCCGCCTCGCTCGAGCAGGTCGTCCAGGCCGTCAAGGGGCTCGACATGGACAAGATCCGCGAGCAGCTGGCCGAGAAGCTGGCCTCGCGCACGGCCTGACACAGCCTCACGCGGGGCTGACACCTGACGGCGGGCGCGCGGCGGTCCGGGGTGCGCGAGGCGGGACTCGAACCCGCACGCCCGAAGGCACCAGGACCTAAACCTGGCGCGGCTGCCAGTTACGCCACTCGCGCTCGTCGCGGGCCGGGCCCGCAGGGTGAGCCTAGGGCCGCGGACCGGCTCTAGGCCTCCGCCAGGCCGAGCTGGCGGCGCAGGCGCGCGACGTGCCCGGTGGCCTTGACGTTGTACTGGGCCAGCGTCACGGTGCCGTCCGGGCCGACGACGACCGTCGAGCGGATGACCCCCTCGACGACCTTGCCGTAGAGCTTCTTCTCGCCGTACGCGCCGTACGCGAGGAGCACCGACCGGTCGACGTCCGACCCGAGCGGGTACGTCAGGCCGGAGGCGGCGGCGAAGGCCGCCAGCTTCTCCGGGGTGTCGGGGGAGATGCCCACGACCTCGTAGCCGGCCGCCTCGAGCTCCGGGTGCAGCACCTCGAAGTCCTGCGCCTCGAGGGTGCAGCCAGGCGTCATCGCGGCGGGGAAGAAGAAGATCACGACGCTCCGGCCGCGCAGGTCGGCCAGGTGGATCTTCGTGCCGTCCGCACTGGGCAGGGTGAAGTCGGGCGCGACGTCGCCGACAGCGAGCTGAGGCATGGTCCTCCTTGGGGTGCCGCCAGCCTAGCGGCGGCGCCCCTCGCGTGCGGCCTGCGCGCCCCACTGGGGTAGCGTCGGCGAGCGTGAGCAACGATCCCGTCCGGCCCGGCGCCGCGGCCCCTGCCGCTGCCGCTGCCGGTGGTCCGGCCCCGGGGTCGGCCGGGCGCCCCGCCGACGCGCGGCCTCCCGTCCGGATGCTGCACGACCGCGCCCTCGTCCGCGTCGACGCCGAGTCCGCCGAGCGGCTGTCGTCGTCGGGCATCCTCATCCCCGCCACCGCGAGCGTCGGCAAGCGCCTGGCCTGGGGGGTGGTCGTCGCGGCGGGCGAGCACGTGCGTCAGGTGACCGTCGGCGACCGCGTCCTGTTCGACCCGGAGGACCGCGCCGAGGTCGAGCTGCAGGGTGTCGACTACACGCTGCTCCGCGAGCGTGACCTGCACGGCGTGGCCGAGCCGGAGGGATCCGCGCGGAGCACCGGCCTGTACCTCTGACGTCGCCCGGCCGTCCCGACTGACGGGATGTGGGGGTCCCGTGGACGATCCGGGGTTCCCCGTTGCGGTCCGTGCGCGAGGATGGTGCAGTTGCCTCGGGCGGTGCACCGCCGCCCGACGACTGTCCGAGGAGGCGAGCCGTGAGCTCATCGCGTCGTGACGACGCGCGGCCCGTCGCGCACGAGTCCGAGCCCACGTCGGCGGCGGACGCAGCGACCCGGGCGGCGGCAGCCGACGCGTCGACCGCTGACGCGTCCGCGGCGCAGGACTCGGCCGACGAGCCGGCCGAGGCGCCCGGTGAGCAGGCCAGCGTCGACGTGATGCGTCTGCTGAGCGAGCACGTGCCCTTGACGCTCCTCGCCGACCTGGCGCAGCCCACGGGCCCCGACTCGCCCGACATCCTCGAGCACGAGGGCCTGCCGGACGTCGCGTGGTGGACCCCGACCGCCGAGGAACCGCAGCAGCACTGAGCGCCGAGGTGCGGTCCGAGCGGCCCGCGGGGGGCGTGTAGAACCGCTCGTTTTCGTGCCCGACGCTGCTGGTGCTAACCTCGTGCACCGCGCGCCATTAGCTCAATTGGCAGAGCAGCTGACTCTTAATCAGCGGGTTCGGGGTTCGAGTCCCTGATGGCGCACCAGACGGCCCCTGATCGGCGACGATGCCGGTCGGGGGCCTTCGTCGTCCGGCGCCTCGGCCGGATCGGTCGCCGACCGGATCGGTCGCCGGCGGGGATCCGTCGCCGGCCCGGATCAGTCGCCGGCGGCGTCGGCCGGCGGGCTGGTCGGGTGCTGGGGCGTCGACTCGCCCTCGGCGAAGGGCAGCAGCTGGTCGACGCCGGTGATGGTGAGCAGCTCCTTGAGCATCCACGGCGCGTGCTGGAGAACGACGGAGTAGCCGCCCGCCTCGGCGTCGCGGGCGATGCGGACCAGCACCGACATCCCGGCCGAGTCGACGAACTCCACGTCCGTCGCGTCGATCACCACCGGGAGCGCGCGCTGCGCGAGCGCCTGGCACAGGGGCCCGGCCTCCTGGCGCACCGCCAGGTCGATCTCGCCGTAGACGACGACGCGCGACCGCTCCGGTTCCTCGTGCAGGGTCATCCCCGACGCACGCCCGTCGTGCTCCTGGCCCAGCGCTTCGATCATCGGTCCGGCCTTTCTCCCGACGACTGCCCGACGACGTTGACAGGCACCTGCGCCCCTGTCGTGCCCCCGACAGTGATCCAACAGCACAACTGCGGTTCTGGCACAGGGGCGGCTGCCGGCGTCGGTCCCCGGTGCGGCGGATTCACCCCCCGCGCCGGGTGCGCCGCGGGACCTCTAGGGTTGGTACGTGAGCCGCATCGCCCTCGCCACCTGCGCAGCCCTGCCCGACCTGCACGCCGACGACGCCCTCGTCCGGGACGCCCTGGCGGCCCGCGGGGCCGAGGCGGAGGCCGTCGTCTGGGACGACCCCACCGTCGACTGGGCCTCGTACGACCTCGTGGTGATCCGCTCCACCTGGGACTACGCGCAGCGCCGCGCCGAGTTCGTGGAGTGGGCCCGCCTCGTCGACCGCGTGTCCCGCCTCGCGAACCCGCTCCCCGTCGTGGAGTGGAGCACGGACAAGCACTACCTGCGCGACCTCGAGTCGGCCGGCGTGCGGATCGTGCCGACCCAGTGGCTCGAGCCGAGCCGCGTCTTCACGTCCCGGGCGCTGCACACGCGCTTCCCGGCGAGCGGTGACTTCGTCATCAAGCCCGCAGTCTCCGCCGGTTCGATCGACACCGGCCGGTACACGGCGATCGACGCGGGCTCGCGCGGGCTGGCGATCTCGCACGCGAAGCGGCTCCTCGGCGCCGGGCGCACCGTGATGGTGCAGCGCTACGTCGGCAGCGTCGACACCGCGGGTGAGCGCGCCCACGTGTTCATCGCCGGGGAGTACTCGCACAGCGTGCTCAAGGGCGCGATGCTCGACGGTCCCGACGTCGGCGTGGAGGGCGTCTACCGCGAGGAGCGGATGAGCCCGCTCGTGCCGTCCGACGGCGAGGTCGAGTTCGCCGCTCAGGCCGTGCGCGCGGCTCGGCGCTACTTCGGCACCTCGGCCGACGGCGTGGACCTGGTCCCCGAACCGCTCCTGTACGCCCGCGTCGACGTCGTCACGGACGACGACGGCGAGCCGGTCCTGATGGAGCTGGAGCTGGTCGAGCCGTCGCTCTTCACCGACCTCGCCCCTGGCGCCCTCGAGAGGTTCGCGGACGCCGTGGTGGCGCGCGCCGAGGCCTGAGACCGCCGTTGCCGGCGCCGGAGACGAACGACGTCGAACGCACCCCTCCGTACCGGCTAGACTCCTCGTCGGCCCGCGCGCGAGCGCCGGGTCATGGTGGCTGTAGCTCAGTTGGCAGAGCACCTGGTTGTGGTCCAGGGGGTCGCGGGTTCAAGTCCCGTCAGCCACCCCACCTCGATGCCGGCCCTCGGGCCGGCATCGTCGTCTCGGCAGTGCTCGTCCCGGCGGTGCTCCTCGCGGGTCGCGGCGCCGGGGCTCACTCGCCCGTGGCGGCGCCCGCGTCGTCGGGCAGCTGGGCGGTCCGGCCGCCTCGGACGGACGTCGCCAGGACCTGCGCGGCGATCTGGCGCGCGGTCGCCGAGTCGGGTCCCGGCGGCGGGACGAGCATCGCCGCGCGGTAGTAGCGCAGCTCGTCGATGCTCTCGAGGATGTCCGCGAGCGCCCGGTGGCCGCCGTTCTTCTCCGGCGAGGCGAAGTAGATGCGCGGGTACCAGCGCCGCGCGACCTCCTTGAACGACGACACGTCGATGAGCCGGTAGTGCAGGTGGCCGACCAGCTCCGGCATGTCGCGGTCGAGGAAGGTCTTGTCGGTCGCCACCGAGTTGCCGGCGAGCGGTGCCTTGCCCGGCTCGGTCACCCAGGTGCGGACGTAGTCGAGGACGATCGCCTGCGCCTCCTCGAGCGTCGTGCCGCCGGGGAGCTCCTCGAGCAAGCCCGACGTCGTGTGCATCTGCCGCACGAAGGGGACCATCTGCTCGAGCGCCTCGGCCGGCGGGGTGATGATCACGTCGACGCCCTCGCCGAGCACGTTGAGCTCGGAGTCGGTCACCACCGCGGCCACCTCGATGAGGGCGTCTGCCACGGGGTCGAGCCCCGTCATCTCGCAGTCGACCCAGACGATCCTGTCGTTCGGCGGTGCGGTGGAGCTCACGGGCGTCACTGTACGGCGTCGTGACCCGTGTCAGGGGCCGACTCGGACGGCGGGCTCGGCACCGTGCCCGCGAGCCACGCGGCGCCGAGGACGACGACGGCGACGGCGCCGCCGGCGACGGTGGCCGAGGACCAGGCGTTGCCGGCCCAGGCGACGGCGAGCGTCGTCGTGATCGCGGCGCACACTGCCAGGACCAGCCGGGGCAGGTAGCGGGAGGCGAGGCGCGCGGCCCGG